>VBJR01000020.1 GCA_005880175.1 Chloroflexota bacterium
CGTCCTTGATCAGACCGTCGGCGTGGACGCCGGCCCGCGTCACGTTGAAGTTCTCGCCCACGAACGGCAGGCGCACGTCCACCGGCTCGCCGATGCGGCGGTAGTACTCCGCGATGTCGGTCAGGGCCAGCGTGTCCATGCCCTGGGCGTCGCCCGTCAGCGAGATCAGCCAGAAGACCAGCGACTCGATCGGCGTGTTGCCGCTCCGCTCGCCGATGCCGAGCAGCGTGCCGTTGTTGGCCGCCGCGCCGTACAGCCAGGCCGAGACGGCGTTGGGGATGATCGCGTCCAGGTCGTTCTGGCCGTGGAACTCGAGCGCCTCCGGCGGCACGCCCGCCTCGTGACGCAGCGCCGCCGTCAGCCGGGGGATGCCCCGGGGCAGGGCGGCGTTGGGGTGCGGGACGCCGACGCCCAGCGTGTCCGGGTAGCGGATCTTCACCTGGATGCCGGCCTGGCGCCCCAGCTCCATCAGCCGGCGCACGAACGGCACGACCACGCCCTGGACGTCCGCCCGCGTCGCGTCCTCGAGATGGACGCGGGGCACGACGCCGTCGCCCAGCGCGGCCTCGACCACGCGCGCGTAGCCGTCCAGCACCGTCTGCCGGTCCGACCGCATCTTCCGGTAGATGTGGTAGTCGGAGATCGACGCCAGGATGCCGGTCTCGCGCAGGCCCGCCGCCCGGACCAGCTCGTAGTCGTCCAGCGAGGCGCGGATCCACCCCGTGATCTCCGGGTAGCGCAGGCCCTGCTCCCGGCAGAGCTCCATCGCCCGGCGGTCCTTCTCCGTGTACAGGAAGAACTCGCTCTGGCGGATCATGCCGTGCGGTCCGCCCAGCCGGGCGAGCAGCGTGTAGAGGTCGGCGATCTGATCGGGCGTGTACGGCGCCCGGCTCTGCTGCCCGTCGCGGAACGTGGTGTCGGTGATCCAGATGGCGGGCGCCGGGTCGAGCGCCACGGGTTCGGCCTCGAACCGCGTCAGCGGCGGGAGCGAGTACGGGAACGTCTCCCGGAAGAACTCCCCGGGCTCTCCCTCCCCCCTCGCGGGGGAGGGCCGGGGCGGGGGGGAAACCGGCCGGAGCAACCAGCTGCTGTCCATGACCTCGATGTTGACGCGCTCCAGTTGATTATGTCAATATTGATCAATAATCAACATGGTAAACTGGCGACGACGATGCGTGGCGGGCTGCTGACGGCTCAGGAGGCGGCGGAGCGTCTGGGCGTGAAACCGGCGACGCTCTACGCCTATGTCAGCCGGGGCCTGCTCCGGCGCGAGCGCGACGCGGCCGGACGCAGCCGGTTCGCCCTCGCCGAGGTCGACCGCCTGGTCAAGCGCGGGCGCCGGGACCGGCCCCAGGGCGCCGAGCTGCGCATCGAGTCGGCCCTGACGGCGATCGAGGACGACTCGATCTTCTACCGGGGCGAGGATCTCTTCCTGCTCGCCCGCACGCGCCTGTTCGAGGAGGTGGCGCAGTTCCTCTGGACGGGCGAGCTGCGCGACGTCCAGCCCTGGGCCGCGGACGAGTCCGCGCTGGAGGCCGCCGGGCGCGTGCAGTCCGCGCTGCCCGACGCCACGCTGCCGCTCGACCGGCTCCGCGTCGCCATGCCCGTCCTGGCCGCGCTCGACCCCCTCCGCTACGACACCGGCGAGCGGGCGGTCGTCGTCACCGGCCGCCGCCTGATCGCGGCGATGGTGGACGGGCTGCCGCGCGAGGGCGAGGTGGAGCCGGTCCTGCGCGTGCGCCCCCGGCAGCCGTTCACCGGCTCGATGGCGGCCCGCCTGTGGGCGGGCCTGACCGAGGTGCGGCCGCCGCGGGGCGGGCTGGAGGCGCTCAACGCGGCGCTCGTCCTGGTCGCCGACCACGACCTGAGCGTGTCCACGCTGGCCGCGCGCATGGCCGCCTCGATCGCCGCCGACCCGTACGCCGTGGTCAGCGTCGGCCTCAGCGCGCTGGGCGGCGCCATGCAGGCGGTCGCCTCGCTGGCGGCCGAGGACCTGCTGGCCGACATCGCCCGGCCCGAGCGCTCGGCCGCCGTGATCGGCGAGCGCCTGCGCCGGGGTGACCGGCTGCCGGGATTCGGCCACCGGCTCTACCCGCGGGGCGACCCGCGCGCGCCGGTCCTGCTCGACATGCTCCGCCAGTGCTGGCGCGGCCACCGCCGCCTGGCCACGATCGAGGCCGTGCTGGCGGCGACCGGGGAGCGGGGGCTGCCGGCGCCGAACATCGACTTCACGCTCGGCTCGCTGGCCCACCTGGCCGGCATGCGGCGGGGCGCCAGCGAGGCGATCTTCGGCATCGCGCGGACCGCGGGCTGGCTGGCCCACGCGATGGAGGAGTACGAGCGGCGGACGTCGATCCGCCCGAAGGCGATCTACGTGGGGGTGCCGACCGGGCCCGAGCGCTGAGCGGACCGGCGCAGGTGCGACCACGTCAGCCAGGCCAGGTGCCCCGGCCAGGCGGCGGCGTGGGCCACCCGGTCGAGCGCCGGCCGGGTCAGCCGGGCCACGATGGCCGCCCGCAGGTCGGCCGCGCCGGCCCCGGGGAACACGGTGTGGACGCCGCCGACCGCCGCCGCCACGTGCGCGTCCGAGCCGCCGACCAGGGCCACGCCGCGGCGGGCCAGGCGGCTGCGCGACCGGGCGTTGGGGACCTCCATCAGAGGCGACCCGTTGATCATCTCGATCGCGTCGAACGGGAGCCGGGCGGCCAGCTCGCCGACGCCGAGCACCACCGAGAACGGGTGCGCGGCGACCGCCAGCCCGCCCTGGTCGTGGATCGCCTCGATCGTCCACCCGGCGCTCCGGCCGGCCGGCACGTCGCGGCCGATGAACAGCGCCAGGACGTGGCCGTCGGCGCTGCTGACCTCGCTCGCGATGACGACCTCGGGGCCGGCCCCGGCCAGCGCGTCCTCGACCCGCAGCGCGCCCTCGACCGTGTCGTGGTCGGTGACCGCGACGACCGCCAACCGGCTGCGGGAGAGGTGGACGGCCAGCTGCTCGGGCGTCGGCCGGCCGTCGCTGCACGTCGTGTGCATGTGCAGGTCGGCGGTGCTCCAGGTCATGCGGCGGCGCGCCTCCCGGCCAGTGCGATGGCCCGCTCGTACTCGGTCAGCAGCTCCGACGTCGCCCGCCCCCACGTGAACACGGTGCGCCGCGCCTCCTCGGCCAGATGGCGGCGGTCGAGGGGGGCGCCCAGCCAGCGCCGGACGGTCGCGACCAGGCCCGCGGAGTCGTCCGGCTCGAACAGGCCGCCGGCCGGGGCGCGGTCCAGCAGGCTCCGGGAGCTGGGCGACCGGGCCGCCACGACCGGCAGGCCGGAGGCCATCGCCTCCAGCAGCACCAGGCCGAGCGTGTCCGTGGTGGACGGGAAGACGAACACGTCCGAGGAGGCGTAGGCGGCGGCCAGCTCCCGGCCGGCCAGCCGGCCCGGAAACGTCGCCTGCATGCCCGTGAACGCCTGCCGCAGACCCGTCATCGCGGGGCCGTCGCCGACCAGCGCCAGGTGGCGGTCGCCGCCGGGGGCGGCCAGCGGCAGCAGCCGGTCGATGCCCTTCTCGGCGGCCAGCCGGCCCACGTAGATGCAGAGCCGGCGCTCGGGGTGACCGGCCGTCAGCCGCGTCCGCATCTCGTCGCTCGCGTGGCCGGGGTGGAACAGCCCGAGGTCCACGCCGCCCCGCCAGACGCCGACGTCGCGCACGCCGTGCGCCTGCAGCTCGTCGCGCGACTCCTCGGAGGCGGCCAGGTTGACGTGGGCGTGGCGATGGGCCCGCCGGATCAGCGCCCAGACGGGCCGCTCGGCGAAGCCGAGGTGGTAGTAGTGCGCGTACCGCGCGACGTGCGTGTGGTACGAGCAGACCAGGGGCAGCCCGCGGAACCGGGCCTGCAGCACGCCGGCCCAGCCGAGCACGGTCGGGCAGACCGCGTGGATCAGGTCGGGTGCGAAGCGGTCGAGCAGCCCGACCACGCGGGGCAGCGGCAGGCCCCACGGCTGGCCGCCGTAGATGAAGGGCAGGCCGACGCTCGGCACGTGGCGCACGGTGGCGCCCGGAGGTTCCTTCCAGTCACCGGTCCCCGACACGTGCGGGGCGACGACCAGCACCTCGTGGCCGCGGTGGGCCAGCTCGGAGACCGTCGCCGCCAGGCGCGTCACGACGCCGTTGACCGAGGGGAACCACGTTTCAGTGACGTAGGCGATGCGCACCCTGCTACCCAGCCTGAGCCCCCCAGGTGAAACGCCGGGGAAGCGGTGGCAGGCTACTGATTACAAGCTGATGTGCGGATGGCGGGCGCGTTCCCAGTCCTCGCGCAGCAGCTCGGTGAGGACGTGGTCGAGCCAGCGGCCGTCCCGGAAGTGCTCCCGGCGCAGCCGGCCGACCTCCCGGTAGCCGGCCGCGAGCTGGGCGCGCCGGCTGGCCTCGTTGCCCTCCAGGTAGCCGGACTTCAGCTTGCCGAACGGGTACTGCGTGAACGCGTAGTCCGCGCGCAGCCGCATCAGCTCCCGCGCGATGCCCCGGCCCCAGACCGTCTTGTCGCCGATGAGCGTGCCGGTGGTGCCGTGCTGGTTGACCCAGTCGATGGCGCCGATCGCGGTGGTGCCCACGGGCCGGTCCTCGTGCTCGACCACCCAGACGATCGAGTCCCGGGCCTCCTCGGCCCCCCGGAGCCACGCCTCCTCGCCTTCGAGGGACACGGCCATGCGCATGGACAGGCGCGCGGTGACCTCGGGGTCCGCGAACCAGCCGACCATGGCCCCGGCATCGTCCAGACGCGGCGGGCGCAGGCTGAACTGGCTGCCCTGGATGACCGGACCGTACATGCGGCTCGAAGATACCGCGATACCCCTGCCTCAGCGTACACCTCGACCTCCGGCCGTCTCCGCCACCGCGCGGCCGAACGAGCGCGCCGCGGCCGCGACGGCGAGCGCCGCCGGAGCGATTCGTTCGAGGGGGTCCGGTCAGGTCAGCCGGCGGCTGATCCGCTCCAGCGCCTCGGGCAGGCGGTCGGGGTACAGCGCGTGGCCGATGCGCAGGTGGTCGTCGAGGCCGAAGCAGGCGCCGGGCGCGACGAGCACGCTCGCCTCGCGGCGCAGCCGGTCGGCCAGCGCCAGCGAGCCCTCCCCGGTGTGGACGCGGACGAAGCCGAACGCCGCGGCCGCCGGCTCGACCATCGAGAGGCGGCCGCGCTCGGCGGCCACCCACGCCGTCAGCACGTCCGCGCCGCGCCGGACGAGCGCCCGGCCGCGCGCCAGGAGCCGGGCCCGCACGTCGGGCGCGAGCGCGGCCTCGGCCAGGGCCATGCTCAGCGCCGACGCCGCGATGGTCAGGTACTCGTGGCGCCGCCACAGGGCCTGGATCATGGCCTCGGGGGCGACGGCCCAGCCCAGCCGCAGGCCGGGGAGGCCGTACGCCTTGGACAGGCTGCCGACCGCGATCACGCGCTCGGCGCGGCCGACGAACGTCGGGGTCTCGGCGTCCGTGGTCCGCTCGGTGCCGGCGTAGACCTCGTCCGCGAGGAGCCAGGCGCCGGTCCGGCTGGCGGCCGCGGCGATCGCGGTCATCTCGCTGCCGTCCAGGACGCGGCCGGTCGGGTTGTTCGGGTTGCAGACGGCGATGAGCCGGGTCGCGGGGGTCACCTGGGCGTCGAGCGCCGCGAGGTCGGGCCGCCAGCCGTCGTCCGGGTCGAGGCCGAACGTGCGCACGCGGCAGCCCCGGTTGCGGGCCATGCCCTCGACCTGGGGATAGGAGGGGGTCATCGCGACGACCTCGTCGCCCGGGTTCGCGAGCGCGGCGACGACGATCGCGTTGGCCTCGGCGGCGCCGGCCGTGACCAGCACGTTGGCCGGCGTCTGGCCCGGGTACAGGTCGGCGATCCGCTGCCGGAGGGCCGGCGTGCCGTTGACCTCCGGGTAGTGCAGCGGCAGGTCGAGCAGGGCGTCGAGGTCGGCGCCCAGCTCCACCAGCTCGCGCAGGCGGACCGGCTCCACGCCGCTGTCCGCGAGCGGGAAGTCCACACCCTGCTCGTGGCGGGACTGCCACTCCTCGAGCGCGAAGGGCTGGAACGCGGGCCGGGTCACGCCCGCCAGGGGGACTCGCCGGCCTCGGCGCGGCGGAGCCAGTCCTCCATGCCCTCGATCCGCTGCTCGGAGAGGCCGGCGTCGCGGCTCTCGGCCACGGCCTGGCGGATCAGCGCGACGCCTTCGGCGGGCCGGCCGGCGCCGAGCTGGGCCATGCCGAGCACGAACGTGCCGCTGGGGATCCAGCGGGGGTCGCCCCATTCGTGCCGGAGCTCGAGGGAGACCTGGAAGTGGCGGACCGCCTCCTCCGGCTGGACGTCGTCGCGCGCGTAGTAGAAGCCGACGTGGCGGTGGCACTCGGAGCGGAGGAGAACGTCGGCGTGCGCGTCGGCCAGGTCGAGCGCCTGCCAGAGGTACGGCATGGCGGCGGCGGCGTCGCGGCGCAGCACCTGGTGCACGAGGCTGAGGCTGAACAGGGAGGCGGCGATCGTCGCGGGGTCGCCGAGCTCGCGCCGGATGGCGAGGCCCTGCTGGAAGAGGGACTCCTCCGCCTCGGTGTCGGCGTCCGCGCGGTTCCCGTCGAGCGCCCGGAAGTGCATCACCCACCCGAGGCGGTCGAGCGCGCCCGCCTCGGTGGCCCGGTCCCCGTCCGCCCGCGCCCGCCGCAGGGCCTCCTGCAGAAGGTCCTCCGCGCGCGCGTAGTCGCCGCTGCGGAACCCCGCCTCGTACGTCGCGTCGGTCCCCGCCACGAGCAGCTCAGCCGCCGATCCTCCGTCCTGCATGGGAGCCAAGGCTACGGCGGCGATGCCACGCCCCTCAGCCCACCTCCCACACCGCCACCGGGCGGTGCTGGGACCGCGACCGTTCCGCCGTCAGGGCCAGGCGCAGCGCCCGGCGCGCGTCCGCGCCCGTGCACGGGCTGGGCAGGCCGTCGCGAACCGCCTCCAGGAACGCCCGCAGCTCCGCCCGGTAGCCGGTCGCGAACCGTTCCAGGAAGCCGCCGTAGCCCGGCGCCGCCGGCTCCGGCACCTCCGGCTCGACAGAGCGCAGCGGGGTCCGCTCGTCCAGACCGACCGCGATGCTGTCCCGGGCGCCGAACACCTCGAGCCGGATGTCGTACCCGCGCGGGTCGTGGCGGCTGCCCGAGACGATGCCCAGCAGGCCGTTTCGGAAGCGCAGGACCGCCGCCGCCGCGTCCACGTCCGCGTAGCGGTCGAACACCTCGGAGTGCGCCGCCCCGTCCGCGTACACCTCCACGACCTCCTGGCCGACCACCCAGGGCACGACGTCGAAGTCGTGGATCAGCAGGTCGCGCCAGATGCCGCCCGACCCGGCCACGTACGCCTCGGGCGGCGGCGCCGGATCGTGGCTGGCGGCCCGGACCAGGTACAGGTCGCCCAGGTCGCCGCGGCGCACCGCCTCCCGCGCGGCCACGTAGCCGGGGTCGAAGCGGCGCTGGAACCCGATCTGGAGCAGGATGCCCGCCCGCGCCACGTGCTCCAGCACGTCGTCCGTGGCGTCCAGGTCGAGCGCGCGTGGGCCGGCGTGGACGCCGCCACCACGATCGCGTCGACCCCGGCCGCGAACACGCCGGCGGGCGAGGCTGCCGGCTTGGCTCCCACCTCGGCGGCGACGCGCGCCGCCCGCTCCCGGTCCTCGTCGGCCACGACCAGCCAGTCCACCAGCGGGCAGTCGGCGAGGGTTCGCGCGTGGAAGGCCCCCATCCGACCCACCCCCACAACCCCGACACGCATGCTCATGGAGAGAGCATGCACGGCCGCTCAGGTCGGCCGCCAGTCCCCGTCAACGATCAGCGGCACGTTCTCGCCTGCCACCGTCCTGCCCGTCACCTCGACCTCCGGCGACCCGATGATGACGTCGATGTGGGTGCGCGAGGTGTTGAGATCGGGCGAGCTCTGCCCGCCCGTGCGGCACGACTTGAACCCGCTGCCCAGCGCCATGTGGCACGCCTGGTTCTCGTCGAGCAGCGTGTTCCAGTAGAGCCGGCCCCGCTGGCCGATCCGCGAGCTGCGGTCCACCAGCGCCACCTCGCCCAGCCGCCGGCCGCCCTCGTCCACGTCCAGCAGGCCGAGCAGCGCCTGGCGCTGGTCCTCGGTGCGGGCGTCCAGCCGGACCAGCCGGCCGCCCCGGAACTCGAAGCGGAGGTCCTCGTACTGGCGTCCCTGCCAGGCCAGCGGCATCGTGCAGCGCGCGGTGCCCTCGGTCGCCGAGGCCGCCGGCGAGGTGTAGATCTCCTCGGTGGGCAGGTTGCCGACGTACGTCCGCCCGTACGCGTTGGTCTCGTCCGCGCTGCCCCACCGGGCGTCCTCGGTCAGCTCGACGTGCAGGTCCGTGCCCGGGCCGCGGAAGCGCAGCTCGCGCAGGTGCAGCCGGTTCACGACGGACGCCCGCTCGTGGAGCATCGCGATGTGGCGGTCCAGCGCCTCGCCGCCCGCTCCGTCCTCCGGCCCGATGCGGCAGAAGGCGAGGAGGTCCTCGGCCAGCGCCCGCTGGCCGGCGTCCGCCTCGAGCTCCGAGTACGCCTGGCGGGCCCACGCCTCGGTGGGGTACGCGATGATCAGCGAGGTGTCGAAGCCGGCGTCGTAGCGCTCGAACAGCTCGGGCAGCTGCTCGACCAGGCGCCGCCGGTGGAGCGCGATCCGGGCGGGGTCCGAAGCCGCCAGCGCGTCCGGCTCGCTCGGCCCCTCGATGCTGATGACGGCCGCCCCGGCCTCGGTCCTGGCCATGCTGCGGGCCCGGCGCCACGGCGTCAGCCGCCCCAGCACCTGGTCTGAGGCGTGGTCGATCTCGGCGCGCTGCATGAGGAAATCGGCGACCCAGTCGTCCACCTGCAGTCCTCGCCGGTACCCGGCCTCGGCCAGGGCGATCGCCAGCGGTCGGTGCTCGGGCTCGTGGTGCAGCAGCAGGAGCTCGCCGGGGCGCAGGTCGAGGCAGCGGTCGATCGCGACCGCCGCGTAGCGCTCCAGCTCATCCGGCGTGAAGGGCGTCTTCAGCATCGGCGCAGTATCGTGCGCATGACATCCCGAACGTCCGTTCCCTACGATTACGTCGTGAGATCGTCGCGGGTCTTTTGAGACCATGTTGCAATAGGGATCGGAACCACGCCAGTAAGGAGGCGACTGATGATCTACGGCTGGAGATTCCGGAGTCGGGGCAAGACGGGCTGGATACGCCTGCTCGGCCTCAGCTAGCGAGCCCATCCCGGTCAAGATGCGGCTCGCGGTCGGGCCGCCGGAGGAACGCATCCCATGGATCGCAAGCAGCAGATCGCTGCGGACCTCGACGAAGCCCGCAGGCGCACCCTCGCGCTGCTGGCGCCGCTCGACGACGAGCGGATGACCACCCAGTACGACCAGCTCATGAGCCCGCCGGTCTGGGACTACGCCCACATCGGCGTCTTCGAGGAGCTGTGGCTCGTCCAGCGCCTCTCGGGGGCGCCACCGATGGACGAGGAGCTGATGGTCACGTACGACGCCATCGAGACCCCGCGTGTGGTCCGCGGCAGACGCGAGCTGCTGGACCGCCCGCGCGCTGCCGCGTACGTGAACAAGGTGCGGGAGAAGGCGCTCGCGCTGCTGGAGGAGGTGGACCTCGACGGTGAGGACCCGCTCCTGCGCGACGGGTTCGTGTACGACCTGATCCTCCAGCACGAGCACCAGCACGACGAGACGATCCTCCAGACGATCCAGCTCACGCCCGGACGCTATCGCGAGGCGCTGCCGGCCCTGCCCGACGCACCGGCCGGACTCGCCACCAGCGCGGAGATGGTGACCGTCCCCGCCGGGCGGTACCCGATCGGGTCCGACGTCCACGAGCCGTACGACAACGAGCACGGCCGCCACGAGGTCGAGCTCGCGGCGTTCGAGATCGACCGCTTCCCGGTCACCAACGGCGCGTTCCAGGAGTTCATCGCCGACCGCGGGTACGAGCGGGAGGAGCTCTGGAGCCGCGACGGCTGGGAGTGGCGCTTCATCTTCGGCGTCCAGGCGCCCGAGTACTGGCGGTGGGAGCGGCCGTGCTGGCTCACCACCCGCTACGGGCACGTCGCGCCCGTCGATCCGCGGCTGCCGGTCAGCCACGTCTCCTACTTCGAGGCCGAGGCCTTCGCGCGGTGGGCCGGCAAGCGGCTGCCGACCGAGCGGGAGTGGGAGGTGGCGGCGGCGTGGGACCCGGCCGCGCCCCGTCGGCGCGTACCCGCGCGGCGCCAGCGCGCTCGGCTGCGAGCAGATGCTGGGCGACGTCTGGGAGTGGACGAGCGGCGACTTCGTCGCGTACCCGGGCTTCCGGGCGTTCCCGTACGCGGAGTACTCGACCCCGTTCTGGGGCACCGCGTTCAAGGTGCTGCGCGGCGGCTCGTGGGCGACGCGGCCGCGGGTGGCCAGGAACACGTTTCGCAACTGGGACTCGCGGCTGAAACGGCAGATCTTCGCCGGGTTCCGCTGCGCCCGGGACGCGGAACGGTCATGAGCCTCGCGCCCATCACCATCGCCATCCACACGTTCGGACGCGAGGTGCGAGACGACCTCGTCCGCGACGTGTGCTCGGGCCTCGGCTCGGACCCCAAGTCGCTGCCCCCGCGCTGGTTCTACGACGAGCGCGGCTCCGAGCTGTTCGAGGCCATCACGCGTCTTCCCGAGTACTACCAGACGCGCACGGAGACGGCCATCCTCCGCGAGGCCGCGCCGGACGTGATCGCCCGGGTGCGGCCGGAGGCGCTGGTCGAGCTGGGCGCCGGCTCGGCCGAGAAGACCCGGCTCCTGATCGAGCCGGCGGTCCGCGACCGCCTGGCCTGCTTCGTGCCGTTCGACATCAGCGAGGCGTTCCTCCAGCAGACCGCGCGCCGGCTGGCCACCGACTTCCCGGGACTGGCCGTCTACGCCGTGGTCGGCGACTTCTCGATGCACGTCGACCGGGTGCCCCGCCATGGCCAGCAGCTGGTCGTGTTCCTGGGCAGCACCATCGGCAACTTCGACGAGGGCCAGCGCGCGCGGTTCCTGGGCCAGGTCCGGGCGCTGCTGCAGCCTGGCGATGCGTTCCTGCTCGGCGTGGACCTGGTCAAGGACGAGGCCGAGCTCGTGGCGGCGTACAACGACTCGGCCGGTGTCACGGCCCAGTTCAACTGCAACCTGCTGCGCGTGCTCAACCGCGAGCTGGGCGCGGACTTCGACCTCCGCGCGTTCGAGCACGTCGCGAGCTTCGACCGGGAGCACTCGCGCATCGAGATGCGCCTGCGGGCCCGGACCCCGCAGCGGGTGACGATCCCCGAGGCGGGGATGGTCGTGGACTTCGCGGCCGGCGAGGCGCTGCTCACCGAGATCAGCGTCAAGTTCACCCGCGGGTCGATCGAGCGGGAGCTCGAGGCGAGCGGCCTGGGCCTCTCGCGGTGGTACACGGACCCCCGCGACCGGTTCGCGCTCTGCCTCTGCGTGCCCTCGAGCTGACCTGACCGCCGGGCGGCGCGGCTCGGGCCCCGCCGCCCGGCTCCGTTCACCTCTTTACAGTTCGCCGGCCCTTGGGTACGCTTCGTGCACTAAGTACACGTGGCTCACGTGTGAGCCGCTTCATTAGTCGGAGGGAGAGAAGTGAAGAACTGCTCGACGGAGGCACGTGCGGGCGGCCGCGGCCGCCGGCTGGTGGGTCTGGCGATCGCCGTCGCCGGGTCGGTCACCGCGCTGATGGCGATCGGCACCGGCCCGGCCATGGCGGCGGGACCGCCGGTCGTCGGCTACGCGGCGATCAGCGGCAACGGCCACGGCGCGGTCACGGGCGGCGCCGGCGGCCCGACGGTGACGGTCACGAGCCTGTCCGCGCTGGAGACGGAGGCGGCGAAGAGCGGGGCCGAGACCATCCGGGTCAGCGGCCTGTTCTCCGGCTCCGGCGAGGTCAGCGTCGCGTCGAACAAGACGGTGATCGGGGTCGGCGCGAACTCCGGCCTGACCGGGATCGGGCTCAAGGTCAAGAACGGCTTCAACGTCATCATCCAGAACCTGAACATCTCGAAGGTCACCGCGGCGAGCGGTGACGGCGACGCGGTCCACATCGAGCACAGCGACCACGTCTGGGTGGACCACAACAACCTGTTCAGCGACATGAACAACGGCAAGGACTTCTACGACGGGCTCGTGGACATCACCCACGCGGGCGACTTCGTCACCGTGTCCTGGAATACCATCCACGACCACTTCAAGGTGTCGCTGGTCGGGCACTCGGACAGCAACGGGTCCGAGGACACCGGCCATCTGCACGTGACGTACCACCACAACTCGTTCATCAACTTCGACTCCCGGACCCCGAGCCTGCGCTTCGGGACCGGCCACGTCTTCAACAACTTCTTCCAGAACGGCAGCACCGGCGTCCACTCGCGGGAGAACGCGCAGATGCTGGTGCAGAACAACGTGTTCCGCAGCGTCGGGACGCCGATCGAGACCACCGGTGACAGCCCGGTCGACGGGTTCGTCAACCAGTCGGGCAACGACTTCGGCGGCGGGACCAACCAGATCACGCGCACCGGCACGTTCACCAAGCCGCCGTACAGCTTCACGCTGGACTCGACGGCGAACGTGCAGAGCATCGTCGCCGCGGGCGCGGGCACTGGCAAGATCGGCGCCTGAAACACAGGGGAGAGAGCGTGAAGGACAGCTCCGGACAGGCGCGGGGAACGCGCCGGATCGCCGGGCGGCTCGGGGTGCTCGGCGCCGCGGTCGCCCTCGTGGTGGGGACCCTGATCGCCGTCACCGTCCCGGCCGCCCTGGCGGCCACGCTGTACAGCAACAACTTCGACTCCGGAGACCTCTCCGGCTGGACGAAGTCGGGCGGCACGTGGGGCCTGGCGACCGACGGCAGCCAGGTGTACCAGCAGTCCAAGTCGGACGCCAACGACGCCCGCACCTGGTACACGCCAGGGAGCACGTTCACCGACTACACGGTGCAGGCGCGCGTGAAGCCGATCGCCTTCGGCGCTGCCACGCGGTTCGTCGCACTGAACGCCCGGGTGCAGAGCGCGACCAGCGAGTACCGGCTGGCGCTGCTCGACACGAACCAGGCGCAGCTGCAGACGGTCGACAGCGGCTCGGTCGCCGTCCTGGGCTCGACCTCGCTGACCGTCAGCACCGGGACCTTCTACACGCTGCAGATCCAGGTGTCGGGCTCGACGGTGACGGGCTTCGTCAACGGCGCCCAGGTGGGATCGGGGACCAGCTCCCTGTTCCCCAGCGGGACGGTGGGCTTCTCCACGTTCCACGCGACGGCGTCGTTCGACGACCTGCTGGTCAGCTCGATCGGGACGCCGCCCACGCCGACGCCCACGGGCACGGCGACGCCCACTCCGACCGCGCCGCCCACGGCCACCCCGACGCCGACTCCCACCCCGACCGGGGGCGGGGGCTCGGACACCGGGCTCATCGGCTACGCGGCGATCAGCGGTGACGGCCACGGGCCGACCACCGGCGGCGCCGGCGGCCCGACGGTGACGGTCACGAGCCTGTCCGCGCTGGAGACCGAGGCGGCGAACACCGGGCCCGAGATCATCCGGGTCAACGGCCTGTTCTCCGGCTCCGGCGAGGTCACGGTCACGTCGAACAAGAGCATCCTCGGCGTCGGCGCCAACTCGGGCCTGACCGGGATCGGGCTCAAGATGAAGGGCCAGTCGAACGTGATCATCCGCAACATGAACATCTCGAAGGTGACGGCGTCGAGCGGCGACGGCGACGCGATCCACATCGAGACCAGCGACCACATCTGGGTCGATCACAA
>VBJR01000021.1 GCA_005880175.1 Chloroflexota bacterium
CAAATACCAACCAGTAAGAAGTTTAATTGATGAAAGATTTCTCGTCCAGGCTGGAGGGTGCCCTGCGGGTGTTCCTCGCGGAGCGGCGGCCGGCGGCGGTCGCGATCGACGTCCGGCTGGGCCGGCTCGTCGACGAGCTCGACTCGGCGGTGTGCGCGGGCGGCAAGCGGCTGCGGCCGGAGCTGCTGGCCTGGGGCTACCGCGCGGGCGGCCGCGAGCTGGACGACGCGGTGGTGCGGGCGGCGGCGTCGCTGGAGCTGCTGCACACGTTCGCCCTGATCCAGGACGACGTGATGGACGAGTCGCTGACGCGGCGGGGCCGGCCGGCCAGCCACGTGAACCTGGCGGCCGAGGCGGAGATCGCGCCGGAGCGGTTCGGGGCGAGCGCCGCGATCCTGCTCGGCGACCTGTCGCTGATCTGGGCCGACCAGCTGCTGCTCGGGTCCGGCGTCCCGCCCGAGCGGCTGACCCGGGGCCTCTCCATCTACAACGAGATGCGCACGGAGGTCACGCTGGGCCAGTACCTGGACGTGCTGGCCGCGCACTCGCGCCGGGTCACGGAGGAGCAGGCGCTGACCGTGAACCACTACAAGACGGCCAGCTACACGGTGCAGCGGCCGATCCAGCTCGGGCTGGCGCTGGCCGGCGCGCCCGACGAGCTGGTCCGGTGCGTCAGCGGGTACGCGATCCCGGCCGGCATCGCGTTCCAGCTCCGCGACGACGTGCTGGGGGCGTTCGGCGACCCGGCGGTGACGGGCAAGCCGAGCGGCGAGGACCTGCGCGAGCGCAAGCCGACCTGGCTGTGGGCGCGCACGCTGCGGCTGTGCCCCGAGGCGGAGCGGACCACGGACGTGGCGCGGCTGCGCGAGCTGGTCGTGGAGAGCGGGGCGCTCGCCGAGGCCGAGGCCAAGATCGAGGCGCTGTTCGGCGAGGCCCGGGCGGCGGCGGAGGCCCTGCCGGTGGACGCCGGCCTGGTCTGCGAGCTGCTGGCGGTGACCGAGCGCCTGGCCTGGCGACGCTCCTAGCGCGTTAGCATGGGCCTCAGCCGCTGAACGATGGTTCGGGCGGCGGGGAGGCGCGAATGGCTCAGCAGACCAGGCGGGTCCGCCACGTCGAGACGACCTCGGGGGTCGAGATCAAGCCGCTCTACGGGCCGGCCGACGCGGCGGGCCTGGACTACGAACGCGACCTCGGCGACCCGGGCGAGTACCCGATGACGCGGGGCCCGTACCCGCTGATGTACCGCGAGAAGCTGTGGACGATGCGGACCTACACGGGGTTCCGCACGCCGCGCGCGACGAACGAGTGGAACCGCCGGCTGCTGGCCGAGGAGGGCGTCGACGGGCTCTCCGTGGCGCTCGACCTGCCCACCCAGATGGGCTACGACTCGGACCACCCGGAGTGGCGGGCCGAGGTCGGCCGGGTCGGGGTGGCGATCGACTCGCTGGCCGACTTCGAGGTGCTGTTCGACGGCATCCCGCTCGACCACGTCTCGACCAGCTTCACGATCAACGCGCCGGCGTTCCTGTTCCTGGCGCTGTACCAGGTCGCGGGCGAGCGGCAGGGCGTGGCGGCGGAGTCGCTGCGGCCGATCGTGCAGAACGACATCCTCAAGGAGTTCTTCGCCCGGGGGGCGTGCGTCTTCCCGGTCGAGCCCTCCCTGCGGCTGGTGGCGGACACGTTCGAGTACTGCAGCCGGGTCATGCCGCGGGCCAACCCGATCTCGGTCTGCGGCTACCACATCCGGGAGTCGGGCGCGACGGCCGTCCAGGAGATGGCGTTCTGCATGTCGAGCGCCCGCGAGTACGTGGACCGGGCGCTGGCCCGCGGCATCCCGATCGACGCGTTCGCGCCGCGGATCTCGTGGAACCTGGGCGCGTTCATGAACTTCTTCGAGGAGATCGCCAAGTACCGCGCCTCGCGCCGCATCTGGGCCCGGCTCATGCGCGAGACGTACGGCGCGTCGGATCCGCGCTCGTGGCGGTTCCTGTGGTTCGCGGGCACGTGCGGCTCGACGTTCAGCCACCGGCAGCCGCTGAACAACGTGGTGCGGGCGACCGTGGAGACGATGGCGCTGGTGCTGGGCGGCCTGCAGTCGCTGACCGTGAACACGTGGCAGGAGGCGTTCGAGATCCCGGACTCGGACGCGATGCTGCTGGCGCTGCGGACCCAGCAGATCGTGGCGCTGGAGTCGGGGATCGCGGACACGGCGGACCCGCTGGCCGGCTCGTACTTCGTGGAGTCGCTGACCGACGAGTACGAACGGCGGATCCTCACCCTGATGGAGGACGTGGAGGCGCGGGGCGGGATGGCGCGGTGCGTCGAGGAGGGGTACGTGCAGCGGCTGGTGCTGCAGGAGGCGTACCGGCACGCGATGGCGGTGGAGAGCGGCGAGCGGAAGGTGGTGGGCGAGAACGTGTTCGTCACGGCCGAGGAGCCGCCGCCCACGCGCCTGTACCAGCACGACCCGGCCGCGCTGACGGAGCAGCTGGAGCGGCTGGAGGAGGTGCGGGCGCACCGGTCGGAGGCCGAGGTCCGGCGCACGCTGGCGCGCCTGCGGGACGCGGCGGCGGCGGGGACGGAGAACCTGATGCCGGCGACCGTGGACTGCGTCCGCGCGTATGCGACGATCGGCGAGGTGATGGGCTCGCTCCGCGAGGTGTTCGGCACGTACCAGGAGCCGGCGCTGTTCTAGCGCTCGCGCCTCTTTGGGGTCAGACCGGGGTCAGACCCCTCCACGGCTCGTAGAGTCGCGAGGCCGGGAGTCTGCGACGTGTTGAATGTTGAATGTTCCTGGCGCCAAACCACGCATTCGTGCGTGCTCGACCGGACGGTTTGGCGCCAGACCGCCCCAACCCTGGCCGAGGCCGCAACGTGACGCCAGAGGAGCGCGAGCTCTACCGCGCCACCATGCGCGACTTCGTCGAGCGCGAGGTGCTGCCCGCCGCCGAGGAGCTCGACCGGCACGGCGAGTTCCCCCACCGCCTGTTCGCCCGCCTGGCCGAGCTGGGCTGCTTCGGCCTCCGCTACCCCGAGCCCCTGGGCGGCCAGGACGCCGACTTCCAGACCGCCTGCGTCCTGTACGAGGAGCTCGCCGCCGGCTCCCTCAGCCTCGCCGCCATCACCGCGATGCAGGGCCTGATGGGCACCGTGTTCGTCCACCGCTTCGGCAGCCCCGAGCAGCACGCGCGCTACCTGACGCCCGCGCTGCGCGGCGAGAAGGTCGGCACGTTCGCGCTGACCGAGCCCGAGGCCGGCAGCGACCTGGGCGCCATGCGCACCCGCGCCCGCCGCACGCCCGCCGGCGGCTGGCGCCTCACCGGCACCAAGACCTGGATCACCAGCGCCCCCGTCGCCGACTTCCTCACCGTCGGCGCCAAGACCACCGACGAGCCGGGCATCAAGGACATCGCGCTCTTCCTGCTCGACGCCGCCACGCCCGGCTACGAGGTGGGCCGCCCGATCGAGAAGCTCGGCACCCGCAGCTCGCTGACCAGCGAGGTCCACCTCGACTGCGAGGTGCCCGCCGACGCGCTGCTCGGGGGCGAGGGCCAGGGCGTCCGCAACGTCGGCGGCACCCTGTCCGAGATCCGCGTCATGACCGCCGCCCTGGCCACGGGCCTGGCCCGCAGGGCCCTCCAGGACAGCGCCGCGTACGCGAAGGAGCGCCAGGCGTTCGGCCGCCCGATCGGGGAGTTCCAGCTCGTCGCGGCCAAGCTGGCCAACATGGCCACCGAGCTGCACGCCGCCCGCCTCGCCACGGCCGACGCGGCGGCCCGCATCGACGCCGGCGCGGACGTCACGACCGTGGCGGCGATGGCCAAGTACTTCGCCACGGAGGTCTGCGCCCGCATCGTGGACGAGGCCACCCGCATCTTCGGCTCGTACGGCTTCGCGATGGAGTACGCCGCCCAGCGCTACTTCCGCGACGCCCGCTTCCTCCTGTACGGCGGCGGGACCAGCGAGATCCTGCAGGGCCTGATCGGCCGCGACGTCGTGAAGCGGGGCGGCTGGTGAGCGACACGCTGGAAGGGATCCGCGTCCTCGACCTCACGCGGATGCTCGCCGGTCCGTACGCCACGATGCTGCTGGCCGACATGGGCGCCGAGGTGGTGAAGGTCGAGGACCCGGCCGGCGACCCCATCCGGCGCATGGGCCCGCCGTTCGAGGCGGACGGCCGCTCGGCCTACTTCATGGCGGTCAACCGCAACAAGCGCAGCGTGGTGCTGGACCTGCGCACCGATCGCGACCGGGATCGCTTCCTGCGGCTGGTCGCGACGGCCGACGCGGTCGTGGACAACTTCCGGGCCGGCGTGATGGAGCGGCTCCGGCTGACACCGCGCGACCTCCGGGCGGTCAGGCCCGACCTGGTCACGTGCTCGCTCACCGCGTTCGGCGGCGACGGCCCGTACCGCGACCTGCCGGCGTTCGACCTGGTGCTCCAGGCGATGGGCGGCGGCATGTCCATCACCGGCGAGCCCGGCGGCGCGCCGACCCGCTCCGGCATCCCGGTCGGCGACCTGGCCGGCGGCATCTTCGCGGCGCTGGCCGTGTGCGCGGCGCTGCTGCGACGGCAGCGCACGGGCCAGGGCGAGCACGTGGACCTGTCGCTGCTCGACGTCCAGGTCTCGCTGCTCACGTACGTCGCCCAGTACTACCTGACGGACGGCCGTGTGCCCGGGCCCGTCGGCACCGCCCACCAGAGCGTCGTGCCGTACCAGGCGTTCGCCACGGCCGACGGCCACGTCGTGATCGCGGTCTTCGGCGAGAACTTCTGGGCCCCGCTGTGCCGGGCGCTCGACCTGGAGGACCTGGCCGCCCGGTACCCGGACAACGCGAGCCGGCACGCGCACCGTGACGAGGTGGTCGCCCGCGTCCAGGACCGGCTGGCCGGGCGCACGACCGACGAGTGGGTCGCCGCGCTCCGGGCGGCCGGCGTGCCCAGCGGCCCCGTCAACACGCTCGACCGCGTGCTGCGCGACCCCCAGGTCCGGCACCGCGGCATGGTGGTCAGCGACGGCGAGCGCCAGCTGCTCGGCAACCCGATCAAGACCGGCGCGGCCGACCGCTTCCGCCCCGCGCCCGCACTCGGCCAGGACGACGCGGAGCTGCTGCGGGGGTGACCACGCCGCAGGTCGCGTTCGACGTTGGCGGCACGTTCACCGACGTGGTCCTTCAGGACGCGGCCGGCCGCCTGCACACCGGCAAGCGGCTCACCACGTACCCCGACCCCAGCGACGCCTGCCTGGCCGCGCTCGACGAGGTGATGGCCCGCGCCGGCGTCGCCTGGCCGGACCTGGCCCGGGCGGTCCACGGGACCACGCTCGGCTCCAACGTGGTGGTCGAGCGGAAGGCCACCGGGGTGGCCCTGGCCACCACCCGCGGGTTCCGCGACGTGCTCGCCATCGGGCGTCAGAAGCGGTACCAGCTGTACGACCTGCAGATCGAGAAGCCGCCGCCCCTGATCGACCGGACCTGGGTCTGGGAGGTGGACGAGCGGCTCCGGGCCGGCGGCGGCGTGCACCGGCCGCTCGACGAGGCGCAGGCGCGGCGGACGATCGCCGAGATGCGCGAGCGGGGCGTCCGGAGCCTCGCGGTCTGCCTGCTGCACAGCTACGCCAACCCGGCGCACGAGCGGCGGTTCGGGGAGCTGGTGGCCGAGCTGGCGCCAGAGATCGAGACGTCGCTCTCATGCGAGGTCTCGCCCCAGTTCCGCGAGTACGAGCGGACCAGCACGACCGTCGTCAACGCGTACCTCGCCGGTGCCGTGCGCGAGTACCTGCGGGCGCTGGTGAGAGCGCTGGTCGAGCGGGGGTACGGCGGGCGGCTGCTCGTCATGCAGTCGGGCGGCGGCGCGGCCGCGGCCGAGACGATGGCGCGCCTCCCGGTCCGGATGATCGAGTCCGGGCCCGCCGCGGGCGCGCTGGTCGCCGCCCGCTACGGCCAGCTCAGCGGCGAGCCCGAGCTGATCGCGTTCGACATGGGCGGGACGACCGCCAAGCTCGCCCTGGTCGCCGGCGGCAGGCCCCAGACGGTGGACACGTTCGAGCTGCACCGGGTGCGGCTGGCGCCCGGCAGCGGCATCCCGATGAACGTGCGCTCGCTGGACCTGGTCGAGATCGGCGCGGGGGGCGGCTCGATCGCGCGCGCCGAGCTGGGGACGATCCAGGTCGGGCCCGACTCGGCCGGCTCGTCGCCGGGCCCGGCCTGCTACGGGCGGGGCGGCGCCGAGCCGACCGTCACCGACGCCAACCTGGTGCTCGGCTATCTGAGCGCGGAGGGGTTCGCCGGCGGCAGCATGCGGCTGGACGCGACGGCCGCGCGGGCCGCGATCGAGCGCCGCGTCGCCGCTCCGCTCGGCATGTCGGTCGAGGAGGCCGCCTGGGGCATCCACGCGATGGTCAACCTGGGCATGGAGCTGGCGACCCGCGTCGTCTCGATCGAGCGCGGCCACGACCCGCGGGCGCTGGCGTTCGTGGCCACGGGCGGCTGCGGCCCGGCCCACGCGGCCCGGCTGGCGGCCGCGCTCGGCATCCGCCGCCTGGTGCTGCCGGCGTCGGCGGGCGTGGCCTCGGCGATCGGCCTGCTCGGCGCCGAGGTGGCGCTCGACCTGTCGCGGAGCCACCTGGCCGCGTTCGAGGGCGACGGCCCGGCGGAGGCCGACGCGATCTTCGCGGAGATGCGGCGCGAGGCCGACGACCTGCTCGGCCGGCCCGCCGCCGTGTACGCCCGCGAGGTCGATCTGCGCTACGCCGGCCAGGGCTACGAGCTGACGGTCCCGTTCGCCGGCGCCCGCGCCGCGTTCGAGGCGCGGTACGCCGGCCGGTACGGCCAGGCCAGTCCGGGCGAGCCGGTGGAGGCGACGACGTGGCGCCTGACCGCGGTCCTGGAGACGCCGCGCGTGGACCTGCCCAAAGTGACCGGCCCCGCGGCGCCAGCCCCACCGCGCCAGCGCACGGCCTACTTTCCCGAGTGCAGCGGCTACACGGCCACGGCGGTGCACGCGCGCGACCAGCTGGGGCCCGGCCAGGAGCTGGAGGGGCCCGCCATCGTCGAGGAGCGCGAGTCCACGACGGTGCTGCCGCCCGGCGTCCGGGCCGTGGTGGACGAGTACGGGAGCCTGCACGTCACGTGAGGCCGGACCCGATCACGCTGGGTGTCGTCTGGGGCGCGCTGCAGTCCGTCTGCGTGGAGATCGGGTCGACCGTCCAGCGCACGGCGTACTCCATCCAGGCGCGCGAGGGCCAGGACTTCTCGGTCGCGGTGTTCGACGCCCGAGGCCGGATGTCCGCGCAGGGCCCGTACAGCCCCGGCCACATGGGCGCCATGCACTTCGCCATCCGCAACTTCCTGGCCGCGTTCCCGGCCGAGACGCTGAGGCCCGGCGACGTGCTGCTGCTGAACGACCCCCAGCTCGGCTCGGGCCACTTCCCCGACGCGGCCGGGCAGCCAGGCCGTCGAGGGCATCTTCGACTGGCACCAGGAGGGCCTGCGCATCCCGCCGGTCAAGATCGTGGAGGAGGGGCGCGAGAACGCGACCGCGCTGGCGATCATCGGCGCCAACTCGCGGGTGCCGGGCAACGTGCTCGGGGACCTGCGCTCCCAGCGGGCGTCGCTGCGGGTGGGCGAGCGGCGGGTGGGCGAGCTGTACGACCGTTTCGGGCGGGACACGGTGGACGCCTGCGTGGAGGCGATGCTGGCGGAGACGGAGGCCCGCGTCCGCGCCCGCATCGCCGCGATGCCGGACGGCGAGCACCGGTTCGTGGACTTCATGGACGACTCGGGCACCGGCACCGAGCCGCTGCGCATCGCGGTGGCCGTGCGCATCGCCGGCGACGGGATCTTCGTGGACTTCGCGGGCACCGACCCGCAGACCGATTCCGGGCTGAACTCGTACTTCAACTACACCCGGTCGTACGTGTACGCCGCGATCAAGTGCCTGACCGACCCGTACGGCCCGATGAACACGGGCGCGCTGCGGCCGGTGGAGGTCAGCGCGCCGGAGGGGTGCTTCCTCAACCCGCGGCCGCCGGCCGGCGGCGGCCCGCGCGCGGCGATCTGCACGCGGATCTTCGACGTCGTGCTGGGCGCGCTGGCGCCGGCGCTGCCCGAGGCGGTGACGGCGGCCAGCAGCCACTTCTGCAACGCGACGTTCGGCGCCTGGGACCCGGTGCGCGGGCGCCGGTTCGTCGGCTACGAGCTGATCCACGGCGGCACCGGGGCGCGCGCGGCGCGCGACGGTTCGAGCTGATCCCGGACTCGGGCGGGCGCGGCCGCTGGCGGGGCGGGCTGGGGGTGCGGCGGGACGTGCGCATCCTGGGCGAGTCGATCAAGTTCACCAACCTGTCCGAGCGGCACCGGTTCCGGCCGTTCGGCGTGCGGGGCGGCGAGCCGGGCCAGCTGGGCCGGACGGTCCTCAACCCGGGCACGCCGGGCGAGCGGGAGATCGGCGGCAAGGCGTCCGTGGACCTGGTGTACGGCGACGTGGTGTCGTTCCAGCTGGCGGGGGCCGGCGGCTACGGCGACCCGGCGGAGCGCGATCCGGCGCTGCTCGCCGAGGACGTCCGGCTGGGCCTGGTGACGCGATGGTGAGGCCGCCGATCAGAGTCGTCGTGGCCAAGCCCGGCCTGGACGGCCACGACCGGGGCGCCAAGGTGGTCGCCAAGGCGCTCAAGGACGCCGGGATGGAGGTGATCTACACCGGCCGGCACCAGACGGTCGACCAGATCGTGGCGGCGGCGGTCCAGGAGGACGCGGAGGCGGTGGGACTGTCGGTGCTGTCCGGCGCGCACATGGACTACTGCGCGCGGCTGCGGCGGCGGCTGGACGAGGAGGGCGCCGGCGACGTCGTCCTGCTGGTGGGCGGCACCGTCCCGGCGGCCGACGCGGCGGCGCTGCGCGACCTCGGCTACGGGGTGTTCGGCACGGGCAGCCGGCTGGGCGACATCGTGACGTACGTGCGCGAGGAGGTGCGCCGGCGCCGTGGCGGCTGACGACCACCTCCCCGCGCCCACCCTCACCCGGGCCCCCTCCCCCCAACCGGACCCCCCGCCCGGGGGTCGAAATCGGCGGCTTCCACGGTGCGGGGGGCGGCGGTGGCTGTCAACCTGTCCTGTTCAGGGCGGCGGAGCGGGTTAGGTGCTGCTGGCCGGCGTGGGCGACCTCGTGGTCATGCGGCCGCTCGCGCACGTCCGGCGGCGTCCGGCCGAGTCCCTCCTGCACGTCCTGGACAGCGCCGACCTGGTCCTCGGCAACCTGGAGGTGCCGCTCACCGACGTGGACGACCCGCAGCGCACGGACATCGTGCTGCGCGGCGACCCGGCGCTGATCGAGGACGTCGCGGCCCTCGGCATCGACGCCGTCGCCCTGGCCAACAACCACTGCGGCGACCACGGCTGGGCCGCGCTCCAGGGCATGGCCGAGCGTCTCGGGCGCGCCGGCGTCCGCGCGCTCGGCATCGGCGCCGACGCGGACGCCGCGCTGGCGCCCGCCGTCCTTCGTGCAGGCGACATGGACGTGGCCCTGGTCACCGCCACGTGCGTGGGCTTCGAGAAGTACCTGGCCACAGACACCCGGCCCGGCATGGCCGGCGTCCGCGTGACCACCGCGTACGAGCCCGACCGGGCCCGCCTGGCCTGGGAGCCCGGCACCCCAGCGCTGGTCCGCACCGCCGTGGCGCCCGCCGACGAGGCGCGCCTGCTGGACGCGGTCCGCCACGCCACGGACCGGGCGCCCCTGGTCGTGGCGGTCGTCCACTGGGGCGTCAGCTGGGCCGACCGCCCCGCCGGGTACCAGCGGGACCTCGGCCGCAATCTCGTCGAGGCCGGCGCCGGCGTCGTGCTCGGCTGCCACTCGCACACCGTCCAGGGCGTCGAGGTCCACCGCGGCGCCCCGATCTTCCACGGCCTCGGCTCGTTCGTGTTCGGCTACGACGGCCCGCTGGCGCCGCGGATGCCGCGCGACACGGCCGTGGCGCTGGTGGACGTGGCGGCCGGCGGCACGGTGACCGGCGCGCGGCTCCTGCTGGGCCGGCTGGACCCGAGCGGCGAGCCCGTGCGCGCCCACCCCGAGCGCGCGGCCTTGCTGGCCGAGATCGTGGTCCGCAATGGCGCCGGCTGGGCCGCGCCGGCCCGCCTCGACGGCGACACCCTGCAAGTCGAGCTGCGCGGATGAGGGTCGGCGTCGGACTCCCCACCTCGACGCCGGGCGCCGGCCGCGACCTGGTGCTGGAGTGGGCGCGCCGGGCGGACGCCGGCCCGTTCTCCAGCCTGGGCGTGATCGACCGCCTCGTGTACGAGTGCTGGGAGCCGCTCGCCTCTCTCGCGGCCTGCGCGGCGGTCACCGAGCGAACGCGGCTGGTGACCATGGTCGTCATCGGGCCGCTGCGGCGCACGGCGCTGCTGGCCAAGCAGGCGGCGACGGTCGACGCCCTCTCCGGCGGCCGGCTCGTGCTGGGTGTCGGCCTCGGCGCCCGGCACGACGACTACCAGGCCGCCGGGATCGCCACCCGCGGCCGGGGCGATGCGCTGACGCGGCAGCTCGTGGACCTCCGCCGGCACTGGGAAGGGGACGCGATCGGTCCCCGGCCCGTCCAGCCCGGAGGACCGGCGCTGCTGGTCGGCGGCGGCGGCAGCGCGGCCTTCGCCCGGGCCGCGTGCCACGCCGACGGCTACGTGCACGGCGGCGGCCCGCCGCGCGCGTTCGCGAGCGCTGCGGCCCGGGCCCGCGCGGCCTGGGTGGACGCCGGCCGGCCCGGCGCTCCCCACCTGTGGGGCCAGGCCTACTTCGCCCTCGGCGACCAGGCCACGGCGGACGCCGGCGCTGCCTACCTGCGCGACTACTACCGGTTCACCGGCGGCTTCGAGGAGCGAATCGCGGCCGGCAACCTGACCACGCCCGCCGCGATCAGAGACCTCGTCCTCGGCTACGAGGAGGAGGCCTGCGACGAGCTGGTGCTGCTGCCCACCGTCTCGCGGCTGGACCAGCTCGAGCGCCTGGCGGACGCGCTGGCGTGAGGATCGACGTGCTCGGGGCCGGGCCCGCGGGCCTGTACTTCGCCATCCTGATGAAGCGGGCCGACCCGCGCCACGAGGTCCGGGTGTTCGAGCGCAACCCGCCCGACGCGACGTTCGGCTGGGGCGTGGTGTTCTCCGAGGGCTCGCTGGACGACCTGCAGCACGCCGACTACGCCAGCTACGTCGCGATCATGGACGCCGGCGCTCGCTGGAACCCCCTCGACGTGCGCTACCGGGGCACGACCACGCGGGTGCGCGGCAACACGTTCAGCGGCATTGGCCGCCGGCGGCTGCTCGGCGTGCTGCAGCGCCGGGCGCGCGAGCTGGACGCCGAGCTGACGTTCGGGGTCGAGGTCGACTCGCTGGAGCGGCACCTGGACGCCGACCTGGTCGTCGGGGCCGACGGCGCGAACTCGTTCGTCCGCCGGACGCTGGCGGAGCGGGTGCGCCCGACCGTGGACGAGGCGCCCTCGCGCTATGCCTGGTTCGGCGCGGACCTGGCGTACCCCGTCTTCACCTACATCTTCCGCGAGACGGAGTGGGGACTGTTCCAGGCCCACTGCTACCCGTACGACGAGGGCCACAGCACGATGGTCGTGCTGGTCACGGCGGACACCTGGCGTCGCGCCGGCCTCGACGAGCTGGACGAACAGGGCTCGCTGGAGCTCTGCGAGCGCGTGTTCGCGGAGGACCTGGCCGGCCGCCGCATGCTCTCCAACCGTTCGCTCTGGGTCGGGTTCCCGTGGGTCCGCTGCGAGACCTGGCACGCCGGCAACGTCGTGCTCCTGGGCGACGCCGCCCACACCGCGCACTGGTCGATCGGCTCGGGGACTCGGCTGGCGCTGGAGGACGCGATCGCGCTGGCCCGGGCATTCATCGAGCACGACGACCTGCCGGCGGCGTTCGCGAAGTTCGAGCTGGAACGTCAGCCGGTGGTGGAGCGGCTGCAGGACGCGTCGCGTGTGTCGTGCGACTACTTCCAGTCCGTGTCGCGCTACTCGAGCTTCGAGCCGCTCCAGTTCGCGTACCAGCTGATGACGCGCACGCCGCGCGTGACGCACACCAACCTGACGGTGCGCGACGCGGACTTCGTGCGTCGGGTCGAGGTCGACTTCATGGAGCGGGCGACCGGCGTGCGCGCGTTCGCCGTTCCGCCGCCGGTGTTCGCCCCCCTCCGCCTGCGCGGCCTGACGATCCCCAACCGGCTGGTGCTGGCGGGGGGACCGGAGGTCGCGGGCGCGGGCCTGGTCCTGAGCGAGGTCCACGCGGTGTCGCCCGAGGGCCGGACGACGCCGGAGACGCCGGTGGAGCTGCCGCGGCCGCTGGCCGGCGGCTCGGTGCTGTGCCTGCAGGTCGGCCACGCCGGCCGCCGCGGCGCCTGCCAGCCGCCGCGCACCGGCGTCGACCGGCCGCTGGCGGCGGCCGAGGCGTGGCCGCTCGTCTCCGCGTCGCCGGTGCCGTACGCCCCGTGGCTGCCCGCGCCGCGCGAGCTCGACCGCGAGGGGATGGAGCGCGTGCGCGAGGACTTCGTCGCGGCAGCGACGCGGGCGGCAGCGATGGGCCACCGGATGCTGCTGGTGGACTGCGCGCGGGGCGGCCTGCTGGCCTCGTTCGTATCCCCGATCTCGAACCGGCGCGCCGACGAGTACGGCGGCGACCTGGAGTCGCGGATGCGGTTCCCACTGCAGGTCGTGCGCGCGGTCCGCCAGGCGTGGCCGGACGACCTGCCGCTCGCTGTGGCGTACTCGGCGGCCGACCACGTCCGCGGCGGCCTGCGCCAGCGTGAGTCGCTGGCGGCGGCCGCGATGCTCCGCGACGCCGGCGCCGACGTGCTGCTGGTGCGGACCGGTCAAACGGTGGCCGGCTCCCACCCGGAGTACGGCCGGACGTACGGAGTGCCCTACGCCGACCGGGTCCGCAACGAGGCGGGCGTCCCCACGATCGCGTTCGGGCAGATCACGACCCTCGACGAGGTGAACACGATCCTGGCCGCGGGCCGCGCCGACCTGTGCGTGCTGGACCGGCCACCGGGCCGGTCCGGGCGCCAGGGCACGTCTCCCGGCCCTACGTGACAGCGGTGGCGAACACGGCCAGCCGGTCCGGCGCGAGCTGGCCCGCCCACAGCGGCCAGCAGGTGGTGAGGACCAGCCGGGGGCGGCCCGGGATCGCGGCGAGCACCGACCGGTCGGCGGGGCTGACCACCCGCGTGCCGGTCACGCGGTAGTGGAACGTCCCGTAGCGGGTGTCGAGCGCCACGTCGTCCCCCGGCCGCAGCTGGTCGAACCGCAGCCAGTAGACGTTGTGCGCGGCCACGCCGACCGTCCCGGCCTGGCCGGGCCAGACGCTCCGCGGGTACCGGCCCGGGCCGCCGAACAGCACCGCGTCGGACACCCCCTCGCGAACGACCCCGCTGTAGCCGAGCCGGGGGACGCGGATGCGGAAATCCACGCCGTTCAGCGGCCGCGCCAGCCCCGGCGGCGCCGGCACCTGGCCGGGCCGCTCGCCGCCCGGCCCGAAGCGCTGGTCCCAGCGGGCCTCGGCGGCCGCCTGCCCCCACTCGCCGACCACCAGCCCGCCCGCCCAGCCGCCCAGCAGCACCAGGCCCACGGCCAGGATGAGGGGACCGGCCCACCTGGAGCCGGTCCCGCGACGAGGGATACGGAGTGGTCGGTTCAGGCTCGGGCGCGCGCCCACGTCAGGCAGCCGCCCACGGCGAGCAGCACCAGGCCGGCGAGCGCGGCCACGACCGGCGCTCCCGTGCTGGCCAGCCCGGGGCCCGCGGGGTCGGGGCCGGCGGGCGCCGCCGGCGCGCCCGCCGCGGAGGCGGACACCGGAGGGCCGGCCGGCGCCGCCAGCCCGGGTCGGGCCGGCGAGCCGAGCGCGACGCCGACCGCGTCGAGCGCCGGGAGGGTGCCGCCGGCCAGCGGGCCCGGGGCCGGGACCGGCTGGCCGGCGGCGGCTCCGGCGGCGCCGGGGGGCGCGGCGACCGGCTGGACGATGGCGCACGCGGCCCGCACGACGCATGGCTGGCCCTGCGCCGGCTGCTCGCCCGTGGCGCCGATCACGAACGGCAGCAGGTCCCAGACCAGGCGTCCCGACTCGGCCGGGGCACAGCCCAGGGCGGCGAGCGCGCACGTCGTCAGGTCGACGACGTCGCGGTCCACGGCGAACGGCCGCGCCGCGGGGACGCCCGCGGGGGGCCGGGGGACGGGGTCGGCCGGCGCCTGCGCCTCCCGCGGCACAGCGTCGCGGGAAGCCCCGAGCGAGAGGTCGAGCGGCGGCAGATCGCCCGCCAGGCTGCTGCCGGCCGCCGCGAGCGCTCCGTCAGGCGTGGGCACCGAGGGCGCGGGGTCGTCGGCCAGCGCCGCCCCCGTTCGCAGCACGACCAGCGCCAGCGCCAGCACGGCGCCCATGGTGGCGCGATCGCCGACCCTCGAACCCAACCCCCAGCGGTGCACCATGCTCGTCTCCCTGCTCGCGGCCCTGCGTCATGACGCACTCCCAACTGGTGCGTCTCATCCTGACAGACGTTTCATGTAGCCTTGGTGATCGGTTCGGCTGGTGACTTCGTATAGCTAGTCGTCAGCGTCGGGCATGGTAGTTGGGGGCGCCGTGGCTGCGGCGCTCGGGCATGGCTTGGATAGCACGAGGCTCGGGGGATGAGTGGGATAGCTCATGACCTCGACTCCAACTTGGAGTTCGAGGAAACGTACCTGCGATACAAATTACAGATCTATCGGACGATCCGCGGCATCGTCCTCGACTCCGCGGCGGCCGAGGACCTGACCCAGGAGACGTTCGAGAAGGCGTTCCGGTACCAGCGGGAGCGCGGGGACGTGGAGTCGGTGGGCGCGTGGCTGCACCGCATCGCGGTGAACGCCGCGATCTCCCATCTCCGGCGCCAGAACCTGGCCCGGCTCCTTCCGCTGCGTCTCTTCCTGGGCACCGGGCCGACCGGCTTCGAGCGCGTCGAGGCACGCACGCTCGTCACCCGGGCGCTGGCGTCCCTCAGCCCGAAGCTGCGCGTCGCGGTCGTCCTGCACTTCTACGCGGGCATGACCCGGGACGAGATCGCCAAGACCCTGGGCATCCCGCCCGGCACCGTAGCCTCCCGGCTGGGAGCGGCATTGGAGAGCATGAGACGAACCCTCGCTGAAACCGATCAGAAGGACGCCGCCGAGCGTCTCAAGAACAGTGCGAGCCAGAGTGCGAGCTGACAGCCACCCCCCGCACCCGGAGTTCCCGTGGGCCAACGTCATCCGGATGGAGATGGAGACCTGGCGGCCCGAGCGCCTGCCGCCGCGGTTCGCGCCGAGGCCGCGACGCCGCGCGGTCGGCGCCCCCCGGCCGGCGTGGTCTCTCGCGGGCGTGGGCATCGGCGTCCTGCTGCTCGTCGGCGTCGGGTTCGCGCGGCCAGCGGGGGTGTCGTCGGCCGTCGAGTACGTGACCAGCACGGCCACCCGCCTCACGGCCCCACCGGCGACCCCGGCGACGCCCGCCCCCACGACGACGGCGCGGGCCGCCGCGCCGGTGACCGCCGCGACGGCGCTGCCGCAGCAGCGGACGACGGCCGCGCCAGTGCCGATGCCCACGCCGGCGGCGACCCCGACCGGCGAGCCGTCGCCTACGGCCGAGCCGACGCCGGGTGCGGAGCCGACGCCGGGTACGGAGCCGAGCGGGCCCCTGCAGCAGGTGCTGCCGCCGCCGCCGACCGCGGAGCCGAGTACCAGGTCGCCTTCCACGGCGACCTGGTACGTCTCGGCCCGGTACGGCCCGGGCACCAGCTCGACCGGGTACGTCCGGACCCGCGTCCGCGCCGGGTCGAAGTAGGACTGCCCGGTCCGCACGTCGAACTCCCAGCCGTGCCACGGGCAGTGCAGGATCTCGCCCCGGCGCACGTAGCGGTACTCGCCGGGCGCGCCGGGCACGGCGAACCCGCTCAGCACGCCCTGGCAGAGCGGGCCGCCCTGGTGCGGGCACGCGTTGCGGAGCGCGAAGAACTCCCCGGCCACGTTGAACACGCCGATCGAACGGCCCTCGAGCGTCACGATCCGGCGCCGGCCGGGCGGGATCTCGGCGGCCGGAGCGACGACGTGCTTCACGCGGGAGCGGGCAGCCCGTACAGCGCTCGCGCGTTGTCCGCGTAGACGCGCTCCCGCAGGCCGGCCGGCAGCGGCGCCGGGAACGCGCGGGCGGGGTCGTCGTAGTCCCAGTGCGGGTAGTCGGTCGCAAACAGCAGCCGGTCCCGCCCGATGTGCTCGAAGACCCGCAGCAGCTGCTCGGGCCGCTCCGGCTCCTCGACGGGCTGGGTGGTCAGCCAGACGTGCTCACGCAGGTACTCGGAGGGCCGGCGGCGCAGCTCGGGGACCTCGTCATGGAGCTCGTCGAACAGGCGGTCCATGCGCCAGGCCAGCGCCGGCAGCCAGGCCACCCCGCCCTCGATGCAGACGACGCGCAGGCCCGGGAAGCGCTCGAACGCGCCCTCGAACACCAGCGACACCAGCTGCGCCTGGAACGCCATCGCCATCCCGGTGTGGTCCTCGAGATAGAACGACGGCCAGCCGGAGGACGAGATCGGATGGCCCGCGTAGCCGCCGAAGTGGATGCCCAGCGGCAGCCCATGCCGCTCGCACGCCTCGTGGATCGGCCAGTAGCGGCGCCTGCCCAGCGGCTCCAGCGTCCGCACCAGCATCAGGGCCTGCACGAAACCGGTGAGGGGGGCGACGCGGTCGATCTCCGCCGCGCTGAGCTCGCCGTCGTCGTACGGCAGCACGATCGACGCCCGCAGCCGGGGCTCCGGCTCCAGCCACTCCGCCGCCTGCCAGTCGTTGACGGCCCGGCACAGCGCGGCGCCCAGCTCCGGGTCCACCTGGCCGGCGCCAGCGTGCAGGCAGTTGAGGATCCCGACGTCGACGCCGAGCGGATCCAGCAGCTGCTCGCGCAGGAACCGCAGGCTGGAGCCGGGCGGGCCGCCGTCGGGCGGCCAGGCGTCCACCCGGGCCGCCCCGGGCGTTGCCTTCGGATACGGGTAGCCCTGCGCCAGGCCGTGCCGGGTCCGGGCGCCGAAGCGCTCCAGGTGCCGGCGCCAGCGCTCGGGCAGGTACGGCCGCAGCCGCGCGTCCGACGCGGGCTGGTTGTGGATGTCGCAGTCGATCAGTCCGGTCGCGACGGCGGTGGCCATGCCTTCAGTCTCCCAGGCGCGGGTACGTCTGGCGAGCGTTGGCGTCGAAATCCACCTCCGGCAGCGGCCCGTCCCCGCCCGCCCGGAGCAGCATCGACGGCATGCCCTCGTGCGCCAGCACCTCGGCGAACGCGTCCGGCGGCGCGTCCACGGGCGGCACCGTCAGCCGCACCGAGCGCCTGATGAGCTCGGACGGCGGCCGGTCCACCCACGGCACCTCGCGCCGGACGCCCTTCCAGTTCTTGTCCAGGCGCCACGTCAGCGACGGCAGCCACGTGGCGCCCGAGCCGACCAGCACGAACCGCGCGCCGGCGTGACGGCCGAGCGCCCCCTCCAGGGCCAGGCTCGTGACCTGCGACTGGAACGC
>VBJR01000022.1 GCA_005880175.1 Chloroflexota bacterium
CCGTGCACGACATGATCCACCGCGCGGCCCTGGCCATGGAGGGCTACGAGGCCCGGCTGGGCCTGCTCGTCGCCGAGGAGCGCCGGCGCGAGGTGCGGGTCGCCCTGGTGCGCGACCTCGCGGACATCCGGCGCCGGCTGGTGCGCCTGGAGCAGGAGGTGGCGCGGACCTGATGTTCGAGAGCCTGAGCGACCGACTCGGCACCGTGCTCAAGCGGCTGTCCGGGCGCGGCGTGCTCCGCCCCGAGGACGTCGAGGCGGCGCTGCGCGAGGTGCGCATGGCGCTGCTGGAGGCCGACGTCAGCTACAAGGTGGTGAAGGTCTTCGGCGAGCGCGTCCGCGAGCAGCTCGTCGGCACCGAGCTGGCCGAGCACCTGACGGCCGCCCAGCAGGTCGTCAAGGTCGTGCACGACGAGCTGATCGCGCTGCTCGGCGCCAACGACAGGGGCCTCCGCTACGCCGACCGGCCGCCCACCGTGGTGCTCCTGGCCGGCCTGCAGGGCTCCGGCAAGACCACCACCGCGGTCAAGCTCGCGCTGCACGCCCGCCGCGACGGGCACCGGCCGATGGTGGTCGGCCTGGACCTCCGCCGGCCCGCCGCCGTGGAGCAGCTCCGCGTCCTGGCCGAGCGCGAGAAGGTCGCGTTCTACTCCGCCCAGGGGGCGGTCGAGGACATCGCCCGCCAGGCGCTGGCCGAGGCCGCCCGGCTCGGCGACGACGTGGTCATCCTGGACACCGCCGGCCGCCTCGCCCTCGACGAGGAGCTGATGGACGAGCTGCGCCGGGTGCGGGCCGCGGTGCCCGTCGGCGAGTCGCTGTTCGTCGCCGACTCGATGACCGGCCAGGAGGCGGTGACCGTCGGCTCCGCGTTCCACGACGCGATCGGGATCGACGGCGTGATCCTCACCAAGCTCGACGGCGACGCCCGGGGCGGCGCCGCGCTGTCCCTGAAGTACGCGACCGGCCAGACGGTGCGGTTCGCCGGCATCGGGGAGAAGCCGGCCGACCTCGAGGTGTTCCACGCCGACCGCATGGCCTCCCGGATCCTGGGCATGGGCGATGTGCTCACGCTGATCGAGAAGGCCGAGCGGACCGTCGACAAGGAGCAGGCCAGGCAGGTCGAGCGGAACCTGCGCTCGGGCCACCTCACGTTCGACGACTTCCTGGTCCAGATCCAGCAGCTCCGGAGCATGGGCTCGGTCGCCAGCGTCATCGAGATGATGCCGGGCGCGGGCCAGCTCAAGGGCCAGCTGGGGGACACGGACCCGGAGGCGGAGGTGGACAGGATGGAGGCGATCATCCTGTCCATGACCCGGCGGGAGCGCGCCCGTCCGGACATCATCGACGGCTCACGGCGCCGGCGCATCGCCGCCGGCAGCGGCACGCAGGTGGCGGACGTCAACCGCCTGCTGCGGGCCCGCGAGCAGATGCAGCAGCTGGTCAGGCAGTTCGGCCTGGGTGGCACGGGCGGCCGCAAGGGGCGCCGGCGCGCCGGCCGGGGATTGGGCCGCCTCCTGGGCGGCTGAAGGAGGACTCACGACATTGGTCAAGATCAGGCTCAGGCGGATGGGGGCCAAGCGACGGCCTTTCTATCGCCTGGTGATCGCCGACGCGCGGTCCCCGCGTGACGGCAGGTTCATCGAACAGGTCGGCTACTACAACCCGCTGACGGAGCCGGCCACCGTGAAGATCGACGAAGAGAAAGTGGTCCGCTGGCTCAGCCAGGGCGCCCAGCCCTCGGACTCGGCCAAGATCCTTCTCAGGAGGGAGGGCATCCTTGAGCGCTATGCAGCGTCGCGAAAGTCCGGATCGACCGCCGTTCAGGCGTAGCTACGGCGGCCCGTCGGGTGGCGGCGGGTACCGCGGAGGTGGCGGCGGGCGGGACCGCGACGGCGGCTTCCGCCGGCCCTCGTATGGCGGCGGGCCTCCCGGGCCGGCCATCGACTACAAGGCGCTGGTCGAGTACGTCGCCCGGACGGTCGCGGACAAGCCGGCCGAGGTGGACGTGATCTCGATCGACCGTGGCCGCGGCACCGTCGCGATCAAGGTCAAGATGGCCGACGAGGACATGGGCCGCCTGATCGGAAAGGCCGGCCGCAACATCGAGGCGCTCCGGATGCTCGTCCGCGTCGCGTCGTTGCGCGAGCGGAAGCGGGTGTTCGTGGACCTGGCGACGGGGCGCTAGCGAGAGACCATGATCCGCGTCGGTCAGGTGGTGGGTGCGTTCGGCACCGCGGGGGCTGTCAAGGTTCGCTCCTTGACGGACTTCGCGGACCGCTTCGCGCCCGGCGCCGAGCTGACCCTGGAGGGCGCCAGCCGCCGGGTCGAGTGGAGCCGCCAGCAGGCGACGGGCCTGGTGGTGAAGCTGGCCGGCGTGGACGACCGCACGGCGGCCCAGGCCCAGCGCGGCCGGTACCTCGAGGTGCCGGCGGAGTCGCTGCGGCCGCTGCCGGCCGGGCGCTGGTACCACCACGACCTGGTCGGGCTGGCCGTGCGCAGCGAGAGCGGGCGCGACGTGGGCACCCTCACCGAGGTGATGGACCCGCCGGCCAACGACGTGTGGGTGGCGAAGCGGGACGGTGCCGAGGTGCTGATCCCCGTGATCCCCGACGCGATCGTCCGCGTGGACATGGACGCCCGCACCGTCACCGTGGCCGACTGGGTGCTCGACGCGGAGGAGGCGTAGGTGCGCTTCGACCTCGTCAGCATCTTCCCGGAGGTCTTCGAGCCGGTGTTCCGGCAGGGCGTCGTCGGCCGCGCGATCGCGCGCGGTCTCCTGTCCCTGCACGCCCACGACCTCCGCGACTACACCACCGACCGGCATCGCCAGGTCGACGACGCGCCCTTCGGGGGCGGCGCCGGCATGGTGATGAAGCCGGAGCCGATCTTCGCCGCGGTCGAGGCGCTGCGGGCCCGCAACTCCGGGCCGGTGGTGCTGATGGAGCCGTGGGGCGAGCCCCTGACCCAGGACCTCGCGCGTGAGCTGGCGCGCGAGCCCGGGCTGATCGTGGTCTGCGGGCGCTACGAGGGCGTGGACGACCGCGTCCGCGCGGCGCTGGCGGAACGCGAGGTGTCGATCGGCGACTACGTGCTCAGCGGCGGCGAGCTGCCGGCCATGGTCCTCGTGGACGCGGTGGCGCGGCTGGTTCCCGGCGTCCTGGGCGACGAGGCCTCCCTGGAGCAGGACGCCGTCGCGTCCGGCGGAGGCTACCCGCAGTTCACCAGGCCCGCCGAGTGGCGCGGCCTCCAGGTCCCCGAAGTGCTGCTCTCCGGCAACCACGCCGAGATCGCCCACTGGCGCCGAGCGCACGCCAGGGCCACCTTTGCAGAAAGGAAATAGCAATGAACGTCATCGACCAGCTCGAGAAGGAGCAGCAGAAGGAGGCGATTCCCGAGCTCCGTCCGGGCGACACCGTCCGTGTCCACGCCAAGGTGGTGGAGGGCACGCGGGAGCGCATCCAGGTCTTCGAGGGCCTGGTGATCCGGGTCACGGGCGGAGGCCTGCGCCAGAACGTCACGGTGCGCCGCGTCACGCACGGCGTCGGCGTGGAGCGCACGTTCCTCGTGCACTCGCCGCGTATCGACAAGATCGAGGTGATGCGCCACGGCCAGGTCCGGCGGGCGCGCCTGTACTACCTGCGCGGCCGGGTGGGCAAGGCGGCGCGCCTGCGCGAGCGCCGGGACGAGGGCACGGGCACCAGGGCGGAGGCGATGCGCGCCCGGGCCGCGCGGGCCCGGGGCGAGTCCGCGGACGAGGACGCGGGGGACGAGTAGAGGCGGCGCCCGGCGTCTCGACGGGACGGGTTGTCCCCGACGGCGCCGGCGCCTAGCCTTGTCCACGCCATGACTGCCGTTCGCCGCCGGACCCGCCGGCCGCAGCTCTGGGCGTCGGAGCGCACGGCCCGGGAGATGGGCTACCAGATGGTCGCCGGCATCGACGAGGTCGGCCTGGGCCCGCTCGCCGGGCCGGCCGTCGCCGCCGCCGTCGTGCTGCCGATCGGCCTCCGGCTGCCCGGCCTGGACGACTCGAAGAAGATGAGGCCGGCGGACCGCGAGCGGGTGGCCGCCGCCATCCGGCGCCACGCGGTGGCGTTCGGCCTCGGCCTGGTGGGGCCGGAGGTGATCGACGGGGAGGGCCTGATCCGGGCCCGCCAGCTCGCGATGCGGCGGGCGGTCGAGAACCTCCCGCTGCCCCCGGAGTACCTGCTGGTGGACGCCTGGGACGTGCCCGACCTGGCCGTGCCCCAGATGTGCGTGATCAAGGGCGACTCGGTCTGCGCCTCGATCATGGCGGCGAGTGTCGTCGCCAAGGTGCACCGGGACAACCTGATGATCGAGTACGACCGGCAGTACCCGGGCTACGGGTTCGCGGTCCACAAGGGGTACGCGACCCGGGCCCACCAGGACGCCTTGCGAACCCTGGGCCCCAGCCCCATCCACCGGATGTCGTGGGCGCCGATCCGGGCCGTGCTGGCCGCCAACGCCATCTAGCCCTCGGCCGGGAGGGCGAGCGCGCGGCCGCCGCGTTCCTGGCCCGGCGCGGCTACCGGGTGATCGCGACGCGGTTCCTGGCCCGGCGGGGCGAGATCGACCTGGTCTGCCGGCGCGGCGACCGCGTGGTGCTGGTCGAGGTCAAGACGCGGAGCTCGGACGCGTTCGGGGCGCCCGCCGAGGCGGTGGACGCCCGCAAGCAGCGGGCGCTGCGCGCCGCGGCGGCGGAGTACCGGGCGCTCGCCGGCTGGCGAGGGCCGATCGACTTCGCGGTCGTCGCGATCCGCGCGGGCGCCGAGCCAGAGCTCATCGAGGACCCGTTCTGACCCCTCACGTCTTTGTAAAGGCCCGTCGCCGCGGGCGAGGTCACAGGCTCTTGCCGGGAAGCCGGGACTAGACTGTCCTGCCGTGCGCCATCGCGCCACGCTCGACGTCAACGGACACGCCTTCGACATCGCGTACCAGGTAGGGGGGGAGGGACCGCCGCTGCTCCTGATCCACGGCCTCGGCGCGTCGTCGATGGCGTGGCACTTCCAGCTGGAGCGGCTGGCCGAGGGGCACCGCGTCTTCGCGATCGACCTCCCGGGTCACGGCGCCTCGCCGCCGCCGCCCGGGCCGGTGGACGGCGACCTGGCCGCCGACGTGGTCGTGGCATTCCTGGAGCAGGTCCTGGGCGGTCCGGCCGCGGTGGCCGGCCACTCGCTCGGCGGCGCGCTGGCCCTGCTGGTGACGCTCCGGCGGCCCCGGCTGGTCAGCGCCCTGGCGCTGGTCTCCAGCGCGGGGCTGGGCCGGGAGCTGTCGCTGTCCCTGCGCCTCATGTGCCTGCCCGGGGCCGACCGGCTGGTGGAGGTCGCCGGCCCCTGGCTGGTCCGGGCCGTCGGGCGCGTCGGCCCGCTGCGCCGGCGGTTCGCGGGCGGCGGCGCCGTCGACGTCCTGGCCCCCGTGCTGGCCGAGGCGCTCGACCTGTACCGCGAGCGGCACGCGATCCGCGCGTTCACCACCGCGCTGCGCGCCGTCGCCGGGATGCGCGGCCAGCGGGCCCGGTACGTCCTGGCCGACCGGCTCGGCGAGCTCGACGTGCCGGTGCTGGTCGTGTGGGGCAGCGGCGACCGCGTGCTCCCGCTGGTCCACGGCCTGCGCGCGGCCGAGGCCGTTCGGGGCCGGTTCGAGGTGCTCGACTGCGGGCACTCGCCGATGCTGGAGGCGGCTGCCCGGTTCACCGAGGTGCTGCGCGAGTTCCTGGCCGGGGTCGCGCCGAGGCCCGCCCTTGCGTAGCGCGGTCCGCCGCGTCCTCGCCTGGCGCTGGACCCGGCCGCTGCTGAGCAGCGCGGGCGGCCTCCTGCTGCTGGTCTACGTCATCCGGTCGGTGCCGCTCGCGGACCTGGGCGGGCACCTGCGCCCGCAGCACCCGGAGCCGCTGGTCGCGCTGCTCGGCCTCGTGCTGGCGGCGCAGCTGGTCCGCGCCGTGCGCTGGCGGTGCCTGCTCGCTCCGCTCGCCCGGGTGGCGGTCGTGGACGCGTTCTGGATCAACGCCGCGTCCGGCTTCCTGAACTACGTCGTGCCGATCCGGGCCGGCGAGGCCGTCCGCATGCTCTGGCTGTCGCGCCGCCATCGCGTCGCCCCGGGCACGGCGCTCGGCTGCCTGGTGATGGACCACGTGTGCGACCTCTGCGGGGTGATCCTGGTCCTGGGCACCGGCGCGCTGCTGGCGGTCACCGCGGCGGCGCAGACCCCGGGCCTGCCGACGCTGCTGCTGGCGCTGTTGGGCGCGGTGGCGATGCTGGCCCTGATCGCCGGCACCGCCCGCCTCGGCCCCTGGCTGGCCCGCTCCCGGCTGGTGCCCGGCCGCTTCTCCCACCGGATCACCGGCCACGCGCTGGCGTTCCAGGCCGCGACCGGGCTCGCCCGCACGCCGGACCGGGTGGCGCTGCTGGCGGTCTCCTCGGCGACCGCCACCCTGTGCGACGGGCTGGCGTTCGCGATGCTCCTGCGCTCGCTGGGCCTCGGCGTCTCCGTCGTCTCGGCGGTGGTGACCCAGGTGACGCTGCTGTACGCGACGGTCCTGCCGTCGGCGCCCGGCTACCTGGGCAGCCTGGAGGCGGCCGGCACGTTCATCATGTCGCACGGCCTCGGGCTGGGCGCGGGCTCGGCGGCGGGGGCGGTGCTGCTCTGGCACGCGGCCGGCGCCGCGATCATCCTCGGGGTCGGGGCGCTCGCGCTGGTCAACCTGCGGGGACAGTTCGCGCTCCGCGCGTGACCAGCTCGGCCCCGTACCAGGCCACGGCCCGCTCCAGGGCCGGGCCGACCGGGCCGGGGCGGAAGCCGAGCTCGTCCGCCGCCCGGGCGCCGTCCACGTGCATGCGGTGCCGGGACATGCGGACGCCCTCCAGCGGCACGGCCGGCCGGGCGCCGGGCCGTAAGCGGCAGCGCAGCTCGTCGGCGTGGGCCAGGATCAGCGCCGCCGCGTAGGGGATGCGCAGCCGGGGCACCCGGCGGCCGCAGATCGGACCGAGCAGCTCCCACACGGCGTCGAGCGACAGGTTCTCGCCGGCCAGCAGGTACCGCGCGCCGGGCCGGCCGCGCTCCAGGGCGAGGACGTGGCCGCGGGCGACGTCCTCGACCGATACCAGGTTCAGGCCGCCGGCGGGCGGCCGCACGACCATCCGGCCGCGCAGGAAGTCGAGGACGAGCTGGCCGGTCGGGGTCGGCTTCCAGTCGCCAGGGCCGACCGGCGCCGTGGGCAGGACGCGGACGACCGGCAGCTGCGCGGCGAGCGCGGCCCGCTCCTGGCCGACCTTCGAGCGGTGGTACGCCGAGGCGTCC
>VBJR01000420.1 GCA_005880175.1 Chloroflexota bacterium
CGGCGGCAGGCCGCCGCGGGACCGCCCCAGGTCCATGGAGCCGCGGCAGGGGTGGAAGCGGACGCCCACCTGGCGCGCCGCCTCGACCTCGGCCGCCAGCAGGTCGCCGCCTCGGCGGGGGAAGAGGTAGTGGTGGTCCGAGGCGGTGGTGCAGCCCGACAGCGCCAGCGCGGCCAGGGCGGCGCGGGCGGCGTCGTGCTCGAGCTCGGCGTCCAGGCCGGCCCAGACCGGGTACAGCTGGACGAGCCACTCGAACAGCGTGGCCTGCTGGGCCAGCCCGCGCGTGATCCACTGGTACAGGTGGTGGTGGCAGTTGACCAGGCCCGGCGTGGCCAGGCAGCCGCGGCCGTCGATCCGGGTCGCGCCGGGCACGCCGGGGGCGGGGCCGGCGCCGACCGCGGTGATCCAGGGCCCGTCCAGCACCAGGTGGCCGCTCGCGTGCTCGGTGCCGGCGGCGTCCACGGTCGCGACCGCGCAGCCGTCGATCAGCAGCGTCATCGGCGCCGGCGCTCCGCGGCCAGCCGGACCGCGTCGAGGATCTTGACGTAGCCGGTGCACCGGCACAGGTTGCCGGCCAGCGCCTCGCGGACCTCGGCCTCACCGGCATCCGGCCGGCGGCGCAGGAGGTCGTCGGCGGCGACGATCAGGCCGGGAGTGCAGAACCCGCACTGGACGGCGCCGGCCTCGACGAACGCCTCCTGGAGGTCGGCCGCGCCCAGGCCCTCGATGGTGGTCACGTCGCGGCCTTCCGCCTGCAGGGCGGGGACCAGGCAGGCGCAGACCAGGACGCCGTCGAGCAGGACCGAGCACGCGCCGCACTCGCCCTGCTCGCACGCGTTCTTGGAGCCCGGCAGCCCGAGCCGCTCGCGGAGGACATGGAGCAGGCTCTCGCCGGGCCAGAGGCCGGCGGCCTCCCGGCGCTCGCCGTTGACGGTGCAGGTCAGGTTCACCGGCGGCGGCCCCGGGCGCCGGCCCAGGCCTGGCTCAGCGCCCGGCGGGCCAGGACGGCGAGCGCGTGGCGCCGGTACTCGGCCGTGCCCCGCACGTCGTCGATCGGGCTGGCGGCCTCGGCGACCAGCTCGCCGAAGCGGCGGACGGCGCTGTCGGACAGGCGTCGGCCGTCCGCCAGCACGCCCTCCAGGAAGCGCTCGGCGGCCGGCGCCCGCAGCGGCGTGGGGCCGGCCGAGCCGATCGCGGTGCCGGCGCGGCCGCGCTCGACGTCCAGGTCGAGCGCGAAGGAGACGACCGCGATGACCATGGCGCCGCGCGTGCCGACCTTGGCGAACACCTGGGGCCCGGTGGCGGCGGGCGTCCGGACGGCCGCGATCAGCTCGTCCGGGCGCAGGGCGGAGCGCTTGGGGCCGAGGCAGAACTCGGCCAGCGGCAGGCGCCGCTCGCCCCGCGCCGATGCCAGCACGACCTCGGCGCCGGCCGCCAGCAGCGGGGGCAGCGCGTCGCCGGCGGGGGAGGCCGTGCCGAGGGTGCCGGCCACCGTGCCGTGTACGTGACCCCGGCGCCGATGCGCAGCCAGCCGTCCTCGGACGCCCACCCGGCCAGCTCGGGAATGCGGGCGAGGTCGAGCAGCGCCTCGGGGCGGCGGCGGTCGAGGTTGATCTCGACCATCACGTCGGTACCGCCGGCAACTGGCACCGCCGCCGGCCGCTCCGCCTTCAGGGCGAGCGCGTCATGCCAGGTGCCGGGCCGCAGGAACTCCACGGGTCACCAGTCCAGCGCCGGGCCGGCGGGGGCGCCCGCGCGGCGCACGGTGCCCTCGATGAGCCCGTAAGGGCGGTCGGCGATCTGGAAGACCTCGTGGCGGCCGGCGACGCCGAACCGGGCCACGTCCACCTCGAAGTGGTGGCGGTTGGGCAGGCTGAGCCGGACCTCGGCCACCTCGGGCCGCGCCTCGAGGACGGCCCGGCCCATCTCGTACAGCGTCTGCTGGAGGGAGAGGCTGTGCCGGTCGGCGAACGTCCGGAGCAGGGCCGCCCGCGCGGCGTCGAAGCTGGCGGCCCAGTCCACGTCGAGGGTCGCGAACCGCCAGCGAGCGGTGACGGCGGTGGCCAGGATGCGGTCGCTGGTCTCCGGCAGGGTCGTAAAGCGGTCGCGCGCGAAGCCGTGGAACTCGGAGCCGGTGGACTTGAGGACGACCAGGCCATCCAGTCCGGCGGCGACCCGGGCGTTCGCCGCCTCGGCGACCACGTGCGCCTGCCGGCGCTCCTCGCCATTCCTCTGGAAGGCATGTCTGTGCGGGCCGCCGCCGGCGTCGATGCGGTCCCAGGCGTGCTCGTCGATGTGCACGGTGGCGCGCCGGACGGACGCCACCGTGGCCACGAAGTGGCGGGCGAGGCGGAGCGCGAAGTCCTCGATCTGCCCTGGCGGGGCCTCCGCGGCGAAGGCGTAAACCGTGTTCTTCTGGGTGTCGGTGGGGAGGACGGCGCCGTTGTCGCCCTCCAGGTGGGCGGCGTCGAAGTCGCCGGCCAGCGCGACGTCCACGCTCAGCTCCTGGATCTCGTGGCGCTCGCCGTGGCGCGTGACGCGGAGCAGGCGCGTCTCGGCCTTGCCGTACCGGTTCTCGCCGAGCTCGATGGCCACCGGTCAGCTGCCCCGGTACGTGGAGTAGCCGAAGGGACTGAGGAGCAGCGGCACGTGGTGGTGGTCGCCGGGGCGGTCCACCCGGAACACGATGTGCACCTCGGGGTAGAAGCCGCTCGTGATGAACGTGAGACGGTAGTCGCCGGGCGTCGGCTCGGGGGCGGCGGGCCAGTCGCGGACCCGGCCGTCGCCGTCGGTGACGGCGTCCGCTAGCTGCTGCCAGGCGCCGCCGGCGTCGCGGCGGGCGAGCTGGACCGGCATGCCGGCGCGCGGCCTTCCGGCCGCCAGGTCGAGGACGTGGGGGTCGTTGGCCATTCGCTCGCGGAGGGCGGTCAGCATCTCGCCGGCGCTGCGGCCGGCGGCGCGGACCAGGAACACGCGGCCGAAGCGCTCCTCGTAGCGGCGGTTGCCATCGGCCAGGGCGGCGAGGGTCCGGGCATCCGCGTCCGCGACGCTGTGCTGCTCGGCGCGGGCGGTCGCGTCCACGCTGTCCCGGTCGCCGATGCGGGGGTGGGCGGCGAACGCCTCCTGCCGGTCCGGCTCGGCGAGCGCCCACCACTCGCGCTCGGCGGCGGCGTGGAGGGCGCGGGCGGTGGGGTAGGGGCGGCCGGCGGCCATCGCGGCGGCCCAGCGGCGGGAGGCGTTCGCCGCTCGGAAGGCGCGCTCGGCCTCGTCCGGCGGCAGCTCGTTCAGGCTGCGGAGCCCGGTGGGCCGCTCGCGGTCGAGCACCAGGAGCACGCCGTCCAGCAGCGCCTGGGCGCCCTGGACCAGGAGCGCGTCGTCCGTGTGCTCCAGGGGCGAGTGGCTGACGCCGCCGGCGCTGGGTACGAACAGCATGCCGGCGGGGACGCGGTCAGCGAGGGCGCCGGCGTCGTGGCCGGCGCCGCTGGGCAGCCGGCGCCAGGGCCGGCGCTGACGCTCGCAGACCTGCTCGAGCGCGGCGACCACGCTCGGGTCCATGCGCGCGGCGGGGATGACGCCCCTGGCGTCGACCCGCGCCGTGCAGCCCTCCTCGGCGGCGATCGCGTCGAAGCGGCGGCGCAGGGCCTCGGCGGCCCGGTCGAGCGTGTCCTGGCTCGCCGCGCGCAGCTCGACCACGAAGTGCGCCTCGCCGGGGACGACGTTGTGCGCGCCGGGCTGGAAGGCGATCTGGCCGACGTTGCCGACCATCTCGGGGTCGATGTCGTCGAGCAGCTCGCGGAGGCCGGCGATGACGCGGGCCGCGGCCCGGCCGGCGTCGCGACGCATGGCCATGGGCGTGGTGCCGGCGTGGTTGGCGGCGCCGGTGAGGTGGGCCTCCCAGCGGCCGACCGCGACGATGGCCTCGACGACGCCCAGCTCCAGGCCCTCGGCCTCCAGGCGGGGGCCCTGCTCGATGTGGAGCTCGAGGTAGGCGACCAGGTCGGCGGCGTGGGGGCTGGCGGCGAGCGGGCGGCTGCCGGCGAGCCCGGGTCCGCTGACGCCCTCCTCGCCGAAGAAGCTGACGACCTCGACCTCGGCGGCGCGGGGGTGGCCCGCCTCGCGGAGGGTGCGGAGGGCCTCGAGCGCGGCGATGACGCCGTAAGCGCCGTCGAGGCGGCCGCCGGCGGGGACGGTGTCGGTGTGGGAGCCGGCGAGCAGCCAGGGGCCCCGGGAGCCGGGGATCGTGGCGAGGACGTTGCCGGCGTCGTCGATCCGGGGGTCGAGGCCGGCGTCGTTCATGCGGGCGGCGAGCCAGCGGCGGGCGGCGTGGTCGGCGTGGGAGCCGGCGACGCGGTCGACGCCGCCGTCGGGCCGGCCGCCGATGCGGGCCAGCTCGGCGAGGTCGGCGAGGAGGCGGTCGGGGTTGATCGTGGGCGCGGGCCCGGGCGTCACGGGCGGGCCTCGAACGTGATGGGCTGGGCGCCGTGCCAGAGGACCAGGCGGCCGACCTCGGCCAGGTGCTCGTGGCCGGTGGCGAGGGTGGCGAAGTGGTTGCCGGCGAGCTGGCCGACCCTGCTGGCGAAGAGGGTGGCGCCGTAGGGGAAGAGGATCTCGGTCTCGCTGACGCC
>VBJR01000023.1:0-457 GCA_005880175.1 Chloroflexota bacterium
CTCGATCGAGCCCGGCGAGAGCGGCTGGGTGCAGCTGTACCTGGCCCGCCCGCTCGCGGCGGCGGCCGGCGACCGGTTCGTGCTGCGGCTGCCGACGCCCTCCGCCACCATCGCCGGCGGGACGTTCGCCGACGTGAACCCGCGCCGCCACCCGCGCCACGACGAGCGCGTGTGGGAGTCGCTGGAGCGCCGCGCCGCGGGCGACGTGCTCCAGGAGGAGCTGCGCAAGTACCCGCGCGGGATCACGCTCCAGGCGCTGCTGAAGGCCACGCTGGTCGAGGACGCCGACATCGCCGGCCTGGATGCCCGGCGGGTCGGCCAGTGGCTGTTCGCGCCGGAGGCCTGGTCGGCGCTCGGCGCCCGGGCCCGGCGCGCGCTGGAGGAGTACCACCGCGCCCACCCGCTGCGCGCCGGCATGCCCCGCGAGGAGCTGAAGAGCCGGCTGGGCCTGGCGCCG
>VBJR01000023.1:508-21063 GCA_005880175.1 Chloroflexota bacterium
GGAGATCCTGGGCGAGCAGCCGTTCGCGCCGCCCTCGCTGGCCGAGGCGATGCGCGAGGCGGGGGCGTCGGCGGAGGTCGTGCGGGCGCTCGCCCAGAAGGGCGAGCTGGTGCGGCTGTCGGACGACGTCGCGTTCACGAAGGGCGCGTACGAGCGGGCGCTGGCGCTCGTCCGGGAGTCGGTGGCCAGCGACGGCGCGGTGACGGTCGCCGGCATGCGGGACCGGATGGGGGCCAGCCGGCGGCCGGTGCTGGCCCTGCTGGAGTACCTGGACGCGCAGCGGATCACGCGCCGCGTGGGCGATCAGCGCGTCTTGCGGTGAGCCGAATCGGGCCGGGTCCGCCCTGCCGAAGGCCGACTTGAAAGAGCTTCGGCCAGATCCGGCCTGAGATCGCTCCCATGGAGCTTGCGAGGGTGGAGGCAACCGCCGTATCCTTGCCGGCGTTTCCTCCGCCGGCGGGTTGCTGTGCGGCCAACCACCAGCAAGCGGTCCCGCATGGCCCTTCACTGGGAGTGAACTCAAGATGCGAATCGGAATCCTGACCGGAGGCGGCGATGCCCCCGGGCTGAACGCGGCCATCCGGGGCGTGGCCAGGCGCGCATTCCAGCTCGGCCACCAGGTGAGCGGGATCAAGAACGGCTGGGCGGGCGCGCTCAACGGCGAGATGGAGGACCTGATCCCCGCCGACGTCCGGGGCATCCTCCCGCTGGGCGGCACCATCCTCGGCACCTCGCGCACCAACCCGATGAAGGAGGCCGACGGCATCGCGCGCGTGCGCGCGACACTGCACCGCTTCGGCGTGGACGGGCTGGTGGCGATCGGCGGCGACGACACGCTGTCCGTCGCGAAGGCGCTCCACGACGGCGGCTTCCGGGTCGTCGGCGTGCCCAAGACGATCGACAACGACCTCTCCAGCACCGACTTCTGCATCGGCTTCGACACGGCGGTCGGGATCGTGGTCGACGGCCTGGACCGGCTGCACACCACCGCTTCGGCCCACCACCGCGTGATGGTGGTCGAGGTGATGGGCCGCGACACCGGCTGGGTCGCGTTCGCGGGCGGCCTGGCGGGCGGCGCCGACCTGGTCGTGATCCCCGAGTTCCCTGTCGAGATGGACGAGGTGGTCAGGCACCTGCACCGGCGCCGGGGCGAGGGCAAGGACTTCAGCATCATCGTGGTCGCCGAGGGCGCCTGCCTGGTCGGCCTGGACCTCGCCGGCGACGAGGGCACGACCGACGCGTTCGGCCACGTCCAGCTCTCCAGGCGGGGCGTGGGGGACGCGCTCAGCCGCCGCATCGAGCAGGAGACCGGCTTCGAGACCCGGGTCACCGTGCTGGGCCACCTGCAGCGCGGCGGCACGCCGTCCGCGGTGGACCGGATCTGGGCGACCCGGCTCGGGGTCGCGGCGGCGGACCTGCTGGACCGGGGCCAGGCGGGCGTCGCGCCGGTGCGGCGCGACGGCGACGTGGCGATCGTCCCGCTGGCGGACCTGGTCGCGGAGACCCGCAAGGTCCCCAGGGAGCTGTACGATCTGACGCGCGTCTTCGGCTAGACGCCGTAGGCGAGCAAGTATCGACGGCGGTCCGCCCCACAAAGGGTGAGGCCGCAGTCCGGAGAGGCTGCGGCCTCGGGGGAGGGATTGGAGAGGTCTAGGTCGAGAGCGGGACGGCCAGCGGCCGCGTGGGCTCGGGCTCCAGCGCCAGCGCCAGCACCTGCGTGACGTCGCTGGCCAGGTGGATCCTGATCTCCTCGCGCACCGCCGCGGGCAGGTCGTCCAGGTCCGGCTCGTTGCGCTTGGGCAGGATGACCTCCTTGAGCCCCGCCCGCTTGGCGGCCAGCACCTTCTGCTTGACGCCGCCGATCGGCAGCACCTTGCCCTGGAGCGTGACCTCGCCGGTCATGCCGACCGTCGGCCGCACGGGCCGGCCGCTCAGCAGCGACACCAGCGCGGTGGTCATCGTGATCCCGGCCGACGGCCCGTCCTTGGGCACCGCCCCGGCCGGCACGTGGATGTGCACCTGCCGGTCGCCGAAGCCGGCCTCCAGGCCCAGGTCGTGCGCGTGCGACTGCACGTACGAGAGGGCGATCTGCGCCGACTCCTTCATGACGTCGCCGAGCTGGCCCGTCAGCGTGAGTCCCGCCTTGGGCTCGCTGGGCATCGCCGTGGCCTCGATGAACAGCACGTCGCCGCCCGCGCCCGTGACGGCCAGGCCTGTCGCCACGCCGGGCACCGCGGTCCGCTCCAGGATCTCCTCGAACTGGAAGCGGGGCTTCCCCAGCGCGTCGCGGACGAGCGCCTCGTCGAGCTCCGCCGGCGGCGTGAGCTGCCGGGCGTCGATGCGGGTCGCGACCTTGCGGAACGCCTTGCCCAGCTCGCGCTCCAGGCTCCGGACGCCGGCCTCGCGGGTGTAGTCCGAGATCACCCGGGCGAGCGCGCCGTCCGTGATGGACGCCTCGCCGGCGTCCAGCCCGTTGCGCTCGAGCTGCCGCGGCACCAGGTGCCGGCGGGCGATCTCCAGCTTCTCCTCCTCGGTGTAGCCGTCGAGGCGGATCAGCTCCATGCGGTCCAGCAGCGGGCCCGGGATCGTGTCGGCCACGTTCGCGGTGGGGATGAACAGCACCTCGGAGAGGTCCAGGTCCACCTCCAGGTAGTGGTCGCGGAACGTGTGGTTCTGCGCCGGGTCGAGCACCTCCAGCAGCGCGGACGAGGGGTCGCCGCGCCAGTCGGCGCCGACCTTGTCGATCTCGTCCAGCATGATCACCGGGTTCTTGGTGCCCGCCTCCTTCAGGGCGCGCACGATGCGGCCGGGCAGCGCGCCGATGTACGTGCGCCGGTGGCCGCGGATCTCCGCCTCGTCGTGGATGCCGCCCAGCGAGATGCGGGCGAACTTGCGGTCCAGCGCCCGCGCGACGGACTCGCCCAGCGACGTCTTGCCGACGCCGGGAGGCCCGACCAGGGTGATGATCGCGCCCGAGCCGCGCCCGCCCTGCTCGACCAGGCCGCGCTCGTGCCGGCGCTTGCGCACCGCCAGGAACTCGATGATCCGGTCCTTGACGTCCTCCAGGCCCGAGTGGTCCTCGTCCAGGATGCGCCGGGCCGCGACCAGGTCGAAGTTGTCCTCCGACCGCGCCGTCCAGGGCACGTCGAGCATCCAGTCCAGGAAGTTGCGGATCCAGCCGTACTCCGGGCTCTGCTCGCTCATCCGCTCCAGCCGGTCCAGCTCGCGGTCGAACTCCTTGCGGGCGCCCTCGGGCATGCCCGAGCTCTCGACGCGGCTGCGGTACTCGGCCACGATGTCGCTGCCGCCCTCGCCGAGCTGCTTGCGGATCGCGTCCATCTGCTGGCGGAGGAGGAACTCGCGCTGGTTCTTCTCCATGCGCTCGGAGACCTCGCTCCGCAGCTGCTCCTTGATGCTCAGCTCGCCCAGCAGCTCCTTGTGCCAGCCGATCAGCTTCTCCAGCCGGTCCTCGACGGAGATCGTCTCCAGCACCTCGACCTTGCGCGCCTGCGACAGGTCGGGAGAGTAGCCGGACATGTCGGCCAGGTGGCCGGGGTTCTCGATCCCGCGCAGCACCTGCGCCACCTGCGGCGCGCCGCGCAGCTCGAGGATGTTCTCGACGATGGCGCGGTACTGGTGCATCAGCTCGCGGGCCCGGTCCGACCAGGTGCTGGGATCCGGGGAGAGCTGGACCGACGCGAAGAGCACGCCGTTGTCCGTGGTCACGTCGCCGAGGATCGCGCGGTTGCGCGCCTGCACGGCGACGACCTCGGTGCCGTCCGGCAGGTTGCCCTTCTCCTCGATCTTGGCGACGACGCCGACGGTGGCGTAGCGGCTGTCGACCTTCGGCAGGAGGAGCAGCAGGCCCTCGCCGGCGAGCGCGGCCTCGACGGCGGTGCGCACGTCCGTCGAGTCGATGGGCAGCGTGGCGCTCATGCGCGGCAGCACCACCGCCTGCGTGAGCGGCAGCACCGGGAGCTTGAGTGTGGTGGTTGCCATCTTGTGTTCGTCTATCTCCTCACTGAGGGCTTACATTCCGTCAGCCCGTGAGTTAACGTACCCTCGGAAGAAAGATTGGAAACCGACCCGCAGGCGTTTCGCTGCGGCCGGCAGGAGCTCCGCGTGTTCGGCCTCGTGGGCAAGCGGTGGACCCTGCCCATCCTGGCCGCCCTGCTGCACGGGCCTGCCCGTTTCTCAGAGGTCGGCCGGGCCGTCCCGGGCCTCTCGGAGCGGGTGATGAGCGAGCGCCTGCAGGAGCTGTGCGAAGCCGGCCTGGTCGAGCGCCAGGTCGAGGCCGGACCGCCCGTGAGCACGTGGTACCGGCTGACCCCGCTGGGCGAGCACCTGCGGCCGGCCGTCGAGTCGCTGCTCCGGGCGGCCGCCGCGCTCCCGGAACCGCCCGTCAGCCAGCGGCCGTAGGGGCGAGCGGCAGCGCCAGGCTGAACGTGCTGCCGCGGCCGGCCTCGGAGACGGCCGTCAGCGTCCCGCCCTGCAGCTGCGCCAGCTCGCGCGAGAGGTACAGCCCCAGGCCCGTGCCGTTGATGTGCCGGTTGGCCGGCGTCTCGATCCGGCCGAAGCGGGTGAAGAGGATGGTCTGGTCGGCGGCCGCGATGCCCAGGCCGCGGTCGCGGACCTCGACCAGCGCCCGGCCCCGCTCGACCCGCACCGTGCAGCGCACCGGGCCGCCCAGGGGCGAGTACTTGACGGCGTTGTCCAGCAGGTTGGCGACGATCGTCGTGACGCGGTCGGCGTCGGCCTCGACCGTGACGGGCCGCCCGGGCGCCTGCAGGCTCAGCGCGTGCTCGGCCAGCGCGACGAGCCGGGCCCGCTCGAACGCCTCGCCGACGGGCTCGCGCAGGTCGATCGGGCGCAGGTCCACGCGCAGGTGGCCCTCCTCCAGCCGCGCGGCCTCCAGCATCTGGGTGACCAGCAGGTCCATCTGGTCCGCCTTGGCCTCCAGGATCGCGTAGACCTCCTGGAGCTGGTCCGCCTGGTCCGTGAACGTGCCGTCCCGGAGCATGGACACGTAGCCGCGGACGACCGCCAGCGGCCCGCGGAGCTCGTGGGACGCCAGGCGCAGGAGCTTGGTCTTGGCCTCCTCGAGCGCGGCCACCCGCTCGCCCTCGCGCCGGAGCGCCTCCAGCCGCCGGGTCAGCTCGTGGACCAGGCCGAGCCCGTCGCCATCCACGTCGCCGGCGCCGGGCATGCCGGCGTCGGGGACCATGATCGTACGTCCCGGCTCACCCCAGGTCATCCGAATGCTCTCACGCTTCTTCTCCCGCCCGTCCTCCAGTCTAACGTGACAGTAATCCGCTTGACTAAGTTGATAGCAACGCAGCAATGAAGCCGTCAATGGGACGATTGGGACAGGGCCCGGGACAGGTCGGCCAGTCCGGCGCGAAGGGACGCTCGGCTACCTTACTGACGATGATCGCGGGTATCGACCTGGGCGGCACGCAGGTCCGCGTGGCGGTGGCCCGGCCCGACGGGCGGATCGTGGCCACGAGCCGCAACCACACGGCCGTCCTGCGCACCCCGCGGCGGGTGGTCGAGTGGGCGACCGAGCAGGTCACGCGGCTGTCGGACGGTGAGCCGGTGCAGTGCGTGGGGATCGGGGCGCCGGGCCCGACCGACCCCGCCCGGGGCGTGCTGGTCAACCCGCCCAACCTGCCCGGCTGGTGGAACGTGCCGCTGGCCGCGATGGTCCGCGAGGTGCTGGGCAGCCCGGCCCACCTGGAGAACGACGCCAACCTGGCCGGCCTGGGCGAGTACCACCACGGCGCCGGCCGGGGGACGGGCACGATGGTCTACATCACGTGGAGCACCGGCGTGGGGGCCGGGCTGATCCTGGACGGCCGGCTGTTCTCGGGCGCCCATGGCGCGGCGGGCGAGGTCGGCCACATGATCCTGGACCCCCGCGGCCCGCTCGACAGCTGCGGACAGCGCGGCTGCGTCGAGGCGTACTGCGGGGGCGGGGCGCTGGCCCGGGCGACGGGGGCCACGGCCGAGGCGCTGTTCGACGGCGCGGCGAACGGGGACGGCGAGGCGGCCGCGCGGGTCCGCGAGGCGGCCACGCAGATGGGCTACGCGCTGATCAACGTGGCCAACCTGTTCGACCCCGAGATGATCGTGATGGGCGGCGGGGTGACGCGCTCGTGGCGGCAGGTCGCGCCGGTCCTGGAGCAGGTGCTGCGCTCGTCGCCGTTCATCAAGCCGAAGCGCCGGCCGCGCCTCCGCCGGGCCCGGCTCGGCGACCGCGCCGGCCAGGTGGGCGCGGTCGAATGGGCCCGCGAGCACCTCTGATCGGGCCAGCGCGCCTCGCCCTGGCGCCGGCGTGGCCCGCCTGGTGCCGTGGCGACGCCGGGAGAGCCACGCACCCCGGCGCCGCATCGCGGCCAGTCGAGGCAGGCCGACGCTCGACAGGGCGTCCGCCGATGGCCCCGTGACGGACCCCGCCTTCCCCCTGCTGCGGCGGGCCGCCGGCGATCTCGGCGCTCGCGCCTGGGCGGTCGGCGGCTACGTCCGCGACACGCTGCTCGGGCGGCCGCACCCCGACCTGGACGTCCTGGTCGAGGACGGGCGGGCTCTGGAGCTGGCCGAGCGGTTCGCCGCCCTGGCCGCCGCCCGCCGGCCGGCGCTGTTCCCCCGCTTCGGCACCGCCCAGGTGACGTGGGGCGGCCGGGCCGTCGAGTTCGTGTCCGCGCGCGCCGAGTCGTACGCGCCCGACTCCCGCAAGCCGTTCGTCCGTCCCGCCAGCGTCGAGGAGGACCTGCTCCGCCGCGATTTCACCGTGAACGCCATGCTGATGGACTTCGACGGCGTGATCCACGACCCGCTGGGCGGCCGCGCCGACCTGGAGCGGCGCCTGCTCCGCACCCCGCGGCCGGCCGAGGTCACGTTCTCGGACGACCCGCTCCGCATGCTCCGGGCGATCCGCTTCGCCGCCCAGCTCGGGTTCGCCCTGGCGGCCGACCTGCTGCCCACGATGCGCCGGCTCCGCGACCGGGCCCGGCCCCCGGTCCTGTCCGCCGAGCGGATCGCGGACGAGCTGCGCAAGATGCTGCTGTCCGACCGGCCCCGGCTGGCGCTGGAGCTGCTGGACCAGGGCGGGCTGATGGAGCCCCTGCTGCCCGAGGTCTACGCCTGCCACGGCGTCGCCCAGGGCGGCTACCACGTCGCGGACGTGTACGGGCACACGCTGCTGACCGTCGAGGCGGCCGCCGCGCACGGGCCGCCGGACCTGGTGCTCCGGCTGGCCGCGCTGTTCCACGATGTCGGCAAGCCCGCCACGGCGACGCCGGACGGCGCGTTCCACGGCCACCACGACGTCGGCGCGGACCTGACCCGGCGGGCGCTGACGCGGCTCCGCTTCTCCAACGCGGACGTGGACCGGGTCAGCCGGCTGGTCCGCCTCCACCTCCGGCCGGTGTTCTACGACTCGAGCTGGGGCGACGGCGGGGTCCGCCGCGTACCCTGACGGAGCGAAGCTGGACGAGCTGGAGGCGCGCCTCCACGCCGTGCTCGAGGAGACGCCGAGCCGGATGCGCATCCCGGTCAGCGGCCGCGACGTCATGCGGCTGCGCGGGCTGCCGCCCGGGCCCGAGGTGGGCAGGATCAAGGCGGCGTTGGAGGAGCTCGTGCTCGACGGCACGCTGCCGCCCGATCGCGACGCCCTGATGACGTACCTGCGCGAGCATCCGGCCCTGTGACACGGGCGGGTGTGACGACGGCGAAGGGCCGGTCAGGGCATTTCGCGATCCGGCCGCCTTGGCGATAGACTGACGCCACGCCGGTGTGAGACCGGAACCGTGGAATCCGAGACAACTGGGAGTACGTGAGAGATGAGGGTGTTCCGACGAGTTGCGGTCGTCGCGGCCGCGCTGATGGTGGCGGTCGCCTGTGGATCGAGCGGAAGCTCGAGCTCGGGGTCCAGCTCCAACTGCTCGAAGACTTGGAAGGTCGGGCTCGTCACCGACGTCGGAAAGCTGTCCGACAAGTCATTCAACGCCAACTCGTGGCAGGGCGTGCAGGAGGCGCAGGCTGACTCCAGCCTGTGCGTGACGGGCAAGGCGATCGAGTCCAACTCCAGCGAGGACTACCAGAGGAACCTGCGCCAGTTCGGTGACGGCGGCTACGACGTCGTCGTGGCGGTCGGGTTCAACCTGGGCGCCGACGCCCAGACGTTCGCGAAGGCGTATCCGAACATCAAGGTGATCATGGTCGACTCCGCGCCGGACACCGGCGCGCCCTCGAACGTCACCGGCCTCCTGTTCCGCGAGGACCAGGCCGGCTTCCTGGCCGGCGCGGTCGCCGCCCTGTACACCAAGTCGAACACGATCGCCGGCGTCTACGGCCTGGACATCCCGCCCGTGCACCGCTATCGCGTCGGGTTCGAGGCCGGGGCCAAGTACGTCAACTCCAAGGTCACGACGCTCGGCGTCTACCAGACGGCGTGCAGCTGCCCCAAGGACTTCAACGACCCCGACTGGGGCAAGGCCCGCGGCCTGGAGTTCGCGGACCGCAACGCGGACGTGCTGTTCGGCGCCGGCGGCAACACGGGCAACGGCGCGCTGCTGGCGGCGCTGCAGAAGAACGTCGCCTGCGTGGGCGTGGACGTGGACCAGTTCGCGTCGTATCCCGAGGCGGACCCCTGCCTTCTGACGAGCGCGGAGAAGCACCTGTCGCTGGCGGTGAAGACGGCCATCACCCAGGCGGTGAAAGGCCAGTTCAAGAGCGGCATCCAGACGTTCGACGCGTCCACGGACGGCGTCGGCGTGGCGCCGTACCACAACTTCGACTCCAAGCTGACGAGCGACCAGAAGTCCAAGATCGACACGATCGAGAAGGGCCTCAAGGACGGCAGCATCAAGACGGGGGCCGAGAGCTAAGCCCCCTGGCCACAGAAGCAGGGAGCCGGGCCGGAACCGACCCGGCTCCCGCCCTCGAGCTCCGCGGCATCGTCAAGACGTACGGCGCGCTGCGCGCCAACGACGGCGTCGACCTCACCGTCCGCTGGGGCGAGGTGCACGCGCTGCTCGGCGAGAACGGCGCGGGCAAGACCACGCTGATGAACGTCGTCTACGGGCTCACCCACGCCGACGAGGGCGAGATCCGCTTCGACGGGCGGCCGGTCCAGGTGGGAGGCCCGCTCGACGCGATCCGGCTGGGCATCGGCATGGTGCACCAGCACTTCATGCTGATCCCGCCGCTGACGGTGGCCGAGAACGTGGTGCTCGGCCACGAGACCGCGGAGCGGGGCGTGATGGACCTGCAGCGGGCGCGGCGCGACGTCTCGGAGCTGGCCGCCCGCTACGGGCTGGAGGTGGACCCGGGCGCCCGCGTCGCGGACCTGTCCGTCGGCATCCAGCAGCGGGTGGAGATCCTGAAGGCGCTGTACCGCGGCGCCCGGCTGCTGGTGCTCGACGAGCCCACGGCCGTCCTGACGCCACCGGAGGCGGAGCGCCTGTTCGAGGTGGTGCACCAGCTCACGGGCTCCGGCAGCGCCGTGATCTTCATCACGCACAAGCTGGCCGAGGTGATGGCCGTCGCGGACCGCATCACCGTCATGCGCCGGGGCAATGTGGTGGCGACGACGTCGCCCGCCGAGTCCAGCCCGCCCGAGCTGGCCCGGCTGATGGTCGGCCGCCCGGTGCTCCTGCGCGTCGAGAAGGGCGCCGCCCATCCTGGCGAGCCGGTGCTCGAGGTCGAGCAGCTGACCGTGGAGGACGACCGCCACCAGGCCGCGGTGGACGGCGTCAGCCTGGAGGTGCGGGCGGGCGAGATCGTGGGCGTCGCGGGCGTGGAGGGCAACGGACAGGACCACCTCATCGAGGCGATCCTGGGCCTGCGCCACGCCCGGGAGGGCCGGATCCTGCTCGGCGCGAGGGACATCACGCACGACGGCACGCGCCGCGTGCTGATGGCCGGTGTGGGCCACATCCCGGCCGACCGGCACTCGATGGGCGTGATCGCGGACCTCACCGTGGCCGACAACCTGGTCCTGTCCGACTACGACCGGCCGCCCTTCGCGCGCGGCATCGTGCGCCAGCTGGCGGCGGTGCTGGAGCACGCGAAGCGCGTGATCCGGGCGTTCGACATTCGCGCCGAGAGCCCCGAGCAGCCGCTGGCGTCGCTCTCGGGCGGCAACCAGCAGAAGGTGGTGGTGGCACGTGAGCTCGACAGCGATCCCCGGCTGCTGGTGGCCAGCCAGCCGACGCGCGGTGTGGACGTGGGCTCGATCGAGTTCATCCACCAGCAGCTCGTGCGCCGCCGCGACGCGGGCATGGCGGTCTTGCTGGTCTCGTCGGAGCTCGATGAGATCCTCTCGCTGTCGGACCGCGTGGCGGTGATGTACCGCGGCCGCGTCGTCGCCGTCCTGGAGGGCGACCAGATCGACTCCGACCGCATCGGCCTGCTGATGGCGGGCGCCGCGGCGTGAACGGCACCCTCGCGCGCTCGCTGAGCGGCCGCTTCCTGCTCCCCCTGTTCTCGGTCCTGCTCGGCCTGGTGGCCGGTGCCGTGGCCATCCTGCTCGTCGGCGCCAACCCGCTGGACGCGTACACCGCGCTGTTCCAGGGCGCGTTCACCAACCGCAACGGGTTCACCGAGACGCTGGTCGCGACCATCCCCTACGTGTTCCTGGGCCTGTCGGTGCTGATCGGGTTCCGGGCCGGGCTGTTCAACATCGGCGGCCAGGGGCAGCTGCTGCTCGGAGGCATCTTCTCGGCGTTCATCGGCTACCGCGTGGCCGGCCTGCCGGCGGTGCTGCACGTGCCGCTCGCCCTGCTCGCCGGCATGCTGGGCGGCTTCCTCTGGGGCGCGATCCCGGGCATCCTGAAGGCACGCACCGGGGCGCACGAGGTGATCACCACGATCATGCTCAACTACATCGCCGCCGGGCTCCTGGACTTCCTGGTCAACCGGGGCCCGATGTCCGACCCCCACCGGGCGATCCCGCAGACGCCGGCGATCCTGCACTCGGCGTCGCTGCCGATCATCGTGCCCGGCTCCCGGCTCCACCTCGGCCTGTTCCTGGCCATCCTCGCCGTGCCGGTGATCTGGTTCCTGCTGGAGCGGACCACGATCGGGTTCCGGATCCGGGTGGTCGGCCTGAACGCGGAGGCCGCCCGCGCCTCGGGCATGTCCGTGGCCGGGACGATGGTGACGGTCATGGGCATCTCGGGCGCCGTGGCCGGGCTGGCGGGCGCCGTCGAGGTGCTCGGGGTCTCCGGCGTCCTGACGCCGTCGCTGGCGTCGGGCCTGGCGTTCGACGCGATCGCCGTGGCGCTGCTGGCCGGCGGCAACCCGATCGCCATCCTGCCCTCGGCGCTGCTGTTCGGCGCGCTGCGCAGCGGCTCGAGCTTCATGCAGCTGCAGACGCAGGTCTCGACCGACCTGATCTCGGTCGTGCAGGCCGCCGTGATCGTGTTCGTCGCGGCGCCGATGCTGGTCCGGTTCATCTTCCGGCTGCGGGCCGGCCGCGCCGCCCCGGTGAGCATCACCAAGGGCGGCCTGGGCCAGACGCCGCCGGAAGAGGGAGTGGCGTAGTGGGCGGCATCATGGCCTGGCTGCAGAGCGTCGACCTGGTCAGCCTCGCCTCGGCGACGCTGATCGCGGCCACGCCGCTGGTGCTGGCGGCCCTGGGCGGCGTGATGAGCGAGCGCTCCGGCGTCGTCAACATCGCGCTCGAGGGCATCATGCTGACGTCCGCGTTCGTCGGCTTCGCGATCGCCTACGTGGCGCACAACCTGGCGCTCGGCATGCTGGCGTCCATCCTCTCGGGCATGCTCATCGCGGCGCTCCACGCCGTGCTCTCGATCGAGTTCCTGGTGGACCAGATCGTCAGCGGCATGGTCATCAACATCCTCGCGGTGGGCATCACGGGCGTCTTCTACCAGTCGCTGCTCCAGCAGGGCGTGAAGGGGCCGGGCACGCTCCCGATCTGGAAGATCCCGGTGCTCGGGTCGATCCCGGTGATCGGGCCGATCTTCTTCCAGAACGGCATGGTGACCTACCTCATGCTCGTGCTGGTCATCGTCGTCCACCTGGTGCTGTTCAACACCGTCTGGGGCCTGCGCACGCGCGCCTGCGGCGAGCACCCGCTGGCCGCCGAGACGGCGGGCGTCAACGTCAAGATCGTCCGCTACGTGAACGTGGTCGCGAGCGGCGCGCTGGGCGGCCTGGGCGGCGCGTACTTCAGCATCCAGCAGGTCGGCCAGTTCCTGCCCAACATGACCGGGGGCCGGGGCTTCATCGCGCTCGCGGCCATGATCTTCGGCAAGTGGACGCCGCTCGGCGCGTTCGGCGCGTCGCTGCTCTTCGCCGGCTCGGACGCGCTCGGCGCTCGCCTCCAGTACCTGGGGGTCCGCGTTCCGATTCAGTTCTTGGGTATGCTCCCTTACGTCCTGACGATCGTGGTCGTCGCCGGGGCCATGGGCCGCGCAATCGCGACCGCCGCAGTCGGGAGGCCGTACCGGAAGTCGTGATGGGCGACATTGAGACGAGGCCGGCGTCACTGCCGGCGAGACGGCGTGAGGAGATGCCGCTGACGGTCATCTCCGAAAGTGATGTCCTGGTCGGACGGCTGGCGATGTCCGGGAACGGGCAGTTGCTGGGGTCGTTCGACGGGGACGTCGCGTGCCCTGGTGAGCTGCTCGTGGGCGCCAACGCGCAGGTGCGGGCGGACATCGAGGCCCACGACCTGGTGATCGCGGGCCACGTGCAGGGCAACGTGGTCGTGCAGGGCCGGTTGAAGATCACCACGACCGGGAGGTTGGACGGCGACGCCCACGTGGGCTCGCTCATCGTCCAGGAGGGAGGAGTGCACTTCGGCCTGCTCCGCGTCTACCCGGACGGCCTGCCGGAACGGCCCCAGGAGGCGGTCGCCGAGCTTGCGGTCGTGGCCCGCAAGCCGGTCGCCTCGCGCACGAGGCCGCTGGCCGCGTCCGTCGACCGGGTCAAGAAGATGTGGGGCGAGATCTTCTAGGCCCGGTAGCGAGAGGGAGTCTGTCGTGCCCAAACCGCTCAGTGAGGTACGGCTGGCCGAGGACGAGATCCTCCTCGAAGGCTTCGAGGCCACGCTGCGGGGCGAGGTCGTGACGGTGACGGCGGTGCTGGAGCGGACCTGCAGATGGCACTCGGACCGATGGACCGCAACCTGGCGCTGGAGCTGCTGCGGGTGACCGAGAACGCGGCGCTGGCGGCGGCGCCCCTGCAGGGCAGGGGCAACGAGAAGGAGGCGGACCAGCGGGCCGTCGACGCCATGCGCTCGCGACTCGCGTCCGTGGACATGAAGGGCACCGTCGTGATCGGCGAGGGCGAGAAGGACGAGGCCCCGATGCTGTACTTCGGCGAGGAGGTCGGCAACGGCCTGGAGCCGGAGGTGGACGTCGCGGTCGATCCCATCGACGGCACGCGGCTGACCGCCAACGGCCAGCCGGGCGCCGTCGCCGTCGTCGCGCTCGCCGAGCGCGGCTCGATGTTCACGACGCACGTCCACTACATGGAGAAGCTGGTCGTGGGCCGGCGGGCCAAGGGCGTGATCGACATCGAGATGCCGGTGGAGTGGAACCTGCGCCGGATCGCCAAGGCGGAGGGCCTGCACCCGCGCGACCTGGTCGTGGTGATCCTGGACCGGCCCCGCAACAAGGAGGTGATCCGCCAGGTGCGCGACGTCGGCGCCCGCATCCGGCTGATCTCGGCCGGCGACGTCGCCGGCGCCATCATGGCGGCGCTGGAGACCAAGACCGGGATGCACGTGCTGATGGGCTCCGGCGGGGCCACCGAGGGGGTCATCGCCGCCTGCGCGGTGAAGGCGCTCCGCGGCGACATGCAAGGCCGGCTCCTCCTCAGGGACGACGAGGCGAAGGCCCAGGCCGAGAAGGAGGGCTACGAGGATGGCACGGTCCTCGGCATCGACGACCTGTGCTCGGGGGCGAACATCTTCTTCGCCGCCACCGGGATCACGCACGGCGAGCTCCTCGAGGGCGTGCGGTACGAGGAGCACTACGCGTTCACGCACTCGATGGTCCTGCGCTCCAACACCGGCACGATGCGCTTCGTCGAGGCGTACCACGAGATGGGCAAGCTGCGCGCGCAGGGCCTGCTCCCCGAGCAGGTGGTGCTCGGCGTCCTGGTCTAGCGGCAGCCGTCAGTCCCGCGCCGGGCCGCGGTCGTCCCAGCGGAACTGCGTCTCGTGGAGGTCGGCGTACAGGCCGCCGCGCGCCAGCAGCTCCTCGTGCCGGCCCCGCTCGACCACCTCGCCCGCCTCGACGACGACGATCTGGTGGGCGGCGCGCACCGTCGAGAGCCGGTGCGCGATCACGAACGACGTGCGGCCGCGCAGCACCTCGGCGAGCGCCTCCTGGATCAGCGCCTCGGTCTCCGAGTCGAGGTGGGACGTGGCCTCGTCCAGGATCAGGACGGCCGGGTCTTTGAGCAGCACCCGCGCGATCGCCAGCCGCTGCTTCTCGCCCCCGGAGAGCCGGTAGCCGCGCTCGCCGACGATCGTCTCGTAGCCATCGGGCATGCCGGCGATCAGGTCGTCGATCCGGGCGGACCGGCACGCCCGCGCCAGGTCCGCGTCCGTGGCGTCGGGGCGGGCGAAGCGGAGGTTGACGGCGATCGTGTCGTGGAACAGGTGCGGGTCCTGCGGCACCACGCCGACCGCGCGGCTGACGCTGGCCAGCGTCAGCGTGCGGACGTCGTGCCCGTCGAGCAGGACCGCGCCGCGCGTGACGTCGTGCAGACGGGGGATGAGCTGGCAGAGCGTGGTCTTGCCGGCCCCGGTGTGGCCCACCAGCGCCGTCATCGTGCCCGGCTCGGCGTGCAGGTCGACGCCGCGCAGGATCCAGGGCGACGGCTCGTCGCTGAGCGCGGTCGCGCCCTCGCCCTCGGGCCCGGGCTCCAGGGACGCGATGGAGAACGTGGTGGGCGCCGGGTACCGGAACCAGACGTCCTCCAGCGCGACGGCGCCCCGGACGTCCTCCAGGGCGCGAGCGCCCGGCCGGTCACGGACCGCCGGCGGCGTGTCCAGCACCTCGTTGACGCGCTCGAAGCCGATCAGGCCGTCCACCATGTTGACCCGGACGCCGGCCAGGTCCACCACGGGCCCGTAGACGCGCTGGGCCAGCGTGGCCAGCGCCACGACCGTGCCCAGGCTGAGCGCGCCGCCGATCACGGCCTGGCCACCGACCCAGTAGATCGCGACGACCGCCAGCGAGCCGGCCAGCGACAGCCCGATCCACATCGACGTGGACAGCAGCTGGGACCCGACAGCCGCCTCGCGCAGCCGCCGGACGCGCCGCGTGAACTCGTCCAGCTCGAGCTCCGGGCTGCCGAACAGCTTCACGACCAGCGCGCCCGCGACGTTGAACCGCTCGGCCGTCAGGGAGCTCACCGCCCCGGACCGCCGCATGCGCTCGCGGTTGTAGTGGCGGGCCCGGCGCCCGACCAGCTCGGCGGGGACCAGCACCAGCGGAACGATCACGATCACGGCGAGCGTCACCCGCCAGCTCAGCGCGAGCATGGCGGCGACGGTGAACGCCAGGCTGAGGACGTCGTTGACCGCCGAGCTCAGCGTGTCCGTCAGCAGGTCGCTGACCTCGTTCGAGTCGTCGTTGACGCGGCTCTGGACCAGGCCGGTCCGGGCCCGGGTGAAGAAGGCGAACGGCAGCCGCTGGAGATGGTCGAAGAGCGTCCGCTTCAGCGTGATGATGATGGCCGTGCTGATGCGCAGGTTCGTCCAGCGGCCCGCCAGCATCAGCCCGCTCGACAGCAGGTACAGGCCGCCGAGCGTCAGCGCCAGCGCCACCAGCTGCCTCGTGTCGCGCTGGGGGAGGGCCTGGTCGATCAGGCGCTGTATGACCAGTGCCGGCAGGACCTGGAGCAGCCCGATGCAGGCCGTGAGCAGCAGGAAGAGCACCAGCCACGGCCGGTGGGGGGCCGTGAAGCGCCACAGCCGCCCCAGCGTGCGGACGTCGAGCCGGAACGCGCGGAGCCGATCTGGGTCTGACCACATGGCACGCCACATCGCCACGATGCCTCCTGGGAGAGCCGTCGTATCGACGGTTGGTTCAGCAGCCGGGCAGATGCTACCCGTAGCGGTCGAGCGCGACCGGGCCCGAGCTGCGGTGGCCCTCCACCTGCCAGCCGTGCTCCTGCCAGAAGCGCACGCACGTGCCCTGGGGGACGGTGAGGGTGGCCAGGGCGCCGCGGCCGCCCAGGCGCACGAGCACCGCGCCGGACGGGGCGGGGAGATCGGCGCGGAACCGCCCGGCGCGCGCGGACAGGTCCAGCCCGTCCAGCTGGAGGCGGCGCAGGTCCAGGCGGCCGCACAGGCCGGCGCCGCTGGCCCGCACCGTCCAGGGCAGCTGGCTGTTCAGCACGGCGTCCACGTCCGGCGGCTGCGGAATGGCGAGCCAGGAGCGTGCCTGCCGGGCCCGGACGCGGCCGCTCGCGCGGTCCACCGACACGACCGGGCGATGGCCGGCGTACTCCAGGAGGAGGCCCCCGAGGTCGCCGGCGCGCAGCTCCAGGTGCGCCGCGTCCAGCCGCAGGTCGAGCCTGGCGGCGGTCAGGTCCAGGACTGGCTCCGTGATCCGGGCCACCTGGGGGGTTGCGTTCAGTCTCTGCGTAATAACCATGCGTACGTCCTCCACCAGCAGTCGCGCTTGCTCAAGGATGACCCGACACCGGCCGCGGAAGCACTGGCCGAACGTCCCTCACCGCTGGGGCCCCTGCCCACGACCTTCGGGACCTCCGGCCGCGCGGGGCACAATCCGCTGATGGAGCTGGACGTCGTGGTGACCGGCGGCCTCGTCTACGTCGGCAGCGGCCGCGTCCCGTTGCGGACGGACGTGGGCGTCGCCGGGGGCCGCATCAGGGTGCTGGACGACCTCGGCGCGGCGACCGCCCGCCTGCGGGTGGACGCGTCGGGGCTGGCCGTCGCCCCGGGGTGCATCGACACCCACACGCACTCCGACCTGGTCTGGGAGCTGGGCGACGAGCACGCGGACCTGGCCACCGCGACCGTCCGCCAGGGCGTCACCACCGAGGTGGCGGGCAACCGCGGGTTCACGTGCTATCCCTGCCTGCCCGAGCGGCGTGCGGGCCGGCCGCGTCCTCACGCCGGCTGAGCGTCGCGGGGTGGTCAGGCCTCCGCCAGGAGCCTCGACCGGAGCGCGGCCAGCGTCGCGTCGGTGACGCCGATCGACGCGGCGTACGCCTCGATCGAGCCGTGCCGCTCGCGCAGCCAGGCGAGGAAGTCGAGCATCGACTCCGGCCGCGACTCCAGCAGCACGGGGGAGACGCGGGCCAGCCAGGCGGCCGCGTCGGCGTCGTGCTCCGCGGCCCAGCGCCGGAACGCCAGCAGGCCCGCCGCGCTGAGCGCGTAGTCCGCCGCGATCTCCGCGTCGGGGACGCCGAGGAGCGCCAACAGGACGGCGACCACGGTGCCGGTCCGGTCCTTGCCCGCCACGCAGTGGACCATCGCCGGCAGCGTCGGATCCTCGGCCAGCCACGTGAGGACGAGCGCCAGGTTGCGCGAGCCCTGCTCCGCGAGGTGGCGATACAGCCGGTCCAGCACGTCCGGGGGCAGGTCCGCCAGCTGCGCCTCCGGCTCGGTGGCGCTGAGGTCGAGCAGCGGCCGGTGCCGGTACGCGATGCCGTGGCCCTCGAACGGGAACAGGCCCCGCCGCTCGACCTCGGCGGTCGTCCGCAGGTCGATGATCGTGGCGATCCCCAGCGCCCGGAGCTGGTCGGCCCCCGCGACGGTCAGCCGGCCCAGGTCCCCGGAGCGGAAGACCAGCCCGCGGCGGACCACCATGCCGGCGCCAGCGCTCAGGCCGCCCACGTCGCGGACGTTGAACGCCCCGTCGAGCACGAAATCCCGCTCTGTCGCGTTTGCTTGCTGCTGCATCCGCCTCGACGGTACGCCCCGCCAGGTCAGGCGGCGGAGAAGACTCAGTTAAGCGGCCCGAACGGGCCACCTCCCCCGATGGGGGAGGGGCCCTGCGGGAGGGAGGGAGTTCACATGGTCCGGGGAGGCCGGGACCGGCTGAGGTCGTAGCCGGCGGCATACATCGCCTTCATCTGCGACGGCGACATCGGGCCGCGCATCGTCGCCGCGTTCAGGTCGGACAGCCGCGCCTCCCACGCCTCCAGCCCGGGGAGGCCGATGGCCGAGTCTCCGTAGTAGCGGCGCACCTCCGCCAGCGTGCGGTGGCTCGCGTCCACCACGGCGCGGGCCTGCGCCAGGTTTCCCGCCTCGTGCGCCAGCGTCGCGTCCATCTCGGCCCGCGCCGGCAGCTGGGCCAGCAGCTTGTCCATCACCTCGTCGTCCACCGGCACCTGCTCGGCCTCGGCGGCATCGCACAGGCGCAGGCGCAGGCCGCCCACGCTCTCGTGCGCCGCGTCCGCGGCGTCGCGGTACCTGGCCCGCACGCCGATCGTCAGCTCGTCGCCCTCCAGCGGCACCGGCGTGGTGACCTCGAACAGGAACTCCTTGGGCCTGACCAGGTCGCCGAGCAGGACCTGGAACCCGTGAGGCCAGGCGCTCGGGCAGCTCGACGTCCACGCTGACGCCCCGCGCCGTGACCTCGGCGGCCGCCGTGAACTCCTCGCGCAGGATCTCGTCGAGCGACTCCAGCGACCCGATGTGGCTGAAGTCGCCGTTCCCCGCCTCCGCCAGCGAGCTCATGAGGGCGATGTGGTAGTCGAAGCCGACGCCGAGCGTGGAGGTCGTGATGCCGCGGTGGGCCGCCGCCGCCGCCACCTCGGCCAGGACCGCCGGCCGCTGCTCGCCGACGTTGGCCCGGCCGTCCGACAGCAGCACGAGCTTGCAGCCGTAGTGGGCGAGCGTCGCCTCGCCGAACTGCTCCAGGCCCGCCCGCAGGCCGCCCTCCAGGAAGGTGGAGCCGCCGGCCGCGATCCGTCCGACCGCGCCGGCGAGGGCCCGGCGGGAGCGGTCGTCGAGCACCGTCAGCGGCTTCGTCACCGCGACCTGGTCGTCGAACGTGACCAGCGCCACCGCGTCGCCGTCCTGCATCAGGTCCAGCAGGCGCAGGGTCGCCGCCTTCACGTAGCTCAGCTTGTCGGCCCGGCCCGTGTCCACGACGCCGCGGCCCGGCTGCCCGAGGACCGGCAGCGGCGCCGGTCCGGCCGGACCGCCGGCGGCTGCCTGGCCCATCGATCCCGAGCGGTCGAGCACCAGCGCCAGCGCCACCGGGCGCCGCTCCTTCCGTGCCGGCGGGCGCGGCGGCTCCGCCCGGACCAGCAGGTGCACCCCGCCGCTGTGCCTCGCCACCGCCCGCCGCGAGGGGCGGATCGTCAGCTTCACCCGGCCATCCCGGTTTGCCCTCGTCATCGCGTGCCGTCCTCCTGCTCGTCCAGCACCGCCTCGATGGCCGTGTACAGCCGCGCGATCTGCTCGTCGCCCGTCCCCGCCGGCACCTGCAGCGAGAAGCCGCCGCGGAAGCGCAGGGTGCGAGGGCCCTCGCCGGGTCGCGCGCGCAGCGCCTCCGTCGCGATCGAGTACCGGGTGGCCGCCTCGTCGGGCGGCGCCGCCGGCGTCGCCGGCGTCTCGCGCAGCACCAGGGGGCCCGCCTCCGCAGGGGCCGCCGCCGCGTAGAGCGGCGGACTCGTGCCCGGGCCGCCCGCCAGCTCGGCCGCCACCGCCGACGGCGTCATATCGCGCAGGCGCTCACGGATGCGGGCGAGCGGCTGGCCCTCCCGCTTGAGCCGGCGCGCCAGGCGGAACCGGCTCAGGTGCTCCGGGGTGTACCCGCTCCGTCCGCGGCCCACGGCGGGCTCGAGGATCCCGACCTGGACGTAGTAGTGGAGGGTGCTGGGGCTGACCTCCTGGTCGTGGTCCTGCTGCCGGACGATCTCGGCGATCTGCTTGGCGTCGAGCATGAGTGGCATAATAGTGGAGAAATGCCAGTATTGCAAGCGATAAATGCCAGCGGACCGGCGGCATGGTAGACTTGCGCGGCATGCAGGCCTCCAGGCGCGCGTTCGACAACGACGACAAGCGCCGGGGGCCGCTGTGCCCCGCCGCCAGTCCGCCGCCGGACTGAGCAGCGAGCGCAGCGAGAAGGCCCCCGCCCAGGCACCTGGCGGGGGCCTTTTCTTTTGCCAGGCCACGGATGAGGAGGATTTCCAGGTGAGGTTCCAGACGATCGGTGAGGGCGACGAGTGCACGTGCCCGCAGTGCCGGGGGGTGGAGCTCCCCGTGTGGCTCGCGCGGCTCGGAGAGCACCTCGACGAGCCGGCGGAGGGCCGGCCGATCGCCTGACCCTCGAACCCGCCGCGCGGCGGCGCCGCCGGGCTACGCGGTCTCCACGCCCGCGGCGCGCTGGAGGCCCAGCTCCTCCACCGCCACCTCGCGCATCCGGAACTTCTGGACCTTGCCGGTGACCGTCATCGGGAACGCGTCCACGAACTTCCAGTAGCGCGGGATCTTGAACGTCGCGATCCGGCCCCGGCAGTACGCGTCCAGGTCCTCGCCGGTGACGGCGGCGGCCTCGCGTGGGCGCACCCACGCCATGACCTCCTCG
>VBJR01000023.1:21069-51691 GCA_005880175.1 Chloroflexota bacterium
GAACTCCTCGACCTCGCGCGGGTAGATGTTCTCGCCGCCCCGGATGATCATGTCCTTGATGCGGCCGACGATGTTCAGGTAGCCGTCCTCGTCCATCGTGGCCAGGTCGCCCGTGTGCATCCAGCGGCCGGCGTCGATCGCCTCCCGCGTCGCCTGCTCGTTGTTCCAGTACCCGAGCATCACGATGTAGCCGCGGCTGCACAGCTCGCCGGGCTCGCCGCGCGGCACGACGCGGCCGGTCGCCGGGTCCACGACCTTGATCTCGACGTGCGGATGGACCGGGCCGACCGTCGCCACGCGCTTCTGGAGCGGATCGTCCGTGTTGCTCTGCGTCGACACGGGCGAGGTCTCGGTCATGCCGTAGCAGATCGTGACCTCGGGCATGTTCATCACGGTCTGCACCTTCTTCATCACCTCGACCGGGCACGGCGAGCCGGCCATGATCCCGGTGCGCAGCGACGAGAAGTCGAACCGCGAGAACTCGGGGTGCTCGAGCTCGGCGATGAACATGGTGGGCACGCCGTACAGCGCGGTGCAGCGCTCCTCCTGCACCGCCTCCATGCTGGCCACGGGCTCGAACGATTCGGCGGGCACGACCATGCCCGCGCCGTGCGTGGTGCAGGCCAGGTTGCCGAGCACCATGCCGAAGCAGTGGTAGAACGGCACCGGGATGCACACGCGGTCCCGCTCCGTGTAGTGGAGCCGCTCGCCGATGAAGAACCCGTTGTTGAGGATGCTGTGGTGGGAGAGCGTGGCGCCCTTGGGGAACCCGGTCGTGCCGGACGTGTACTGGATGTTGATGGGCTCGTCGAACTGGAGCTCGGCCTCGCGCGCGGCGAGGTCATCCGCGCTCACCCGGTCGGCGTCGCGCAGCAGCGCCTGCCAGCCGTCCTCCAGCACCAGCGCCTCGCGCAGCTCCGGGCACCGGCCCCTGACCTCGCCCAGCATCGCGACGTAGTCGGCCGTGCGGAAGCGCTCGGCCAGGATCAGCAGGCTGGTCCCCGACTGGTCGAGCGCGTACTCCAGCTCCGACGTCTTGTACGCCGGGTTGATGTTGACGAGGATGGCGCCGATGCGCGCCGTCGCGTACTGGACGACGACCCACTCGGACCGGTTGGGCGACCAGATGCCGACGCGGTCGCCCTTGCCGACGCCGCGCGCCATCAGCCCTCGCGCCGCCAGCCCGACCTGCTCCCAGAGCTCGCGGTAGGTGGCGCGGTATCGCTGGTGGCGGACCACGAGCGCCTCCCGGTCGCCGTGGCGCTCGACCGTCCGGCGAAGGTTCTCTCCGATCGTCTCGCCGATGAGCGGGACGCTGCTGGCACCGTGGACGTATGACGGCGCGCTCATAGCCCGACCTCCAAGTGGTAGCTGACCGCTACAGCATCGCACCGCCGGGCCGGGCGCGCCAGAGCCTGCGCTACGCTCACGGTCCGTGAGCCGGATTCCACCGCGCGAGCCGAGAGACGGGCCTGATCCGCGTGTCGTCGGTGGAATCCGGCCGGGCGAGGAGCGCCGGCGGCCCACCGCGGCGGAGATCGCCGCCGCCCGCGGGCGGCCGGTGCCCGACGTGCTCGCCCCGGACCTGCGGGTCCTGTTCTGCGGCATCAACCCGAGCCTGTACTCCGCCGCCGCCGGCCACCACTTCGCGCGGCCCGGCAACCGCTTCTGGCCCACCCTGCACGGGGCCGGGTTCACCGCCCTCCAGCTCTCGCCGTTCGATGACCGCCTCCTGCTCGACCACGGCCTCGGCTGCACGAACCTGGTCGAGCGGGCGACGGCCCGCGCCGACGAGCTCACGCCCGCGGAGCTGCGCGCCGGCGGGGAGCGCCTCACCGCGGTGCTGCTGGACCTGCGGCCGCGCTGGCTGGCCGTGCTCGGTGTCAGCGCGTACCGGGCGGCGTTCCAGCGTCCCCGGGCGGTCGCCGGGCCGCAGCCGTTCCGCGTCGGGTGCACGGGCGTGTGGCTGCTGCCGAACCCGAGCGGCCTCAACGCGCACTATCAGCTGCCCGACCTCGTGGCCGCCTACCGGCCCCTGTGCCAGGCCGCATGTATCATCTAGCACGGCTCATGGTGACAACCGGGTCTCGGCTCACTCGGCGACGTGTGATCGACTTCTGCCGTCACCGCACCTGCTCCTGTAGGTAGCGCACCCCGCCAGCTGACCGAGAACGGCCGCTGCTGCGACCGATTCTCAATCAATCACTGACCTGGGAGGTGAGCCGGTGCAGCCGTCTATCAGTCCTATCCGTCGATCGCACGTGCGCGCGCTCGTGCTGGGCGCGCTCGGACTCGTCGTGGCCGCCTGTGGCGGCCTCTCCGGCTCGCCGGCGCCGTCGGGCACGCCCGTCAAGCTCACGCTGGTCGCGTACTCGACGCCGCAGGAGGCCTACGAGAAGGTCTTCGCCGCGTTCCAGAAGACGGCGCCGGGCCGGGACGTCACGTTCGCCGAGTCGTATGGCGCGTCCGGCGACCAGAGCCGCGCCGTGGACAGCGGGCTCCCGGCCGACGTCGTGGCGTTCTCGCTGGAGCCGGACATGACCCGCCTGGTGAAGGACGGCTACGTCGCCCAGGACTGGAACGCGGACCAGTACAAGGGCAACGTCACGGAGTCGGTCGTGGCGCTCGTCGTGCGCAGGGGCAACCCCAAGCACATCAGGACGTGGGACGACCTGCTGAAGCCCGGCGTCGAGGTGCTCGTGCCCAACCCGTTCACATCGGGCGGCGCGCGCTGGGACGTCCTGGCCGCGTACGCCGCCCGCAGCGGCGGCGGCAAGGACGACGCGGCCGGCCTCGCCTACCTGAACCAGCTGTTCCCGCACGTCCCCGTGCAGGACACCAGCGCGCGCAACGCGCTGCAGACGTTCGCCAACGGCAAGGGCGACGTGCTGATCTCGTACCAGAGCGAGGCGGTGTTCGCCCAGCAGCACGGGCAGGCCCTCGACTACGTGATCCCCGACGGCAACATCCTGATCCAGAACCCGGTCGCGGTCACGACGAAGACGAAGTACCCGGAACAGGCGAAGGCGTTCCTCGACTTCCTGCACACGAAGACCGCGCAGCGCATCTTCGCCGACGCCGGCTACCGGCCGGTGGTGGGCGGCGTGGCGAGGAGCGGCGAGTTCAAGGACCCCGCCAACCTGTACACGATCGACGACGTCGGCGGCTGGACGGCCGCGAACAAGAAGTTCTTCGACCCGCAGACGGGCGCGCTGGTGGACGTCGAGAAGAAGCTCGGGGTGGCGACGAAGTCGTGACCTCCGCCACGACGGACCAGATCGGGGCGTACGGCGGTCCGGCGGCGGCCGGGCGCCGCCGGACGCTGGGCAGCCGCGCGGGCACCGGCCTCGGCGTGGGCATGGCGACCCTGTACCTGAGCCTGATCGTGTTCATCCCGCTCGGCGCGGTGGTGCTGCGGGCGGGCGAGGGCGGCCTGGCCGGCTTCTGGCAGGCGGTCACGACGCCCGAGACGGCGGCGGCGCTCACCCTGACCGTCGGCGCGTCACTGATCGTCGTCGCGGTGGACGTGGCGATGGGCACGCTGATCGCGTGGGTGCTGGTCCGCGACCGGTTCCCGGGCCAGCGGGTCGTGGACACGCTGATCGACATGCCGTTCGCGCTGCCGACGATCGTGGCCGGCCTGGTGCTGCTGACGCTGTACGGGCCGGCGAGCCCGGTCGGCATCGACCTGGCGTACCAGCAGGCGGGCGTCGTCGTCGCGCTGCTGTTCGTGACGCTGCCGTTCGTGGTCCGGACCGTTCAGCCGGTGCTGCTCGAGCTGGACCGGGAGATGGAGCAGGCGGCCGCGTCGCTGGGCGCCAGCCCGGTGACGGTCTTCCGCCGGATCGTCCTGCCCAACCTGTACCCGGCGATCACGGCCGGGGCCGCGCTGTCGTTCGCGCGCGCCATCAGCGAGTTCGGCTCGACGGTGCTGATCTCGGGCAACCTGCCGTTCAAGACCGAGGTGGCGGCCGTCCACATCTTCGGCCAGATCCAGAGCGACAACATCCAGGGCGCCGCGGCGGAGTCCACGGTGCTGCTCGTGGTGGCGCTGCTGGTGCTGGTCGGCCTCGACCTGGTCCAGCGCTGGGCGGCCCGCCGTGGCTAAGGTGGGGCTGCGCGTGCTCGCGCTGACGTACCTCGGGTTCCTCCTGGTCCTGCCGGTGGGCATCGTGTTCTGGCACACGTTCCAGTCCGGGATCGGGCCCGTGCTCGACGCGCTGAGCACGCCCAACGCGGTGCACGCGATCCAGCTCACGGCGCTCGTCGCCGGCGGCGCGGTGGTCGCGAACACGATCTTCGGCGTCGGCATGGCGCTGCTGATCGTCCGCCACCGGTTCCTGGGCAGGCGTCTCCTCGACGCCCTGCTCGACCTGCCGATCGCGGTGTCGCCGGTCGTCGTCGGGCTGGCGCTGATCCTGGTCTACGGGCGCGCCACCGGCGCCGGCCACTGGCTGGGCGAGCGCGGCCTGGAAGTGATCTTCGCGCCGCCCGGGATGATCCTGGCCACGATCTTCGTGTCGCTGCCGCTCGTCGTCCGGGCGGTGGCGCCGGTCCTGGAGGAGATCGGGACCGAGCAGGAGCAGGCGGCGTGGACGCTGGGCGCGTCGGCGTTCCAGACGTTCCGGCGCATCACGCTGCCCGCGATCCGCTGGGCGCTGGTGTTCGGCGTCGTCCTCACCCTGGCCCGCGGGCTGGGCGAGTACGGCGCCGTCGTCGTGGTGTCGGGCCGGCTCGTCGGCCAGACCCAGACCGCCACGCTGTTCGTCGAGGAGCGGTTCCAGAACTTCGACCAGCCGGCCGCGTACGCCATGACGTTCCTGCTCGCCGCGATGGCGATCGTGGTGCTGCTGGCGACCAACCTGCTTCGACCGAGAGAGGCTGCCTGATGTCGATCACCGTTCGCAACGTGTCCAAGCGCTTCGGCGACTTCGTGGCGCTCGACGACGTGTCGACCGACATCCCGAGCGGCGCCCTCACGGCGCTGCTGGGGCCGTCGGGCGGCGGCAAGTCCACGCTCCTGCGGGTGATCGCGGGCCTGGAGACGCCCGACAGCGGGACGGTCGAGATCTTCGGCGCCGACTCCACGCATTTGCCCCCGCAGCGCCGGGACGTGGGATTCGTGTTCCAGCACTACGCCGCGTTCAAGCACATGACGGTGGCCAGGAACGTGGCGTTCGGGCTGGAGGTCCGGCGGCGGCCCAGGGCGGAGGTCAAGCGGCGGGTGCAGGAGCTGCTGGAGCTGGTGCACCTGGAGCAGTTCGCCGGCCGCTACCCGGCGGAGCTGTCCGGCGGCCAGCGGCAGCGCATGGCGCTGGCCCGGGCGCTGGCGGTCGAGCCCAAGGTCCTGCTGCTGGACGAGCCGTTCGGGGCGCTCGACGCCCAGGTCCGCAAGGAGCTGCGGGCGTGGCTGCGCCGCCTGCACGACGACGTCCACGTGACGACGGTGTTCGTCACGCACGACCAGGAGGAGGCGATGGAGGTCGCCGACGAGCTGGTGGTGATCAACCGGGGGCGGGTGGAGCAGGTCGGGCCGCCGGGCCAGGTCTACGACGAGCCCGCCAACCCGTTCGTGATGACGTTCATCGGGCCGGTGACGCGCCTCGGCGGCCGGCTGGTGCGGCCCCACGACCTGGAGCTGATCGCGCATCCCGAGGCGGGCGCCGCCCCGGCGACGGTGGTGCGCGTGGTCCGGCTCGGGTTCGAGGTCCGCGTGGACGTCCGGACGCACGACGAGGACCTGTGGGTCCAGGTGACCCGGGCCGAGGCGGACGAGCTCGGGGTGCGGGCTGGCGGCGGTCGCGGCGGGCGGCTGAGCGGTCAGCGCCGCGGTGGGTGCTTCCGTCGCGAGTCCCCGTCCGGGGGCAGGACGTCCACGGCCATGCCGGTCCGGCGGCGGCCCGATTCCCAGACCGTGAGCCCGATGCCCGCGGCGGCCAGCAGGCCGGCGTCGGCCAGCAGGCCGGCGACGCCGTACGAGGTGGCCAGGAACCACAGCCCGATCACCACCATCGCGGCCCCGGTGAGGCCGCGCCAGTCGGGCCGCAGCGCCAGGCCGGCGACCGCGATCGCGAGCCCGATGACGAGCAGCTCGCCGACCTGGCGCGGCAGGCCGCCGGCCAGGGTCACGATGCCGAGCAGGGCGAGCACGATCAGCGCGGACATCACGGCCAGCAGCGGCAGCAGTCTCCGGTGACCCCTCATCGCGTCCATTAGAACGTCTGGCCGGCCCGGCGTGGCCCCCGAAGCCGCGCGACCGTCGCCGGGCCGCCGCCGGGAGCGCCGAACGCGGTACCTTTGGGCACTCGAAATCCATGCGCTTCGACCTCGCGCGTGCGCGCGCGCTCCTGTTCGAGGTCCCGCGAACCGGCAAGCTCGCCTACTGCCTGATGCGCGACCGCCGGGTGCCCCTGGGCCCCAAGGTCGCCGTGGGCACGGCGCTGGGCCTGATCGTGAGCCCGCTGGACGTCCCGGCCTGGGTCCCGGTGATCGGCGACCTGGACGTGCTGGCCCTCCGACCTGGAGCGCGGCGAGAGCACCTTCGACCACGACCTGCAGCTCGTGCTCACGCTGGCGCGCGAGGGCGTCCGGCGCCTGCTCGCCGCTCGAGCCGAGCGGCCCCCACTGTTGGAATCCCGCGAATCGGAGGCAAGAGACCCGCTTTGAAGATCATGCTGACCAAGGACGTCGCGAACATCGGCCTGGCCGGCGATGTGAAGGACGTCGCCGACGGCTACGGCCGCAACTACCTGCTCCCGCGCAAGCTCGCGGTGCTGGCGGGGAAGGGCGCCGAGGCCGAGGCCCGGCGGCTCCGCGAGGCGACCGCCCGGCGCGAGGCCAAGGAGCGCGACGAGGCCAGGGAGCTGGCCGAGCTCATCGACAACAAGACGGTGGTGGTCCGGCTCAAGGTCGGCGCCGAGGACAAGGTGTTCGGCGCGATCACCAACGACGACGTGGCCACCGCGCTGCGCCTGCAGCACCAGGTGGACGTCGACCGCCGCAAGATCGACATCAAGGACCCGCTGAAGCAGCTGGGCGAGCACCAGGTGCCGCTGCGTCTGCACCGCGAGGTGACGGCCAACATCAACCTGATCATCACGCAGGACCGGTAGCGGTCCCGTGTGCGCCGTGCCGGTCTCGCCCCAGGTCCGCATACCACCGCACGACCTGGACGCCGAGACCTCGGTCCTGGGGGCCGTCCTCCTGGACCCGGCGGCGATCACGCGCGTCCTCGACAAGCTGAACCCGGACGACTTCTACAGGGAGAACAACGGGCAGATCTACCGGGCCGCGCAGAACCTGTTCCGCGAGGGCGAGCCGATCGACAACGTGACGCTCGCGGCGGAGCTGGGCAAGCTGGGCGTGCTGGAGCGGGTGGGGGGCAGGGCGCACCTGGCGCTGCTGCAGGAGTCGGTGCCGACGGCCGCCAACGTCGAGCACTACGCCCGGATCGTCAAGGACAAGGCGTACAAGCGGAGGCTGATCTCCGCGGGGACGCACGTCTCGGCGCTGGGCTACGACGACGCGCTGGACGCGGAGGAGGCGGTCAACACCGCCCAGGCGCACGTCTACGCGATTTCCGACGACAAGGTCGGCTCGGGCATGGAGCACATCTATGGCCTGCTGAAGCCGGCGATGGACCGGATCGACGCGCAGATGGCGTCGGGCGGGGGAGTGATCGGGATCCCGAGCGGCTTCCACGACCTGGACCGGATGACGAACGGCTTCAAGGCCGCCGACCTGGCGATCATCGCCGGCCGTCCCTCTATGGGCAAGACGTCTTTCGTGCTGAACGTGACGCTCCATGCCGCCGTCGAGCAGAAGAAGCCCGTCGCCATCTTCAGCCTCGAGATGTCGAAGGAGCAGCTCGTCGAGCGCATGCTCTGCGAGCAGGCGCGCATCGACGCCCAGCGGCTGCATCGGGGCACGCTCAGCGACGTCGAGTACGAGCGGCTGGCCGGGGCGCTCGGGCCCCTTGGCGACGCGCCCATCTTCATCGACGACTCGCCCACCCTCGACGACCTCACCATGCGGCTCAAGGCCCGGCAGGCGCGCAGCCGCGAGGGGATCGAGCTGATCGTGCTCGACTACCTCCAGCTCATGAGCGGCCGCGAGCGCGGCGGCGACTCGAACCGGGTGCAGGAGGTGTCGGCCATCTCGCGGGCGCTGAAGGGCATCGCCCGCGAGCTCAGCATCCCCGTGATCGCGATCTCCCAGCTCTCCCGCGCCCCCGAGGCCAGGCCGGACAAGCGCCCGATCCTCAGCGACCTGCGCGAATCGGGTTCGATCGAACAGGACGCCGACATCGTCATGTTTCTTTACAGGGACGACTACTACAACCGCGAGAAGAGCGAGAAGCCCGGCATCGCCGAGGTCATCGTCGCCAAGCACCGCAACGGCCCCACCGGCATGGTGGAGCTGATCTTCCGCAAGGAGCTGACCCGCTTCGAGAACCTGGAGCGGCGGCGGCCCGAGGTCGTGGGTCCGGAGTGAGGCCGGCGCGGTAGCCGCCTGACCCGACGCCCGGAGGGCATTGTCCGCCCGCTGGGTGCTCCGCACCCCGGCGCCCGATCGCCGCATGTCGCGCCGCGGATGGGCTCCCCGCTCACCCGGCTGGCCGCGGTCCTCGGGGCGGCGGACCCGGCGACCGGCGATCCGCGCGAGGCCTGACGCCGATGAGCGGCCCGCCGCGTGCCCCGAGCGCCGCGGCGGCGTTTGGACCTGCGTGAGCCACGCGCCACGCGTCGAACGCCAGAGGTCCCGAGGCCGCCCGACGTCGCCCATGCCTTCTGCCCCTCTGATCCTCGACAATGCGCGCTGAGGGAATGCGCGCCAGACTCATCCCGCTCGTCCTGCTGATGACGCTGGGTGCGGCTGCCTGCGGCGGCACCCGGGTGCTGGCGGGCACGCGGACCGTCGCGCGACACAGCACCACGACCACCACCGCATCGACGCGCCCGGGCGCGCGCGGCGGAACCCAGGCCGTCGGCGCCGCCGTGGAGACCTCCTCCGTCCGCGTGCTGTTCGTCGGCGCGAGCGTGACGGACGGCTGGTTCGCGTCCAGCAAGGCCCACGCGTACACCGCGCTCGTCGCGAAGGGCCTGGCGGAGGGCCGGCCGGTCCAGGTCCGGGTCCTGGCCCGGCCGGGCGTCACGGCCGAGGACGCCGCCGCCTGGAACCTCACCGCCCCGAGCGACGTCGTGGTCGTGCAGATCGCCACCAATGATTTCGTGCGCGACGTGCCCCTGGACCGGTACTCGGCCGCGTACGCGGAGCTGCTCGACCGCCTGCGCGTCGCGTCGCCCAGGGCGGAGCTGATCTGCCTCGGGGCGTGGCTGGACCCCAACGGGAAGAACCGGCTCGGCGTCCCGGCGGTGGACTACGACGCCGCGGCGCGGACGCAGTGCGACGCCGCCCACGGCCGCTACGTCGACCTGTCGGCGGCGTACATGGACGCCGCCAACCACGGGCCGGCCGGCCGGCCGACGTACCAGGGGCCCGGCGACCTGTTCCACCCCAACGACCGCGGGCATGCCGAGCTCGCGTCGCTGATCCTCCAGGCCGACGGGATCCAGGTGTCGCGGGAACCGGCGACGTAGCGGCTCCGTACCATCCGTGTTGTGTCCAAGGTCCTGATCGTCGACGACGACGCGCACATCAGGGCCTCCCTGCGGCGGACGCTGGCGTTCGAGGGCTACCAGGTGCGCGAGGCGGGCGACGGGACGGGGGCCCTGGAGGCGGCGCTCGACGAGCTGCCCGACCTGGTCATCCTGGACCTCATGCTGCCCGGCATGGACGGCGTGGAGGTGTGCCGGCGGCTGCGCGAGGTCAACGACGTGCCGATCCTGATGCTGACCGCCCGCGAGGGAACCTCCGCCCAGGTCCAGGGCCTGGACTCGGGCGCCGACGACTACCTGGTGAAGCCGTTCGTGAAGGACGAGCTGCTCGCGCGCATCAGGGCGCTCCTGCGGCGGCGGTCGCAGGACGGTCCGCGGACGTACCAGGTCGCCGACCTGGTGCTGGACGACCGCGCGCACTCCGTGTACCGCGGCCAGCGCCTGGTCGAGCTGACGCCGCGGGAGTTCGAGCTGCTGCGGTTCCTGATGCGGCACCCGGGCGAGGTGATCCAGCACAGCCGGCTGCTGGCCGCGATCTGGGGCTACCAGGACAGCCGGGTCCTGGACGTGTACGTGCGCTACCTGCGGACGAAGCTGGAGGCGGCCGGCGAGCCGCGCCTGGTCCACACGGTTCGCGGCGTCGGCTACGTCCTCCGCCCCGAGTGATGCTCACCGACTTCCGCGTCCGCCTGGCCGGCCTGATGTCGCTCCGGCTCCGGCTGGCCGTGCTGTCGGCGGTCGCCGCCTTCGTCGTGGTCGGCCTGTTCGGGACCGGGGTGTACGTCGTCCTCTCCCAGCGCCTGTACGGCGACACGGACACGGCGCTCCAGCAGTACGCCACGGTCATCGTCCGGCGGGTCAACCGGCCCGACCTCGGGCCGCCCGTGCCGCTGTCGCGGGTCCTGCTCGGCGGCCCGGACACGTTCGTGATCGCGTACGACGGGGACGGCACGGAGCTCGACCGGAGCCCCAACGCGACGGGCCTCTCCGTGCCGCTCCCGGAGTCGGCGCGCCAGCGGGCGCTGGCCGGCGTCTCCTCGACCGCCACGGTCGGCCGCCCCGGTGCCCGCTACCGCCTGACCGTGGTCCCGGTGAACACGACGGCGGGCCTGGAGCACGCGGACCCGGGTCCGGCGCCCCTGATCCTGAGCGTCGGCCGCTCGGTGGACGGCCTCGACTCCACGCTCCAGACGCTCCGGCTGATCCTGCTGGCGGGCGGCGGCCTGGCCCTGCTGTCGGCGCTCGGCCTGGCCTGGATCGTGGCCGGCCGGGGCCTGGACCCGGTCACGCAGCTGACGAGGGCGGCGGAGACGATCGGCCCGGGCGACCTGGCCGAGCGCCTGCCCGTGCCCGGCACGCGGGACGAGATCTCCCGCCTCTCGATGGCGTTCAACGCCTCGCTCGACCGCCTGCAGACGGTGTACCGCGAGCTGGAGGAGACGCTCAGCCGGCAGCGCCAGTTCGTGGCGGACGCGTCCCACGAGCTGCGGACGCCGCTCACCGTGATCCTGAACGACGCCCAGACGCTCCTCGAGCACCCGGAGGCGACGCCGGAGCAGCGCGAGGAGTGCCTGGCCGAGCTGCTCATCGAGGCGCGCCGGATGGCCCGCCTGACCAACGACCTGCTCCAGCTCGCGCGCACGGACGCCGAGGGCCGCATCGAGCTGGCCGAGGTGGACTGGGACGACGTGTTCGCCGACGCCGCGGACGACGCCGAGCGCATCTGCGCGCCGCGGGAGGTGGACACCGACGCGAGCGCCACGCTCGGCCCCGGCCGCACCGACCGGGCCCTGGTGCTGCGCGCCCTGCGCGCCCTGTTCGACAACGTGGCCCGCCACACGCCCGAGTCCGCCCGCGTGATCTTCAGCGCGACGGCCCACGGCGACGCGATCCAGTTCGCCCTGCGGGACACCGGGCCCGGGGTGTCCCCCGACGTGCTGCCCCGCGTCTTCGACCGGTTCTTCCGCGTCGACCCGGCGCGCCGCGGGCACGGGACCGGGCTGGGCCTGGCCATCGCCCGCCACGTCATCGAGCGGCACGGCGGGACGGTCCAGGCGCGGAACGTGGCCGGCGGCGGTTTCGGCGTGGACATCGCCCTGCCGCGGTGGGCGACCGAGGAAGCGGCCGCGGCCCAGTAGCAGGTGCTCTTACCGAACTCTTACGGAACTCTCGCACGCCCGTCGGGGGTGTCCTGGTTGGATTGACCGTCGTGGACTCCCGGCCGGCCCGCCATCTCGACGGCGTCGATCTCATGCGCGTGCTCACGGTCGCCGGCGTCATCGCCGTGCACGTGGTCACGGGCACGAACAAGCCGACCAGCGTCCCGGCCGGGGCGGCGACGGTCCTGCTGCACGTCAACCGCGAGGTGTTCGTCCTCATCACCGCGCTGGTGCTCACCTACGCGTACGCGGCGCGCGAGCGCTGGTCGCTCGGCCGCTTCTGGGCCCGGCGCTACTGGCTGGTCGCGACGCCCTACGTGGCCTGGACGGTCGTCTACTTCCTCGCCGACGGGCCGGCCGGCGGGCTGTGGCCGGGGCTGCGCCAGCTCGCGATCGACCTGGTCGACGCCGGCGCCCGCTACCACCTGTACTTCCTGCTCGTCACGATGCAGCTGTACCTGGTGTTCCCGCCGCTGCTGGCGTTCGTCCGGGCCACCCGGGGGTACCACTGGCTGGTGCTGGCCGCCAGCGCCGGCCTCCAGCTCGCGTTCACCGCGGCGATCCACTACCGCCTGCGGCCGGGCGGCCCGCTGGGGTGGTGGATGGAGCATCCCGACGCGCTGCTGCCCAGCTACCAGCTGTACGTGCTCGCGGGCGCGATCCTCGCGGTCCGGCTCGGCGACGTGACGGACTGGGTCCGGCATCATCGGGCCGTGGTCGTCGGGCTGGCGGCCGCCGGCGTGCTCGCCGGCCTCGCCAGCTTCGGCTACGACATCGCGTTCCGGCTGCTCCCGCCGCTCCAGGCCAGCGAGGTGTTCCAGCCAGCGGTCACCGTGGAGAGCCTGTCCGTCGTGCTCGGCCTGTTCGGGCTCGGCGTCTGGTGGGCCGACCGGCTCCCCACCCCGGGAAATCCGCACCCCGCCACCGCGATTTCCCGGGGACCCCGGGTCCAGCCCGCGCCGCTCGTGCACGCGATCCGGGCCGCCTCGGACGCGTCCTTCGGGATCTACCTCGCGCATCCGCTGGTCCTGCAGGGCCTGCTGGCGGTGGCCGGCGTCACGGGGCTGTTCACGGCGCTCCTGGACCTGCCGGCGCGGTTCACGCTCCTGATCGGCCTCCTGGGCATCCTGCCGCTCGTGCTCGCGATCACCTGGGTCGTCGTGGCGGTGGCCCGTCGCACGCCGCTGAGCCTGCCGTTCGCGGGCCGGCAGGCGGTGCGGCCGGTGGGCCACCGGCCCACCTGGGCCATGCAGGGGATGCGCACGCTGGCGATCGGCCTGGCGGTGGCGGCCGCGGTGAGCTGGCTCGACCTGTCGTCGGTGCGGATGGCCGCGCCGGGGGCGGCGGCCGGCGGCGTGCTGCTGCCGACCGCGCCGCTCTCCGCCGCGCTGGCGGCCGCGTCGGCGCCGCCGGCCCCGCCGGACACCACGGCCACCGTGGACGACGTCTCGGTCGCCGGCCTGGTCCGCAGCTACCAGGTGATCCGGCCGGCGCACCCGGCGGCGGCGCACCTGCCGGCGATCGTGTTCCTCCACGGCGTCAACTCCGACATCGGCTACGAGGAGACGCGCGACGGCCTGCTCCCGCTCGCGTCGGCCGGCCAGGTCATCCTGGTCTACCCGGTCGGCTACGCGCAGTCCTGGAACGCGGGCCTGTGCTGCGGCGCCGCGCAACTCCACGACCTGGACGACGTGGGGTTCCTGGCCGCCGTCGCCCAGCGCGTCGGCGCCGACCCGGGCGTGGACCCCAACCGCGTCTCGCTGGTCGGCTACAGCAACGGCGGCAAGATGGCGTACCGGATGGCGTGCGACCGGCCCGACCTGTACGCGAGCGTGGCCGTCGTGCTGGCGCTGCCGATGACGGCGTGTCCGCCGGGCTCGCCGGTGCCGCTCCTCCAGGTCGCCGTCAAGGACGACCCCGAGCTCCCGTACGCGCCGGGAGACGGGCCGCTCACCGCCAACGGCGTGGTGCTCACGCCGGTCACCCGCGAGGTGGCGACGTGGCGGCAGCGGGACGGCTGCGGCGGCGGGTCGCCACGTACGCGGCCGGCGGCCACTACTGGCCGGCCGGGGACGCCACGACGCCGCCAGCCGGCCTGGTGGTGTGGAACTTCGTAAGCACCGTGTCATGAGCGACGGGCTCTCGGGGATTTCTAACCTGGCTCTCGGACAACACTTCGGGTCCGCTTCCTGTAATGGATCCATGAGCACGGCGCTTACGGGAATCGAGGAGACCCTGGACCTCCCGAGCCGGCAGCGCAAGCCGCGCCGGTCCGGCTTCAGCATCGTGATCGACCCCGGCGCCGCGACCGGCCTGTTCGAGGACGTCATCGAGAGCCACGCGCCCCTGATCGACTTCGTCAAGTTCGGGTGGGGCACGGCGCTCGTCACCCGCGAGCTGGAGCGCAAGGTCATGTGCCTGCGCCGCAACCACGTCGAGTTCTTCTTCGGCGGCACGCTGTTCGAGAAGTTCGTGCTGCAGAGCCGGTTCGAGGGCTTCCGCTCCTTCTGCCACCTGCACGGGTGCCGGTGGGTGGAGGTCTCGAACGGGACCATCACGATGTCGAGCGCCGAGAAGATGGCGTACGTCGCCGCCCTCGGCCGCGACTTCGACGTGATCAGCGAGGTCGGCTTCAAGGACGCGGAGCGATCGGGCGAGCTGACGCCCGACGACTGGGTCGAGGGCATCCGCGGCGACCTGGAGGCCGGCGCGAGCCTGGTGCTGACCGAGGCCAGGGAGAGCGGCCGCAGCGGCATCTGCACGCCGGACGGCCGGCCCCGCCAGGAGGCGGTGGACGCGATCATCGCGTCCGGCCTCGACGTGCGGAAGGTCGTGTTCGAGGCGCCGACCAAGGACCTGCAAACGTACTTCATCCGGCGCCTCGGGCCGGACGTGAACCTGGGCAACGTGGCGATGGCCGACGTGGTCGGCCTGGAGACCCTGCGCCTGGGCCTGCGCGCCGACACGCTCCTGGAGGGACTTGCGCTTGCGTGACACACGCGACGTCTTTCATCTCGCGATCCCGGCGCGGGACCTCGACGAGACCCACCGCTTCTACGTGGAGCAGCTGGGCTGCAAGCTGGCCCGGCGCTACCCGGACCGGATCACCCTGGACTTCTTCGGCGACCAGATCGTCTGCCACCTGTCCGACGGGTGGGACCGCGATCCGGACATGTACCCGCGCCACTTCGGCGTGACGTTCCGGGAGCGGGACGACTTCGACCGCCTGCTCGCCCTGGCGCGCCGGCGCTGCGTGGACGTCTACCGCGACGTGGAGACCCGCTTCGGCGGCCTGGTCGAGGAGCACCTGACGTTCGTGCTCCGCGACCCCTCGAACAACCTGCTCGAGTTCAAGTACTACCACGACCCCCGGATGATGTATTGAGCATCCAGGCAAGTGGGGGCAGGCCCCCCCTTCCGGAACCCCCCCTCTATCCAGGACACTTGGGGCGCCTGCGGCGCATCCCTCCGGGTCTGAAGGCCGGCGCCTGGAGCACTCGGGAAGACGGACTCGCACACTCGGGCGAAGCCCTTGCTTGCGCCATCCCGGGTGGTCATGAGGTGGAGGGACCGGCGATTGACTGAACACCGCGGTACGACCACGAGCATCGCGGACCTCGTCGCGCTCCGTGCCCGCGGCGCGGGCGACCGCCTGGCCCTGGGCGTCGGGAAGGACGGCCGCGTCCTGACGTACGCCGAGCTGGGCCGGCGCACCGCCGAGTGGGGCGCCGCCCTCTCCGGCCCGGCCCGGGCGTGGACGCGCCGCGTGGGCCTCGCGGTGGACGACCCCCTCGACTTCGCCACCACGTACCTGGGGCTGCTCGCGGCCGGCGTGACGGTGGCGACGCTCAATCCCGAGGCCGGCCCCGACCATCCCCGGCAGGCGGCCCAGCTCGCGCTCGACCTGGTGGTGACCGACCTGCCCGAGATGGCCGCGGGCGAGTGCCCGGTGTGGCAGCTGCGGGACGGGCCGCCGCGGCGGGGCATCCCGGCCGGCGCGCGAGCGCCGTGGCCGGCGTCGGCGCCCCCCGCTGTGCTCCTGTCCAGCAGCGGCACGACCGGCACGCCCAAGATCGTGCCGCTGTCCGAGCGCCAGCTGCTGGCGGTCGCGGGCCGCGTGGCCGCGCACCACCGGCTCGGGCCCGAGGAGCTGGGCTACTCGCCGCTGCCGCTGTTCCACGTCAACGCCCAGGTGGTCGGGCTGCTGTCGGCGCTGGTCGCCGGCTCGGGCCTGGTCATCGACCGGCGGTTCCACCGCACCGACTTCTGGGCGCTGCTCGCCAGCTGGCGGGTCACGTGGCTGAACGCCGTCCCTGCCGTGCTGGCGATCCTCGCCGACGCGCCCGGCCCCGACGGCGACACGGCGGCCCGGATCCGGTTCGCCCGCTCGGCGTCGGCGCCGCTGCCGCCCCCCGTCCATGCCCGGTTCGAGGCCAACACCGGGGTGTCGGTGCTGGAGACCTACGGCATGACGGAGGCGGCGAGCCAGGTGACGGCCAACCCGCTGGCCGCGACCGAGCGCCGGCGCGGGTCGGCGGGGCTGCCGGTCGGCCTGGCCCTGCGGGTCGTGGACGAGGAGGGCCTGCCGTGCCCGCCCGGCGTGGCCGGCTCGGTCCAGATCCGGGGCCAGGACGTCGTCCGCCACTACGTTGAGCCGGGGGCGGCCCAGCGCCTGCGGCCGGCCCGGAACGACGAGGGCTGGCTGGTCACCGGCGACGTCGGCCACCTGGACGAACGGGGCTTCGTGTTCCTGACGGGCCGGGCGGACGACGTGATCAACTGCGGCGGCGAGAAGATCTACCCGCGGGAGATCGAGGACGTGCTCCGGTCGCACCCGGCGGTGACGGAGGCCGCGGTCGTGGGCCGGCCCGACGAGGTGCTGGGCCGGTGCCCGGTCGCGTACGTGACCGCCCGGCCCGGGGCCGAGCCGGCCGAGCTGGCGAACGCCCTGATGCGGCAGTGCGAGGCGCACCTGGGCCGCACCCGGCGGCCGCGCCGGCTGGTGGTGGTGGACCGGGTCCCGACCGGCCCGACGGGCAAGGTCAGCCGCCGGCAGCTGGAGCAGGACCCCGCGGCCCTGCGCGACCTGGCGGTGGTGGAGCGCTCGCGCGCGTCCTGAGGGGGCCGCTGGTCGGCCGGGGCTCCGCCTTGGTCGGCGGGGCGACACCTGGGTGGCCGAGTTCGGGCGAAGGGGGCGCTGCTGCGCCTCCCTGGGTCCAGCCTGGCAGTGAGCAGACGGGGGTCAAGGCTTCCCTGCGGCGCTGCGCGGCCTGGACCCCCTCCCGTCAGCAGCCGGTCGTTCCGAGGGGGCCATCCGCCGGCAAATCGCCCCCTTGGGAGCCGTAGGCAGGCACATTCGCCGGCGGTTGGCCCTGTCCGGTCGCCCGGCCGGGCCCGAAAGGGCCGCTGGCCGGCCAACGGCCCTTTCGGAGGGTCGCGAACGGGCCGCTGGTGCACCAACGGCCCTCATTAGCCGGCTAACGTCCCTTGTATGTGCTGTAACTGTGTCAGAAGCAGCGACGGGAGGGCGTCAAGGCCGCGCCAGCGCCGTAGGGAAGCCTTTACGCCCGGCAATCGCCTGCCAGGCTGGCAACAGGGCGGCGCGGAGCGCCCCCTTCGCCCGAACTCGGCCGCCCAGCCACGGCCCCGCCGACCAGGGGTCGCTCGACGAGTGCCGAGCGACCCCCTGATGGCGATGAGCCCCTACTGAGGCGTCGGCCCGATGACCGCGAACGTCGCGCCCGCCGGGTCGGTCAGCACCGCGAACCGCCCCTGCGGGATGTCCATCGCCGGCATCATCACCGTGGCGCCCAGCTCCTGCGCCTTGCTCACCGTGGCGTTGGTGTCCGCCACCGTGAAGTAGGACAGCCAGAACGGCGGCACGGCGGCCGGCACCTGCGCCGGCATCCTCATCATGCCCCCGATGGACTTCCCCCGCAGGTGCCACTCCGTGTACGGCTCCTCGCCCTCGTGCGTGTGCGGGTCCCAGCCGAACACCGAGCTGTAGAAGCCCTTGGCGGCCTCCGGGTCGCGCGTGGACAGCTCGTTCCACGTCAGCGACACCGGCGTGTTGAAGACCTCGGCGCCCTTGTGCTGGTTCGGCTGCCACAGCCCGACCACCGCGCCGGTCGGGTCCTGCAGCATCGCCATGCGGCCGGAGTCGCCGATCTCCATCGACTCCATCAGCACCTGGCCACCGGCCTGCTTCGCCTTCTCCGACGTCGCCGCGGCGTCGTCCACGCTCACGTACGTGGTCCACACCGGCGGCTGGCCCGGGTTCATGATCGGTCCGACGCCGGCGACCATCTTGCCGTTGGACCGGAGCATCCGGTAGCCGCCGAACTCCGGCGAACCCTCGTCGGCCGTCCAGCCGAACAGGGCGCCGTAGAACTGCACGGACGCGTCCACGTCGGGACTGCTCAGATCGACCCAGCTCGGGGTGCCGGGCGCGATGCCATTTTCAGCCATGGTTGGTCACTCCTTCCGGTTCAACAGTCAAGCGGACCCGACACCGAATCCTAGCGGAGATGTCAGGGGAGAGGAAAGCCTACGCTCGGGAGAGCTCGTCCCAGCGGAAGCAGCCGGTGACGTGGTCGTTGACCAGCCCGCATGCCTGCATCAGCGAGTACATGATCGTCGGTCCCACGAAGCCGAAGCCGCGCCGCTTCAGGTCCCGGCTGATCGCCCGCGCCTCCGGCGTCTCCGCCGGCAGGTCGGACAGCGCGTCCCGGCCCGGCTGCAGCGCGCGGCCGTCCACGAACGACCAGAGGTGCTCCGCGAAGCTGCCGCGCTCCTCGCGCACGGCCAGCAGGGCGCGGGCGTTCGCGATCGCGGACGTGATCTTGGCCCGGTTGCGCACGATCGAGGCGTCAGCCAGCAGCCGGTCCACGTCGGCGTCCGTGAACCGGGCGACCGCCTCCGGGTCGAAGCCGGCGAACGACCGCCGGTAGCCCTCGCGCTTGCGCAGGATCGTCATCCAGCTCAGCCCGGCCTGGGCGCCCTCCAGGGTCAGGAACTCGAACAGCGTCCGGTCGTCGCGGGCCGGGACGCCCCACTCCTGATCGTGGTAGCCGACCATCAGGGGGTCTTCGCCGGCCCACTCACACCTCATCCGGCAAACCTTAGGCGAATGGCGTGACGGGGCCGGCCGGAAGACGGTTTAATAACGGCCCGTGGTCATACTCGTCGTCGGCGGCCAGTGGGGTGACGAGGGCAAGGGCAAGATCGTGGACCTGCTCTCCGAGCGGTCCGACATGGTCATCCGCGCCCAGGGTGGCAACAACGCCGGGCACACCGTCGTCACGGAGCACGGCGAGTTCAAGTTCCAGCTCATGCCCAGTGGCATCCTGCACCCCGACGTCACGTGCGTCATCGGCAACGGCGTGGTCGCCGACCCGCGCGTGCTGATCCGCGAGATCGAGCAGCTGCGCGAGCGCGGCATGGAGCCGTCCAACCTCGTGATCTCCGAGCGCGCCCACCTGGTCATGAGCTACCACCCGCTCTTCGACCAGCTCGAGGAGGCGGCCCGGGGCGACGACCGGCTGGGCACCACCTGGCGCGGCATCGGCCCGGCGTACGCGGACAAGATCCGGCGCATCGGCTTCCGGATCGGGGACCTCCAGAAGGAGGTCTTCATGCGCAAGAAGCTCGACTTCGTGATCGGGCAGGTCAAGAACCCGGTCCTGCGCGACCTGTACGGCGAGGAGTCGTTCGACTACGACCGGATGATCGAGGAGTACCTGGGCTACGCCCGGGCGCTGGACCCGTACATCCGCGACACGTTCCCGATCGTCCAGGAGGCGCTCGACCGGCGCGCGAACATCCTGCTGGAGGGCGCCCAGGCGACCATGCTCGACCTGGACTCGGGCACGTACCCGTACGTGACCAGCTCCAACACGACGGCCGGCGGCCTGTGCACCGGGGCCGGGGTGCCGCCCACCCGCGTCGACAGCTCGCTCGTCGTCGTCAAGGCGTACACCACCCGCGTCGGCTACGGGCCGTTCCCGACCGAGCTGGAGGACCACGTCGGCGACGCGATCCGGGAGCGCGGCCACGAGTTCGGCACGGTGACCGGGCGGGCCCGCCGGGTGGGCTGGTTCGACGGCGCCGTCGCGCGCTACGCCAGCCGCGTCAACGGCGCCACGTCCGTCGCGCTGACCAAGCTGGACGTGCTCGACGAGATGCCGGAGCTGAAGGTCTGCGTCGGCTACGACTTCCGGGGCGAGTTCCACGACCATCCGATGGCGAACATCTCGCACCTCAAGCACTGCGAGCCGCGCTACGAGACGATGCCGGGCTGGGAGCAGCCGATCGGGGACTGCCGGTCCTGGCTGGACCTGCCACCCAACTGCCGGGCGTACGTCGAGCGGGTCGAGGAGCTGTGCGGCGCGCCGATCGAGCTGATCGGCGTGGGGCCGCGCCGCGACCAGTTCGTCGTCCGGGGCCGGCCGGACTTCCTGAAGGCGGCCGGGTAGGCGCGGCCGGTTGCGGCGAGCCGGCGCCGAGCGGCTGGACGCGACCGACGACCTGGCCTGGCTGCGCGACCGGTTCGTCGTGGACGAGGCCGGCCCGCTGTACCTGGACGGCAACTCGCTGGGCCGCCTGCCCCGGGCGACGATCGAGGCGGTGGACCGCCTGCTCCGCGACGAGTGGGGCGGCGGCCTGGTCCGCTCCTGGCTGGGCTGGATCGAGCACGTCGAGCGGGTCGGCGACCAACTGGGCCGGACGCTGCTGGGGGCCGCGCCGGGCCAGGTGGCGGTCGGCGACTCGACGTCCGTGAACCTGTACAAGCTGGCGGCGGCCGCGCTGGACGCCCGCCCGGGCCGGCGCGTCGTCCTGACCACCGCCGACAACTTCCCGACCGACCGCTACGTGCTGGAGGGACTGGCGGCGGCCCGCGGCCTGGAGCTGCGCCTGCTCGGCCCGGGCGAGGTCGCGGCGGCGCTGGACTCCGAGGTCGCGCTGGTCTCCCTCTCCCACGTCTCGTACCTGTCGGCCGCCGTCGCGGACGTGGCCGGGATCACGGCCGCCGCGCACGCGGCGGGCGCGCTCGTGCTGTGGGACCTCTGCCACTCGGTCGGGGCGCTGCCGGTCGAGCTGGACCGCTGGGGCGTGGACCTGGCGGTCGGCTGCACGTACAAGTACGTCAACGCCGGGCCCGGCGCCGCGGCGTTCCTGTACGTGCGCCGCGACCTGCAGGAGCGGCTTCGGCAGCCGATCTGGGGCTGGTTCGGCCAGCGCGAGCAGTTCCGGATGGGGCCCGCGTACGACCCTGCGCCCGGCATCGGGCGCTTCGCCGTCGGCACGCCGCCGATGCTGTCGCTGGTCCCCGTGGGCACCGGCGTGGCGGTGCTGGCGGAGGCCGGGATCGAGCGGCTGCGGGCCCGGTCGGTCGCGCTGACCGAGCTGGTCGTGGCCCTCTGGCCACGTGTCGCTGGCCCATCCCGAGGCGAGCCGGGTCAGCCGCGCCCTGGTCGCGGCCGGCGTGGTGCCGGACTTCCGGCCGCCCGACCTGGTCCGGCTGTGCCCGGCGCCCGCGTACACTCGGTTCGCGGAGGTCTGGGACGCGCTGGACCGGATGCGCCGCCTGGTGGCGGCCGGCGAGCACCTGGCGCTGGCGGCGGACCCCGGCCGGGTGACCTAGTCCGCGGGCCGGGGCCGGCGCGGCCGCCCCAGCGCCAGCGCTCCGTCGCGGAGGTCGCGCAGGCGCGCGGCGCTCTCCTCGCGGTGGTGGCGAACCCAGTCCAGGCCCTGCAGGCCGACGTTGAGCGCCTGCATGCCCGCCACCGCCACCACGGACGCTTCGATGGCGAAGCCGCGCGCGCGCACGGCGAGCGCGAGCGCGCCGGCCAGGAAGCCCAGCAGCGGGCGCCCGACGCCCGACGCGGGCAGCATGTGGCGGTCCGCCAGCACGAGCGCGGCCACGAACCACAGGGGACCGCTGGCGAGCTGGTAGCCGAGTGACCAGCGCTCGACCGCGATCGGGACCAGCGCGCCGGCCACGAACGTGAGTACCACGAGCAGGCTCAGGCGGCGCGAGTACCACAGCCAGGCGGCGCCCACGGCGACCGCCAGCATGGACGTCGCCAGCACCGGCCCGGCCACGTTGCCCACGTACAGCCGCACCGGGTCGAACGGCGCCTTGTCGCCGAGCTGCAGCCAGAGGCGGATCGGCTCGGACGTCTGCACGCCGTCGGGGGACATGTAGATCGCCGGGGCGCCCCGCGAGAGGAGCAGGACCGCGGCGTAGGCGAGGAGGCCGACCTGCAGGCGGGCGGCGGGAACACCGTGGCGCCGGAGCCCACCAGGGCCACGGCGACCAGCGCGGGGAGGAGGGGGGTGCCGTCCAGCGGCTGGCCCAGCAGGCGGGCGGCGAGGTGCGCGAGGAGACCGGCCCCCACCGCGATGACCACCGCCTCCAGCGCCACCAGACGGAAGAAGATGGCGCCGGCGGCGACCGGCGGCACCAGTGCCACCGTGGCCACGAGCGAGGGCGGTGCGGTCTCCGGCTCGACGCCGATGCGCTTCAAACAGGTGAGGGCGGCTCGGAGGGCCGCGGCTGCCTGCCCCGCCACGGCGACCGATTCTACGCAGATACACCCTCTCAGTGAGGCACCCTTTCACCGTTCGAGAGACCGGCCCGGGAGCCGCCCCGATGCATAATCCGGGCCCAGTGTCGCGGTCTTCTCTCCGTCGTCTCGCGACCGGATGCATGGCTGGCGTGTGGGCGCTGGCGGCGAGCTCGATCGCCGCCGCCGGTTCCGACGACGTCTGGGCGCCCCTGGGCGCGCTGCCGGTGCGGCAGGACGGGCCCGTGTTCGCCCTGGCCACCGATCCGGCCGACGGCCACCGCCTGCTCGCGGGGACGTCCGGCGGCGCCGTGCTCCGCAGCGACGACGGCGGCGCGACGTGGCGGGCGGTCCGGTCCGGGCTGGGCCGGGGCGTGTCGGCGCTGGCGTTCGACCCGGGCCGGCCGGGCGTCGTCCTGGCGGGGACCCGGGGCGCCGGCGTCTGGCTGAGCGCCGACGACGGCGTCAGCTGGCAGCGGCAGGCGGGGACGGAGGCGCGGACCGTGCGCGCGTTCGCGTTCGTCAGCGGCGCCGCGCTGGCGGGCACGGACGAGGGCGTGCTGGTGAGCCGGGCGGGCGGCCCGTGGGCGCCGGCCGGCCTGTCCCAGGTCCGCGTGAGCGCGCTGGCCGCCTCGGGCGACGCGGTCGCGGCCGGCGGCGACGCCTCGCAGGGATCGGAGGCCCTGCCGCTGTACATGAGCGGGGACGCGGGCCGGACGTGGGCGGCCGCCACCGGCGTGACCGGGCCGGGCGGGGCGGCGGCGGTCGCCGGGAGCAGCATGGTCACGGCGCTGGCGGCGCCCGCCGCGACCGGCGGCCCGCTGCTGATGGGCACCAACGCCGGCCTCTTCGCGTCGGCGGACGAGGGCGCCACGTGGCAGCAGGTCACGGGCGGCGGCGTCCTGCCCGGCACGGACTTCTCGGCCCTCGCCGCGTCGCCGCGCCATCCGGAGCGGCTGTACGCGGCCAGCGACGGGGGCGGGTCCGACCGGGGCGGCCTGTGGGCCTCGCCGGACGGCGGCGCCCACTTCACGGCGCTGGCGCCGCCCGCGCCCGAGGTGACCGCTCTCGCCGTCACGGGCGACGACGTGCCGCGGCTCCTGGTGGCGACGTTCCGGCCGGCCGACCACGCCGTCGCGCTGTGGACGTACCGGGACGCCGGGGGGCCGCCGTCCGGCGTGGTCGCCGGCCCGGCCCCGACCGCCTCGCCGCCGGCCGCGGCCGCCCCGGCCGCGGCCGCCCAGCCCCTCTGGCGCGCGGTGCTGACGCAGCCGGAGATGCCCTTCGTCCTGGTCGGCCTGGCGGCCCTGGTCGCGGTGGTGGCGGCGCTGGCCGCCTACGTCCGCCGGGGCCGGGTGGGATAGGCTTCGCAGTCGTGACCACACCGCTCGACCGTCTCCGCGGCCTCGGCTATGAGCTCCCGTCCGCCCCCGCTCCAATGGCGTCGTACGTCCCCACGCGGCTGGTCCCGGTCGGGGACGGCAGGGCCCTCCTGTACATCGCCGGCCAGGTGGCGATGAAAGACGGCGAGCTGCTGACCGGCCGCGTGCCGACGGAGGTCAGCGTCGAGGTGGCACAGGAGTCGGCCCGCCGCTGCGCGCTGAACATCCTGGCCCAGATCGAGGCCGCGGCCGGCCTGGACAACGTCGAGGAGATCGCCCAGCTGACCGGCTGGGTGCTGTCGGCCGACGACTTCGGCGGTCAGCCGCAGGTGGTCAACGGCGCGTCGGACCTGCTGGTCGAGGTGCTCGGCGACGCCGGCAAGCACACGCGGGCGGCAGTGGGCACGAACTCGCTGCCGCGCGGCGTGACGGTGGAGATCGCCGCCACGGTGGTCGTCCGCCGGCGCTAGCGGCGTCTCTGCCCGGTCCGTGCACCCGGCGGAGCGCTCCCAGTTCGGACACTGGCTGTCGTAAGCAAGGGCTCCGCCCGAGTGTGTGAGTCCGTCTACCCGAGATCGCCTGACGTCGATTCCAGACGCGGAGCGATGCGCCGGAGGCGCCCCGAACGTCCCGGACAGCGGGGGTGTTCTGGAAGAGGGGGCCTGCCCCCTCTTGCATTCACACCTGCCAGACCCGCTTGATGAGCAGGCGGGCCAGCTTGTCGGGGTCGTGGTGGGAGGGGATGCGGACGTTGACGACGTCGGCCGCGATGAAGCGCGTGGTCGGGTGCTTGCGCTGCACCTCGGGCTCGTGGAAGACGACCTGGGACTGGCCGCCGGTCGGCATGTGCTCCAGGTTCGAGTTCACGATCGCGAAGTCGAACAGGTCCGAGCCCGTGTGGTCGCGGATCACCCTCAGGTAGTCGTCCACGCTGTAGTCGGGAGTCTCGCCGGGCTGCTCGGCGACGTTGCAGACGAACACCTTGAGCGCGGGTGACTCGCGGATCGCGTCGACCATGCCCGGCACGAGCAGGTTGGGCAGGATCGAGGTGTAGAGCGAGCCGGGGCCGACCACGATGACCTCGGCGTTCATCAGCGCCAGGGCCGCCTCGGGGTTGAGCGCCGGGTTGTCGGGGCGCAGGAAGACCCGGCTGATGAGCCCGTTCTGGGCCGGGATCTTGGACTCGCCCTCGACCATCGTGCCGTTGACGCTGGCGACCAGCGTCACGTCGGTCAGGGTGGAGGGGATGATGTCGCCGCGCACGGCCAGGACGCGGCCGGACTCGCGCACGGCGTGCTCGAAGTTCCCGGTCACCTCGGACATGGCCATGATGAACAGGTTCCCGAACGAGTGGCCGTTCAGGGACCCGTTCTGGAAGCGGTGGTTGAACAGCTGCTTGACCAGCGGCTCGGCGTCGGCCAGCGCCACCAGGCACTGGCGGAAGTCGCCGGGCGGCAGGATGCGGTACTCCTCGCGCAGCCGCCCGCTGGACCCGCCGTCGTCGGCCACCGTGACGATCGCGGCGAGGTTGGACGTGTACTCCTTCAGGCCGCGGAGCAGGGTGGACATCCCGGTGCCGCCGCCGAGCGCGACGACGCGGGGGCCCCGGCTGCGGGTCCGGTACGCGTAGATGACTTCCGCGACGCTGCGGTCGCCGCCGGGCAGGAACGGGCCCAGGACGGAGCGCTGGAGCTGGACGATCGAGAAGACCAGCAGCGCCATGCCGAAGACCAGGAACACGGCGCCGCGCTGGGCGTGGGAGAGGAACTGGAGGGTGATGTAGGACGTCCAGGACGGCCAGGGCGCGTTCTGGTAGGCGTCCTTCAGGAAGTAGGCGACGGCCAGGTCGATGATCAGGATGCCGACGGCCAGCAGGATGATCCAGCGCTTGACCTCCAGGCCAGGACGCAGCCACCGAAGCCACCTGGTTCTCGCGCGCATGACTAGCGCCCGACCCGAGGCACGCTCATCGACGGGATAATCGGTCGATGCGGACTGCCACAGCCGTGAGGCGTGTCGTGAAGGTGGTGGCGATCGGGCTGCTGGTGGCTGCCGTCGCCCAGGAGGCGGCCAAGCCGCGCGCCGAGCGGACCTGGCACGGCCGGGTGCTGGGCGTGGTCCCGTACGACTTCAGCCCGCCGACCTGGGATCGCATCCGGCGAGCCTACTGGAATCCCGAGGACCGCCGGCTGTTCACCGACCGCGTCCTGGGGGTGGGTTGGGCGATCAATCTCCATCGTGCTCGTGTCCTGCTCTCCGGGCTGTTCACCAAGTTGGTCCGACCCGGGGAGCAGACCGTCCGGTTGGGTCTTCCGGGTGGAGATTAGCGCGGTCACGCGTTGATCCGCTCCCTGACGAACTCCAGCGCGCGGCCGTAGACGCTGACCCGGTTGCCGTGCTTGAGGATGCCGTGGCCCTCGTCGTCGAGCACCAGCAGCTCGGATCCCGGGGCCGCGTCGTGGATCTGGACGGCCTCCGAGACGGGCACCCGGACGTCGTTGCGGCCGTGGATGATCAGCAGCGGCGCCTGGATGCGGTGGGCGCGGCGGAGGGGGCTGAACTCGGCCAGGAACTCGCCGTCGGGGCCGGCTGGATCGCCGTACTCGGCGGCGCGGTTGGCCCGGCGCCAGCCGCTGGTGTTGGCGAAGAAGCTGTGCCAGTCGGCGACGCCGACGATGTCCACGGCGGCGTCCCAGAGCTCGGGCTCCTCGACCAGGACGGCGAGGGTCATGAAGCCGCCGTACGAGCCGCCCATGGCGATCAGGTGGGTGGCGGCGCCCCCGGCGCGGAGCCACTGGCCGGCGGCGCAGCCGTCTCGCACGGAGTCCCAGCGCAGCTCCCTGTCGTCGAGCTCGTAGTAGCGGCGGCCGTAGCCGGTGCTGCCGCGGACGTTGGGCGCCAGCACGTCGATGCCGGCCCCCAGCCAGACCCCGATGACGGCGTTGAAGTGAGCTCTCGACTGGCTGGCCGGGCCGCCGTGGAAGAACACCACCGTGGGCCGCGGCGTGCCGTCCACGCGGTAGTGGAGGGCGGGGATCTCGAGGCCGTCGAACGTGCGGTAGGTGGCGTTGTCCGGGGCGACCAGGCCGGGGATGGGGTCGCCGCCGGCGCGGGTCCAGCGAGTGCCGGAGGGGAGCTCGTAGATCTCGGCGGGGGCGGTGGGGGACTCCCAGGCGACGAAGAGGCGGGTGCCGTCGCTGCTCCAGGCGAGGTGGTCGGCGGGGGTTGACGAGTTGTCCACATAGACGAGGCCGGGGGGGAGGGGGGCGGTTGCCTCGGCCTCGGCCACGGCGGTCTCGAGGTCGAGGATGCGCAGCGAGTCGTACGCGCCCTCGTTGACGACGACGGCGACCCGGCGACCGGTGGGATCGGGGACGGCCGCGAGGACGTCGTGCTCCTCGTCGATGAGCCGCCTGGTGAGGGCGCCGGCGGCGTCGAGCTCGACGAGGCCGACGAACTCGCGGTCCAGGTCGGTGAGCGCGAGGAGCCGGTCGCCGGCCCAGGTCACGTCGGTGACCAGGACGGCATCGGGCAGGAGCTGCCGGAGCTCGCCGCCGCGGTCGAGGAGGTAGGCGCGGTTGTGGCGGCTGCGGGTGGGCACGTCCTCGACAACGGCGGCGGTGCCGCCGTCGGGACTCCAGGCGAGCCAGCTCCAGTTGCCGCCGCGGTCGAGCCAGCGCTCGATCTGGCCGGTCTCCAGGTCGAGAACACCGAGCACCCAGTCCGACTGCCCGCCGGGGTTGAAGGACAGGCCGACCCGCCGGCCGTCAGGGGAGAGCACGCGGTCGCGGTGGATGGCCCCGGGGTCGTGGGTGACGGCCTGGAGGCTGCCGCCGGCGTCGAGGAGGGCGAGCTGCCAGGTCTCGTTGCCGCCATGGTCCTGCCGCACGAGGAGCCCGAGGGGCGTCTCGGCGACGGGAAGGGTCCGATCCTGAGAGGCCGCCAGACGGACCGGAAAGCGGTCAGGGCCGTCCAGCCGGTAGGTCTGCCCGAAGCCGGGCATGTCGGAAGCGAACCAGAGGCCGCCGGTGGAGCTGTGGAGAGGCCGGAAAGCGCGCGCGACGCTGAGCAGCTGACCGGGCGGCAGCGGCGAAGTCATGCGAGCAGGCTACGGTCTGTGACCTGGGGAACGTGTGGGGAAAGACCGTCGGGTGCGCTTGCCCCGCCGAGCCGGGGCCGAGCCCCCGGGCGATGCGGCTATGCGGCGGGTAAAATGGGTCCCCGCTCAGTCACTGGGGAGTAGCCAAGCGGTAAGGCGCCTGACTCTGGATCAGGAGATCGAGGGTTCAAATCCTTCCTCCCCAGCCAACCCTCCTCCTTCAGCTTCGGCTGAACTCGTCCTAACCCTCGTTCGATCTTCTTCAACCTGCCGTGTCGGGTGTGTAAATCGCGGGGAGTCAGGCGCTACGCCATAGCGCAATCGCCGGCAAAAGCGAGTGAAGCCCGCCCGGTACGACGACGGCCGAAGCGGCACGGCCAACCCACTGGGTGCAGTAGGTCAGTAGGTCAGTAGGTACTGACCTACTGCAATCCGCCGTAGGATGGCGTCGTGGCGACCAACCCGCGCCGGCATCCGCTTGATGAGGAGATCGCTGAGCTCTACGCGGCGTACCCAGAGCTCAAGGACGAGCTGGACGAGATGGAGCGTCAGCTGGAGGCTGGCGAGTTGGAAGGCGTCGAGCACGAGGAAGTGCGCCAGATGCTCCGCGAGCTGACCGGCGAGGAACTGTAGCCTCGGGCCGGGCTCCAATCGCGGGGCCGCCTGCAGCAGTTCACCACGGCGCCCGCCGTCGCCTCGCGTCACGGATCTCCAGCACCCACAGCCGTCGGTTCCGCACGGCGTAGAAGACTCCTTGCGGCGGGACAGGCCAGTACCGGCGTCGACGGCCGTCGGGATCGGCACGACCGAGCGCGGCCATCGCCGAGCGCCCGGCAAGCCACTGGACCGCGTCATACACCGCGATCGCCTGACCGGGCGCACGCTCGGTCAGGCGGCGCAGCTGCTTCGTGGCGAGCTGGGTCCACATGGGCGGGAGGGGTGGAGAGCTCATGCGGGGAGGATGGTAGCGCTGATCGGCGCGTGTATACGTCCACGTCTGGTCCATTTATGGGCCACTGAACGTGGTCACCCGGCTGGCAAGTTGACGGGGCGCGAACACATGTACGATACCGGCGACGAACATCAGAGCCGTGGTCCACACTCGGACCACGGCTCTGTTCGTTCATTCGCGCTAGGGCTCCGTCAGCGCCCGGATCACGTCGGGTAGAGCGTCGGCGGGCTGCAGCTGGTTGTACGCCAGCATCACCATCTCCATCGAGTCGTGAGGAGTGCCGGAACACGTGAGGCCACACCCGCTTGGGGTCGATCCCCGCTCGCTCGGCCAACGTCTTGACCATGATCTCCGTCGTCCGCTTGGCCATGGGCTCGACGTGCCCCGTTCGGGCACTGCGCCTCGTGGTGAGGAACAGCCGGTCCGTCAGAGCGTCGCGGGGCCTACCGCGGTCGGCGTATCGCCTGAGCCGGCGGCCGAGAGCAGGGGCGATCGGTACCCGGCGCTCACGCGCTCCTTTGCCCATGACCTCGATGGCCCATCCCTGGCCGTCCTGCTTGATGTCGTCCACGCTGAGTGACAGCAGCTCGCCGAGGCGCAGGCCGGCATCGGCCAGGGTGCGGACCACGAGCTTGTCGCGCTCCATCTTCGCCACGTCTTCGAGCGCCTGGATTTCGTCGCGACTCAGCACGGCGAGCAGCCTCTTCGGCACCTTGGGGAGCTGCGCGGTCGCCGCCGCGCCCTCCCCTTCGCGCTCGCACCATCGCAGGAAGACGTTGATCTGGCGCAGGTAGGAGCGCACCGACGCCGACGAGCGGGGCGAGTCGAGCAGAGAAGCGTTGAGGCGGTCCAGGAATCGCCGATCGATCTCGGCCGGGTTCGTGATCCCCGCCTCCTGGCAGGCGGGCAGGAGCAGGTTGTACACGGGCCACCGGTAGGAGTCCAGCGTCCTCGGGCTCTTCCCGCCGGCGCGGACCGAGGCGAGCCAGTCGCGTGCTAGGCCGTCGAGTGGCGCGGTCGTATCGAGCTTCGGCCTCATGAACGGCTGCCCCACTGAATGCCGGGACCGATGACCACACGATCTCGCGCCACCAGGGCCTCCACGTCGCTCAGCGGCGCCACCGCACGGAGCACAGCGTTGATGGCGCGCAGCGTGTTTGGGTGGATACGCCGGCCGTTCAGGGCGTGCGAGACGGTTGCCTGCGACACCTTGCAGCCGAGCTCGGCCGCCTTACGCGATAGCTCGGCGCCGGTCAGGCCGCGGACCCGCATCGCGTGTCGCAGCTCCGCCGCGTCGATGCGCACGGTGAATGGCAGCGCTGCCGCTGAGTCGTGGGCGAGGTTCATTCCGGACTCCTTCGTCGCCTGGCGGAGGTGGCAGCCCCCGCCAGGCATGTCGCCCCTCTGCGGCGCGGACTGTAGCGCGGGGGCGCGCTCGCCGTAGTCCGCCGCCTTACCACCGCTCGACCTCAGCCGCGACAGTGCGAGCGTCGCGCTCCGCCCCGTCGATGACGCACTCGGCGGTCGGCTTTCCCAGCTCGGCCCGGTGGCGCGTCCAGCCGCGCTTGCTCGCCGGCCAGGGGTGGAACAGGGCGGCGGGATCGACCCGCCGCCCCTGATCGTCCGTCACCGCTCCGGCTCCGCCACGAACGGGCCGGCGGCCGCCTCCTGGAGCCGTGCGTCGAGCAGCTGGCGCTGCTGCCGGAGGTTGAGCCAGCTCTCCATCCGGTCGAGCTCGTGAAGGGCGCCGTCCGCGGCCCACTCGCCGTTCTGGTGGACGGCCGAGCCGCGCACCTCCTGCACCTGCCGGCGCCGGCTGTCGATGTACCGGCGCAGCTCCTCGTC
>VBJR01000024.1 GCA_005880175.1 Chloroflexota bacterium
GCGGAAGCCGGGGCGGAGTCGGTAGCCGCCGTGGCGGCCGCGCTCGCTGGTGATGGGGATGCCGATGTCCTGGAGCATCGCCACGTAGCGGCGCACCGAGCGCTCGTCCACCTCCAGCCGCTGCGCCAGCTCGCCGCCGCCGATGCGGCCGCGCGCCTGGAGGAGCTCGAGCACGGTCAGCAGCCGCGTGGTCGGGCGGTACATGAAATCCGGACCGATCTTATCCGCAATCGCTGCTACGGTGGCGCCATGCTGCCGTACAGCGACCCCGAGACGCTCAGGCTGCTCGTCGCGCAGCGCCAGGCGGACGTGCGCCGCACGGCCGGGGAGAGCCGCTCCCTCGCAGCCGTGCTGGGCGGCGCCGCGAGGCGCTGGGCCCTGGCCATCAGCGGGTCCCGGCGCGCCCTGCGGATGCGCGCGTCGCGGCGCCCGGCGTAGCCGGGATCCGCCGCGCGAGCGACCGTGGTCGACCTGACCGCGAGCGATTCGGCGGATCCGGCTTAACCTTCCCTTCCCCAAACCGTCGCCCGTTCTTCCATCGCCGCCGCATAGCGTGACCTCAGCCGCGCCCTTCTCCAGCGCGGTGTACAGGAGGAGGGAGCATATGCTCTGGAAACGCTTGCTGCTGGCGATGGGAGCTGGGGCGCTCGGCCTCGTGCCGGTGATCTCGGCGTCCGGCCAGGTCCAGGATCCGGCCGCGTTCTCGCGGACGGCGACGCCGATCAAGCACCTGGTGGTGATCTTCCAGGAGAACGTCTCCTTCGACCACTACTTCGCCACGTACCCGTTCGCGGCCAACGGCACGAAGGGCGAGCCGGCCTTCCGGGCCGCGGACGGCACGCCGAACGTCAACGGCCTGAACGGCCCGCTGCTCACCAACAACCCCAACCTGGCGAATCCGCAGCGGCTGAGCCGTGACCAGGCACTGACCTGCGACCAGGACCACGGTTACACGGACGAGCAGCTGGCGATGGACCACGGCGGCATGGACATGTTCGTCCAGAAGACGGGCGCCGGCCTGACGCTGGCGCAGTGCCTGGCGGCGGTCGGCAACAAGGCGCCGGCCGGCGGCGTCTCGCCCAACAACGCGGTCATGGACTACTACGACGGCAATCATCAGCGGCGACACGTTCGGCGCCATCTGCGGGGGCAGCGGGACGATCAATGCCCCCGCGTGCCAGACCGGGTTCTCCACGGCCAACTCTCCGGGCGTGGCGGCGCCGCAGGGGCCCGGGACCATCTTCAGCGATGACCGTCCGCTCTTCGAGAACTGCAACGCGGCCACGCAGCGCCCTGCCGAGATGGGCGGTCGCAACGTCGGCGATCTGCTGAACGCGCAGGGCCTGACGTGGGGCTGGTTCCAGGGCGGCTTCGCCAACTGCAAGACGTCCACCCACACCAACATCGGCGGCGCGACGGTGAACGACTACATCATGCACCACGAGCCGTTCCAGTACTACCCGCAGACGTCCAACCCGACGCACCTGCCGCCGTCGTCCGACGCGATGATCGGCAAGCAGGACCAGGCCAACCACCAGTACGACATCAGCAAGTTCTTCACCGCCGCCGACGCGGGCCGGCTGCCGGCCGTCTCGTTCCTGAAGGCGCCGGCGTTCCAGGACGGCCACGCCGCCTACTCCGACCCGCTCGATGAGCAGACGTTCCTGGTCCAGACGATCAACCACCTGCAGCGCCTGGACAGCTGGCGGAGCACCGCGGTGGTGGTCCTCTACGACGACTCCGACGGCTGGTACGACCACGTCGAGGGGCCGCTCGTGACCCAGTCGCAGACCGCGGTCGACGCGCTGACCGGGACCGGCCAGTGCGGCGCCAGCGCGGCGAAGGTGCCGTCCGGCCAGCAGGGCCGCTGCGGCTACGGCATGCGCCAGCCGCTGCTGGTCGTCTCGCCGTTCGCCAGGACCAACTTCGTGGACCACACTCTGACCGACCAGAGCTCGGTCACCCGCTTCATCGAGGACAACTGGCGGCTGGGCCGCATCGGCGCGGGCTCCGCGGACGCGTTCGCCGGCACGCTGGACAACATGTTCGACTTCGGCCGGCCGCACGCTTCCCGGTTGACCCTCGACCCCTCGACCGGCCAGCCCGTGCGCGGCCACGACGAGGACTGAGTCGGAACACGATCTCCTCTTGTCGGACGGGCGCCGGCCGTGACGGCCGGCGCCCGTTCAGCTCCTGTTGCTAGATTTTGGGGCGCCTATGGAACTGAAAGCCGACAAGCGAGAGACGACGGGCAAGGCGACGCGCCGGCTCCGTCGTGAGGGCAAGCTGCCCGCCGTGGTCTACGGCCAGCGCGCCGCCGCCAGCATCGAGGTGGACACGCACGACTTCGAGCGCGTCTACGCCCGCTCGGGCAGGACCCAGCTGATCGACCTGGTGGTGGGCTCGGGCCGGCCGAACAAGGTGCTGGTCAAGGAAGTGCAGATCTCGCCCCGCTACAACACCCTGCTCCACGTGGACTTCCACCAGGTCAGCCTGCGTGAGCGCCTCCAGGTGGACGTGCCCGTGTCCGTCGTGGGCGAGGCCGAGCCCGTCAAGGTGGGCGAGGCGGACGTGCTCCAGGTGCTCCACAGCGTCAAGGTCGAGTGCGTGCCGACCCTGATCCCCGAGGTCATCGAGATCGACATCTCGGGCCTGGACCACGTGGACGCCGCGGTCCGGCTGGCGGACGTGCACCTGCCCGATGGTGTGACCATCGTGGGGGACGCCGAGGACGTGGTCGTCAAGCTCGCCGCGCGCCGCGTCGCCGCCGAGGAGGAGGAGGCTCCCGCCGCCGAGGAGGGCGAGGCCGAGACCGGCGAGGAAGCGGCAGAAGAGAGCTGAACGACCTGCCCGCGATGATGCAGGCCGCCCTGCAGTGGCCGCAGTGGCTGCAGACGACGGTCACGCCCGCCTGGAACCAGACCCGCCAGGCCATCGGCGGCATCGTCGCGGGGGTGATCGTCCTTCTCGTGTTCTGGCTGCTGGCCAGGTTCATCCGCAACCTGGTCAGCCGCACCCTGGCACGGCGGAGCATGCACGGCGAGGCGGCGCTGCTGGCCAGCCGGGCGGTCTACGTCGGCGTCATCGCCATGGGCGCCTTCATGTTCGTCACGATCGCCCTGGGCAGCGCGCTCGTCGGCGTCACCGGCGTGCTGCTCGCCGCCGTCGTGACCAGCCTCGGCCTCCAGGACCTGGTCAGGAATTACATCTCCGGCTTCTACGTGCTGATGGAGAAGAACGTCCGGGTCGGCGACCTCGTGGAGAGCGGGGGCTACCGCGGGGTGGTGACCGAGATCCGCATGCGCGTCACGTACCTGCGGGGCGCCCACGGCGACATGATCGTCGTGCCCAACGGCGAGCTGTTCAACAAGACGCTGGTCGTCTCCGAGGCGCCCCCCGGCTGGGGCTCAGGGCTGGAAGGCGCCCAGCACGACCCTGACCAGAGCGTCGAAGTCGTCGCCCACTAGCTCGCTCTCCTCCCGCAGCAGCCGCCGGATCGCCTGGCCCGCCAGCTCGGTGTGCGTGCCCGCCGCGTACTGCGCGGCCAGCGAGCGCAGGTGGAACGTGTGGTCGGGCCGGTCGCCCGCCCCGTCCACGCCGTCGGCCACGGCGTCGAGGGCCACGTGCCGGTTCCAGAGCTCGATCTCCTTGGCGGCGGACTCGGGGGAGTCCGACAGGTGGAGCACGTTCACGCCGCCGCCGATCCCGAAGCGCTCCCGGAGAGAGCCCGGCCGGGACTCGTGGATGCGCGTCTCGCCCAGCTCGTAGCGCATCCGCTCCAGGCCCTCGGGCTCGGCCGACACGCGGCCCACCAGCACCGGGAGCGCGCTCATGAAGTCCACCAGCCAGGGGAAGAACGGCCGGCCGCGCAGGAAGTCGTAGTGCTCCTCGATGAGCTCGGTCGTGGGCTGGAACCAGGTCAGGCCCCGCACCTTCCAGTCGCGCTCCGCGCGGAGCCAGCCGTACAGGGCGGAGCGGACGGCGGGCCGGTGGGCCGCGTCGGGTTTGAAGATCACGAGTGCATCGGTCACGGCCGACAATCCTAATGAGCGGGCACGCCCGGCTCCCTCAGCGGTCGCGCGGCCCGGGATCGAAGAACGTCCGGCCCTCCAGCCCGTCGGGCAGGTGCTAGGTGCAGGGGGACGGGGAGGTTGCCGGTCTCCTTGATCGCCTCGCGCGCGGCGCCGTACGCGCGGCCGGCGGAGTTGGACTTGGGCGCCCTGGCCAGGTAGAGCGCGGCCTCGGTCAGCGGGAACATCGCCTCGGGCATCCCGATGAAGTGGGCGGCCTGCTGCGCGGCCACGGCGACGGGCAGGGCCATCGGGTCGGCCAGGCCGACGTCCTCGGAGGCGAGGATCACCAGGCGGCGGGCGACGAAGTTGGGGTCCTCGCCGGCCTCCAGCATGCGCGCCAGCCAGTACACGGCGGCGTCGGGGTCGCTGCCGCGCACGCTCTTGATGAGCGCCGACACGATGTCGTAGTGCATGTCGCCGGCGCGGTCGTACAGGAGATGCCGGTCCTGCATGGCGCGCCGGACGGCCTCGGCCCCGACCGCGCCGTCCGAGAGGGCGGCGGCCGCCTCCAGCGCGTTGAGCGCGACCCGGGCGTCGCCGCGGGCGCCCTCCAGCAGCGCCGCCAGCCCGTCGTCCTCGATCTCGATGCCCAGCTCGGCCAGGCCCCGCCGCACGACCTGCTCCAGGTCCTCGGGCTCGAGCGCCTCCAGCCGGAACACGCGGCTGCGCGAGAGCAGCGGCGCGATCACCTCGAACGACGGGTTCTCCGTGGTGGCGCCGATCAGCGTGACCGTGCCGTCCTCGACGTGGGGCAGGATCGCGTCCTGCTGCGCCTTGTTGAAGCGGTGGAGCTCGTCCACGAACAGGATCGTCCGGCGGCCGGCCCGGCGCCGCTCCCGGGCCTCGGCCACCACCCGGCGGAGGTCGGCGACGCCGGCGGTCACCGCGCTCAGCGCGACGAAGCGCGAGCCGGTCGCCTCGGCCAGGATCCCCGCCAGCGTGGTCTTGCCCGATCCCGGCGGCCCCCACAGGACCAGGCTGGGCAGGTGGCCCGACTCGGCCAGGCTGCGCAGCGTGTCCACGACCTGCGACTGGCCGACCAGGTCGTCGAACCGGAGCGGCCGCACGCGGCTGGCCAGCGGCGCGTCGGGCCGGCGGCCGGCCTCCGGCTCGGGGTGGACGCCCGGATCGGAGCGCGACGGCCGCCGGCGTCCGGCCGCCGGCGCGGCGTCGTCGCCGAACAGGTCGAACTGGTCGCCCATGTCGTGAACGATAGCCGTGTGTCCGGACACGGTAGGCTTGGAGGTCGCGTATGAGCCGCGTTTACCTGGTCCGTCACGCGGACGTCGAGAACCCGCGCCGCGTGCTGTACGGTCACCTCCCCGGCTTCCCGCTCAGCGAGCGCGGTCGCGCGCAGGCGGTCGAGGTCGGCAAGCGCCTCGGCGATCGGGGCATCGGCCGGATCCTCCACAGCCCCCTGGAGCGGGCGGTCGAGACCGCCGGCCTGATCGCCGAGCAGCTGCCCGAGCCGGTCCCGCTGGTCCCCGAGCCGGGCCTCCTGGAGGCGGAGTTCGGCCGCTACCTGCAGGGCGTGCCCTACTGGCAGATCCCGGTCCGCCGGCCCCTCTGGCTGGTCCACAAGGCCCGCCGCGGCCTCCTGCCCGGCGACGAGGCGATCGACCAGCTGGGCGGCCGCGTGGTCGACGTGGTGCGGCGGGCGGCCGAGGAGCACCCCGACAGCCCGAGCCTGCTGGTCAGCCACGCGGACCCGCTCCAGGCGGCGTGGCTCCTCATGGACGGGCGACCGCTGACCGAGCGGGAGCTCTACCGCAAGCCCGTGGACCGGGCCGGCGTGCTGGAGGTGGACATCGAGGGCGGCAAGGTCCTCGCGGTCAACTACGTGCCGCCGCCGGCCTCGGCGGCGACGCCCGACGGCCGGCAGCCGGTCGCGCCTCCCTCCGGCACCGCCTGACCTCCGTGCCCGGGGAGCGCCGGTTCCCGGACGGGTTCCTGTGGGGCTGCGCCACCGCCGCCCACCAGGTCGAGGGCGGCAACCACAACTCCGACTGGTGGGAGTTCGAGCGGCGGGGCGGCATCCACACCGGCGACAGCGCGGACCCGGCGTGCGACCAGTACCGGCGGTTCCGCGAGGACTTCGCGCTGCTGGGCCGCCTCCACAACAACGCGCACCGTTTGTCGATCGAGTGGTCCCGCGTCGAGCCGGCGCCGGGCCAGTTCGATCGGGCGCAGATCGAGCACTACCGGGAGGTGCTGGCCGAGCTCCGGGCCCAGGGCATGACGCCGATGGTCACGCTCCACCACTTCACGTCGCCCCTCTGGTTCAGCGAGCGCGGCGGCTGGGCGGCGTCGGGCGCGGTCGAGGCGTGGCTGCCGTTCGTGCGCCGCGTCGCCGAGGAGCTCGGGGAGCTGGTCGGCCTCTGGTGCACGATCAACGAGCCCAACATCTACGCCTACCAGGGCTGGGTCGCGGGCGAGTTCCCGCCCGGCCGGCGTGGCGACCTGCTCGGCGTGTTCCGCGTGCTCGGCAACCTGCGCCGCGCGCACGAGGCCGCGTGCCGCGAGCTGCGCCGTCTCACGCCGGTGGTGCCGGTCGGCCTCGCCCAGCACCGCTGGCTGATGATCCCCGCGAACGAGCGCCGGCGGCTGGACCGGTTCGCGGCCGGCACGGCGGCGTTCTTCATGGACCGCTGGCCGGTGGGCCCGGGCCGCTGGTCGCCGGTCGTCGAGGCGGCCGGGGACTACGTCGGCCTCAACCACTACACGGGCTCGCGGGTCGAGTTCTCCGCCCGGCACGCGGGGGAGGGATTCGCCCGGCGCTCGAACCCGCCGGGCCTGCCCGAGTCAGATTTCGGCTGGGCCGTGCGGCCCCGCTGGCTGCGCGACTGCGTGGAGGCGCTGCGGCCGCTGGGCCGGCCGGTCTACGTCACCGAGAACGGGATCGCGTCACGGGACGACCGCGCCCGCGTCGAGTACCTGCGGGGGGTGCTCGGCGAGCTGTGGGAGGCGATCCAGGCGGGCGCCGACGTGCGCGGGTACTTCCACTGGTCGTCGCACGACAACTTCGAGTGGGCGCACGGGTACTCGATGCGGTTCGGGCTGATCGAGGTGGACCTGGAGACGCAGCGGCGCACGGTGAAGCCCAGCGGGGAGCTCTTCGCCCGGATCGCCGCCGCCAACGCGCTGCCGGCCGCGGACTGACCCGCGGCGGGCGTCAGCCGTGGTCCGGGAAGGTGCCCCAGTTGGGCGGCCAGGACTCGCCGACCGCCTCGCCCGTGTTCTGGTCGTACGGTCCCGGGATGTCGCCGATGGTCGCGCCGGTGACCGCGTTGTAGACGAAGATGACCCAGTGCTCGTGGGCGCCGCGAAGGCTGACGTCGCCGGCGACGGCGACGAGCCAGACCCGCTGCTTGCCCGGTGGCGCGTACTGGTCGGCGTTCTGGACCTGGCTGGCCTTGACGAACTCCTGCCAGGTCATCAGCTTGGCCTCTCGGCGGGTCACCGAGGCCACGTTCTTCTCGGTGGAGGAGTGGTTGATGGCGTCCTGGCGGCTGAGCCAGACGCCCTGGCCGCAGCCCGCGAGGAGGAGGGACAGGGTCAGTGCGGCGAGGAGCCGGTGCATTCTCGTAACAGCCTAAACTGCCGAATGTGAAACTGGGGCTCACGGTCCCCTACACGGACGACGTGGCCAGGGAGAGCACCCGCGCGTTCGTGCAGGCGGCCGATCGGCTCGGCTACGACAAGATCTGGGTCGCCGAGGCGTATGGCTGGGACGCGTTCACGGTCCTGACCGAGATGGCCTGCCAGACGGAGCGGATCCAGCTGGCCACGGGCATCGCGGGCCACCAGGTCGTCGCGGGCTGGCACGGCGTCCCGTTCGAGCGCGGCGTCCGCCGGATGCGGGAGACGATGGAGATCGTGCGGACGGTGCTCCGCCGCGACCGCCTCGCGTACGAGGGCGAGGTCTTCCGCCTGGACATGGGCCTGAAGCTGATCACGCATCCCGTGCGCGACCGCATCCCGATCTACCTGGCGACGCTGACGCCGTCCGGCCTGGCGCTGGCCGGCGAGCTGGCGGACGGCTGGCTGCCGGTGTTCTTCTCGCCCGGCCACTTCGAGGCGGTCCTGCGGCCGCAGCTCGAGCGGGGCGCGCAGCGGTCCGGCCGCTCGCTGGACGAGCTGTCGATCTGCGTCTCGCAGCCCGTCGTGGTCACCGACGACGTGGACGCGGGCCGCGACTCCGTCCGGCCCCAGCTGGCGCTGTACATCGGGGGCATGGGGTCCCGGGAGCGGAACTACTACAACCAGCTCTTCCGGCGGTACGGGTTCGAGGCGGAGGCCGAGCGGATCCAGGACCTCTACCTGTCGCGCCGGCGCGAGGAGGCCATGGCCGCGATCACCACCGAGATGATCGACCTGGTGACCGGCCTGCGGGTGCCCGGCGGCGGCCCGGACGCCGTCCTGGAGGCCCTCGAGGCGCTGGCCCCCGAGAGGGCCGCGGCGTGACGGGCGGCCGGCTGGCCTGGGCCGCGGCCGCGGCGGGGGCCGCGGTGCTGGTGACGGCGCTGGCCTGGGGGCTGGTGCATCCGGCCAGCAAGCCCCCGGACGCGGTGCTCGGCAAGGTCGCGCCGAACCTCGTGGTGCAGGGCATCGGCGGGACGTCCGCCAGCCTGGATGCGCTCCGCGGCCGCCCGGTGGTCCTCAACTTCTGGGCCTCCTGGTGCGCGCCCTGCCGGCAGGAGGAGGTGCCTCTCAAGGCCGCCGCGCAGCGCCTCGAGGGTCGCGTAGCGTTCCTCGGCGTGGACTTCCGCGACTCGCCCGACGCCGCCCGCGCCACCCAGGACCGCGTGCAGTACCCGTATCCGGTCGGTCCCGCCGGCGAGGCGGCCGCGGCCCGGTACGGGGTCACGGCGCCGCCCGAGACGTTCTTCCTGGACGCCAGGGGGGTCGTGGTCGCCCGCTTCGTGGGCCCGCTCGACGCCGGCCTGATCGACCGGTACCTGGAGCTGGTGGGGGCGGGATGAGGGCGTCCTTGAAGTGGCTCGGCCTCGGCGTGGTCGTGGCGGCCTGCGTCGGCTACCTGGTGGTGTCGGCAACCGGCAGCAGCGCCGAGTACTACCAGACGGTGGGCGAGATGCGCAGCCACGGCAGCAGCGGCGACGTTCGCGTCCTGGGCACGGTCCAGAACGACGTCGTCCGCACCGACGGCGGCCTCCACGTGCGCTTCACCGCGGCCCAGGACGGGCAGACGATGCCGGTGGACTACCGGGGGACGGTGCCGGACATCTTCAAGCCCGGGATCCAGGTGGTCGTCGACGGCCGGATGGGCTCCGACGGCGTCTTCCACGCGCGGACGCTGGAGGCGAAGTGCCCGTCCAAGTTCTCGTCGGCGCAGTCGCAGGGTACCCCCACCAGCTGACATGGTCCTGGCCGACCTGGGCAGCGCGTTCCTGCTCGCCAGCCTGGCGCTCGTGGTGCTCAGCGCCGGCGTGGGCCTGGTCGCCGGCCGCGGCGACGACCACCGGCTGGCGGCCGTGGGGCGGCGAGCGTTCTATGCCGGCGCCGCCGGCCTGGTCGGGGCATCCGCGATGCTGCTGGCCGCGCTCCTCACCCGGGACTTCACCGTCGCCTACGTCTTCGAGCACTCGGACCGGAGCCTGTCGATCCCGCTGACGGCGGCGGCGTTCTACGGCGGCCAGGAGGGCTCGCTGCTGTACTGGGCCCTGCTGCTGTCGGCGATGGGGTCGGTCTCGCTCGCGGCCGGCGCCGCGGCCAGCGTCCGGCTGACGGCATACGCCAACGCCGTGCTGGCGGGCATCACGGCCTTCTTCCTGGTGGTGATGGTGTTCGTGGCCAGCCCGTTCGCGCTGCTGCCGGTGACGCCGACCGACGGCCTCGGCCTGAACCCGCTGCTGCGCGACGGCGGCATGCTGATCCACCCGCCGTTCCTCCTCGCCGGCTACAGCGCGTTCGCCGTGCCGTTCGCGTTCGCGATCGCGGCGCTGCTGGCCGGCCGCCAGGACGCCGCGTGGGTGGCCCACACGCGCCGGTATGCGCTGGTCGCGTGGGGCCTGCAGAGCGTCGGCCTGACGCTCGGCATGTGGTGGGCGTACCACGTGCTGGGCTGGGGCGGGTACTGGGGCTGGGACCCGGTGGAGAACGCGGCGCTGATGCCCTGGCTGGCCACCACCGCGTACATCCACTCGGCCCAGGTCCAGGAGCGGCGGGGGACGCTGCGGGCCTGGAACTTCGGGCTGGTGATCGCGGCGTTCCTGCTGACGATCCTGGGCACGTTCCTGGTGCGCAGCGGCGTCCTGCCGTCCGTGCACAGCTTCGCCGTGAGCCCGCTCGGGCCGTGGTTCTTCGGCTTCCTGGTCGCGGCGGTGGCGGTGTCGGGCGCCGCGCTCGCCCGGCGGTCGGGGCAGCTCCGCTCGCCGGTGCCGGTCGAGGCGGCGGCCTCCCGCGAGGGCGCGTTCCTGCTCCAGAACGTCCTGCTGGTGGCGCTGACGGCCGCGGTGCTGTGGGGCACGCTGCTGCCGCTGATCAGCGGGATGACCGGCCGCGAGCTCGTGGTCGGCGCGCCGTACTACGAGCGGGCCGGCGCCCCGATCATGCTGGCGCTGCTGGCGCTGCTCGCGGTGGGCCCGCTGCTGCCCTGGCGGCGCGTGCGCGACGGCTGGCTGAAGCTGCTGCGCTGGCAGCTCGCCGGCGCCGCGCTCGTCCTCGCCGCGCTCCTGGCGGGGGGCGTGCGCCAGCCCGGCGCGCTGGTCGCCCTGCCCCTGGTGGCGGCGGGCCTGGTCACGTGCCTCCTGGAATACGGACGCGGCGCGGCGTTCGCGCGCCGGCTCGCCGGGCCGTGGCCGGCGGCCGCCGTGCGCGTCCTGGGCCAGAACCGCCGGCGCTACGGCGCCTACCTGGCCCACTTCGGCATTCTGGTGGTGGCCGCCGGCCTGGTCGGCTCGCACGTCTGGCAGCAGTCGCGGCAGGTGACGCTGCGGCCCGGCGAGTCGGTGACCGTCGGCGCGCACACCCTGACGTACGAGGGGATGGCGTCGCGGAGCGCGGGCGACCACGACGAGCTGGTGGCGCGGCTGCGGCTCGGCGACGAGACGCTGGAGCCGGCCCGGCTGACGTACCCGAGCCTGGGCGGCCAGGCGCTGACCCGGGTCGCGATCCGCAGCACCCCGCTCGACGACGTGTACGTGGTGCTGGCCGGCGCTGACGGCGACGGCGTCGCCGTGACGGTGTTCGTCAACCCGCTCGTGACGTGGATCTGGGTCGGCGGGGCGCTGCTCGTGGCCGGGGTCTTGCTCGGCAACCTGGTCCGGCCGGAGGCGGAGGTGGAGCGCGCCCCGGCCCCGGTCGGCGCGACGGCCCCCGCCCGATGACCTGGGTCGTGGCCACCCTGCTGCTCGCGGTCGCCGTCCCGTACGTGCTGTGGCCGCTGCTCCGCCGGTGAGCGCCGCCGTCCGGGCCGTGTCGCTGGTCCAGCGCTTCGGGCCGCACGTCGCCCTGGGGCCGCTGGACCTGGAGCTGCCGGCCGGGGCCCGGCTGGCCGTGCTGGGCGGCAACGGCGCCGGCAAGACGACGCTGCTCCGCATGCTGGCGACCGCGGCCCGGCCGGCGTCGGGCCGCCTCGAGGTGCTGGGCCTGGACGCCGTCCGGCAGCGGGACCGCCTGCGCGCCCGGCTCGGTCACCTGGGCCACCAGGCCGGCCTGTACCCGGCCCTGACCGCGCTCGAGAACCTGGAGTTCTTCGCCGAGCTGCACGGGCTGGGCCGCGCCGACGCCGCGGACGCGCTGGCCCTGGTGCGGCTGGACGCCCGGGCCGGCACGCGCGCCGAGCGCCTGTCGCGGGGCCAGCAGCAGCGGCTGGCGCTGGCCCGCGCGCTGCTCCACCGGCCCGAGCTGCTGGTGCTCGACGAGCCCGACGCCAGCCTGGACGCCGAGGGCCGCGCGCTCCTGGCCGGCCTGTTCGCCGGCCGGACCGTGGTCATGGCCACGCACGACGCGGCGCTGGCTCGCGAGGTCTGCGACCGCGCGCTCCTGCTCCGGGCCGGCCGGGCGGCCGGCGATCCCTGGACGCTGCGGGTCGTCGGAGCGGAGGGCTGAGGTGCGCTTCCTGGCCGTCGCCCTGGCCGTGGCCCGCAAGGACGTGCGGTGCGAGCTGCGCGGCCGCGAGCTGCTCCCCGCGCTGGTCCAGTTCGTCGTGCTGGCGCTCGTGATCGCCAACTTCGCGTTCGACGTGGACCTGGTCCAGGGGCCCCGGCTGTCGCCCGGCATCCTGTGGCTCGTGCTGGTGTTCGCGGGCCTGGTCGCGTTCGGCCGCGCGTTCGCCGGCGAGAAGGACAGCGGCTCGCTGGAGGCGGTGCTGCTGACCCCGGCCGGCGCCACGGCCGTCTTCGCCGGCAAGACCATCGCCGCGGCCGCGATGCTCGTCGCCTGCGAGGCCGTCCTGCTCCCGGCGATGGCCGTGTTCCTCGGCAGCCCGATCTCCCCGCTGGTGGTCGCGACGGTGCTGCTGGCGACGATCGGGATGGCGGCCCTCGGCTGCCTGTTCGCCGCGCTGGCCGCCCAGACGCGGGCGCGCGAGCTGCTGCTGCCGGTGCTGGCGCTGCCGATCTGGGTGCCGTTCGTGGTCGTCGGCGGCCGCGCGGTGCAGCTGGCGATGGCCGGCCAGTCGCCCTCGGCCCTGCCGCTGGCGAGCCAGCCGCTCCTCGTGCTGGCCGACTTCGACATACTGTTCCTGGTCGTGGCCTGCCTGGCCGCGCGCTTCGTGCTCGATGACTGAGAACCGCACCCTCTACGCACTGACCCTCGGCGCGACGGCCGCCATGCTGCTCGCCGCCCTGATGATCTTCTTCTACGCCCCCCAGGACGCCCTCGAGGGCCCCGTGCAGCGCATCTTCTACCTGCACGTCGGCTCGGCGGTGGCGGCGTTCGGCTCGTTCGCGCTGGTTCTGGCCGGCGGGGTCGCCTACCTGTGGCGGGACAGCGTCCGGGGCGACCGGTTGGCCCGGGCGTCCGCGCTGGTCGGGCTGGTGTTCACCACCAACACGTTCGTGATGGGGATGGTCTGGGCCAAGCCGATCTGGAACTGGGACCCCAGCCAGACGTGGGACGCCCGCCTGACGTCCACCGCGGCGCTGTGGGTGATCTACGCGGGCTACCTGCTCGTCCGCCGGTTCGCCACGCCGGGCCGGCCCGCCATGCGGCTGGCCGCGGTCGTGGGCATCGTCGGCTTCGTGGACGTCCCGATCGTGTACTTCAGCGTCGAGTGGTGGCGGACGCTGCACCCGGGTCCGGTCCTGATCGCGCCGGGCGGGCCGCAGCTGCCCCCCGAGATGCTGGTCACCGCGCTCGTCACGACCCTGGCCGTGGGCCTCCTCGCCGGCGTCATGATCGCGGTCCGCTACCGGATCGAGGCGCGGCGCGACGAGGTGGAGGACCGGGCGGTGGCCGCGCAGCTCGAGCCGTCGGGGACGCACGCCTCGTGAGCTACCTGATCGTGGCCTACGCGTTCGCGGCGCTGCTGCTGGGTGGCTTCCTGGCGTACTCGCTGAACCAGCTCCGCCAGCGCTGAGCGCGCCGGACCGCGTCGTCGTCGTCGGTGCCGGCGTGGCCGCGCACGGCGCGGTCGGCGGCCTCCGCCAGGCCGGCTTCGCGGGGGAGATCGTGGTCGCCGGCCGCGAGCCGCACCCGCCGTACGAGCGGCCGTACCTCTCCAAGCGCTACCTGCTCCACGAGGTGCCGCGCCCGCAGCTGTTCCTGCCGCCGCTGGAGGCGGAGCTGCGCCTCGGCGAGGCGGTCGTGGCGCTGGAGCCGGACCGGCACGCCGTGCGGCTGGCGGGCGGCGGCCGCCTGGAGTACCGCGCCCTCCTGATCGCCACCGGGGCCAGGCCGCGCCGGCTGCCCGGCCACGAGGACGCCGTGTACCTGCGGGACCTGGAGCAGGCCGACCGCGTCCGCGACGCCCTGGACGGCGGCGAGCCGCTGGAGGTGGTCGGCGCCGGGTTCATCGGGTGCGAGGTCGCCGCGGTCGCCCGGCAGCGCGGGCTGCCCGTGACCGTGCACGAGGCGCTCGACCAGCCGCTGCTCCGGGTGCTCGGGCGCGAGCTGGGCGCCTGGCTCGGCGAGGTGCACCGGGCCCGCGGCGTCGACCTCCGCACCGGCGTGCGCGAGCTGCCGCCGCTCGGGCCGGGGACCCTGGTCGGCGTGGGCACCGAGCCCAACGTCGAGCTGGCGGCGGCCGCCGGCATCCGCTGCGAGCGCGGCATCGTGGTGGACGAGCTGGGGCGGACCGATGCGCCCGACGTGTACGCCGCCGGCGACTGCGCGCGCTTCTGGAGCCCGCTGTTCGAGACGCACGTGCGGGTCGAGCACTACCAGACCGCGCACCGGCACGGGACGGCCACCGGCCGCGCGATGGCGGGGGAGGGGACGCCGTTCGCGGAGGCGCCCTGGTTCTGGTCCGACCAGTACGAGCTGAACCTGCAGTACGCCGGCGCCGGCCTGCCCTGGGAGCACTCCGTCACGCGCGGCCGGCTCGGCCAGCCGCCGTTCACCACGTTCTTCCTGCGCGAAGAGCGGCTGGTCGGCGCGCTGGGCGTGGACGACGGCCGGACGGTCGGACATGTCCGCCGGCTGCTGGAGGCGCGCGTCCCGGTGACCGCCGATCAGCTGGCGGACCCGGCGGTGGACCTCAAGAGGCTGGCGCGTCCAGCGCCGCCGTGATCGGGGGCAGGATGCCGTCGAGGAGCCGGGCGGTCAGGCCCCAGATCACGGCGCCCTCGATCGGCAGGCTCCGGCCCAGGCGCGCCCGCGGACCGTCCTGCCAGGCCGACTGGTCGAGCAGCCGCGCCAGCGGCACCTCGAGGACCGCGTCCAGCTCGCGGGGATCCGGCCGGAAGCGCACGTCCTCGCGGCCCAGCCAGGCCACGAACGGCACCACCGAGTAGTTGGTGACCGCCGCGTAGAGGGGCGGGCCGGCCCCCAGCGGCACCAGGTCCGCGGCGCGCACGCCGATCTCCTCCTCGGCCTCGCGCGCCGCCGCCTGCCACGCCGACTCGCCCGGGACCACCTGCCCACCGGGCAGGCCGATCTGCCCGGGATGACTGGGAAGATCTGCTCTCCGCGCGACGAATGGCATGTACAATGCCCCTTCCCGTCGGTAGAGGACGGCCACCACGGCAGCTTGCCTGGCGCCGGTGCGGAACGTTCCCCAGTCCTCGACCGATTGAAGTAGTGAGGAGAGACGGCTCACGAAGGGATTGGAGGGCAGGCCGTCTGGTTCACGCATCGCTCTCTGTGTGGAAAAAGGTAGGTGTAGATGATCGACGAGACGAACTTAGCGATCGAGGAGTTGGAGGAGGAGATCCGCCGCGAGAACGACCGCCGGTACGCGTTCTACCGGATGTTGAACGCGACCGACCGGGTCCTGTGGCGCCTCGAGGAGCTGAACCGGGACGGGATCAAGCAGATTCCCGGCGACATGCACGGCCGGATGAAGGGCTCGCTCACCGAGCTGCCGAACTCGTGCATGGAGGTCTTCCGGGACAGCAACCACGTCCAGGAAGTGCTCGACTCCGTGTTCGAGGTGCAGGAGCGCCTGTTCCGCTGGCGTGACCCGCAGCGGACGCCGGACGACGAGGAGGAGCTCGAGAGGGTCGCCGTCTAGAACGCGGCGATTCCGGTGACTCGAGCCGTGTGACGGCGCTGGCGGCGCTTGCCACGGCTCATCTGCGTGCGTGCCTGGGGTGGGGATCACGAAAGCATTCAGAAAGGTGCCGCCGCCGGTCGCCCTGCCGGAGCCCTCCCGGCTGACTGCTGCGTGTGCAGTGTACCGAACGGTGCGCTGCTCGCGTTGTCGGCTACCACGACGCTCAGTATTTCGCATTCGCCTGCTTCTGCATTTGCCGAAGCGCCCATGATTACCTGGGACATGCAGACCAGCGAAGCCGCCATCGCCGAAGGACGTGGACCGACCGAGGTCGTGTCGCGCTACCTCGAGGCCATCTACTACATGGACGGGGAGGGGGAGCCCGTGCGCAGCGCCCGGCTGGCGGACTGGCTGGGCGTGAGCCGGCCGACGGTCACGGTGGCCCTGCGCCGGATGACCCGCGACGGCATGGTGCGTCTGAACGGGCGCAAGGAGATCGAGCTGACGGACCGGGGCCGGGACGCGGCCGCCGCGATCGTGCGCCGGCACCGGATCATGGAGCGCTGGCTGACCGACGCCCTGGGCCTCGACTGGGTGACGGCCGACGAGGAGGCGGCGCGCCTGGAGCACGCGGTGTCCGACGTGGTGGAGCGGCGGCTCTGGGAGACGCTCGGCCGGCCCACGTCCTGCCCGCACGGCAACCCGATCCCGGGCTACGCGGACGTGCGCGACACCGAGGTGCGGCTCTCGACGCTGGGCGAGGGCGCGTCGCGGTACCTGCTCGAGCGCCGGCTGGTGCCGGGCACGGGGCTGGACGTGCTGGAGGTGGACACGGTCGGCCGCACCCTGCGCGTGCGGGCGGCGGACCGCGACGTCACGCTCAGCCACGAGACCGCCGCCAAGGTCTGGGTCGAGCCGGCCGCCGCGTAGATGCGGGTCGCCGTCGAGCTGCCGTCCGACCTGGCCTCGCCCGGCGAGTTCCTGGCCGACGTCCAGGCCTACGAGGCCGCGGGCGCTGACGCCGTGTGGCTGGTGCCGGGGTCGCTGGAGCCGCTGACGCTCGCCGCCGCCGCGGCCGCCGTCACCTCCCGGATCGGCCTGGTGGCGTGGCTGCCGGGGCCGGACGCCTGGCCGGAGGAGCCGCTGGCCGCCGTCGTGGCGACGCTGCGGCGCCTGAGCGGGGACCGGGTGGCGTTCGGCGTGGCCGGGGTCTACGCGATCGCGGCCCTGCGGGCTGCCGCCGCCGGCCGGCCCGTGCTCCTGGCCGGCGACGGCGAGCACGCCGCCCAGCGGGCCGACGGCCTGGTCCGCGACCTGGAGGGGGCGGGCGCCGCCTTCGAGGGCGCGCGGGCGCTGCGGCCCCCGCCGGAGTTCGAGCTGTGGGCCCGGCTCCCGGCCCCCGCGACGGGCGTGGCGGTGCCCCACGCGCCCAACCTGCTGGACATCCTGCGCAACCCGGAGGAGGACGACCGCCAGGACCTGGCGATGGCCACGGGCTGAGGCCGGCGCGGCCCCCGGAGGCGGGATTCACCTGGGAAGGTGCGGCGTCCGGGCGGGAGTGCGCTCATGCCATGGGGAACGGGCGTTCGAACACAACCCTTTACAGCTGACCCGGTAGGATCGGCCGGTGAACGCCTTGGAGGTCATCGGCCGGAAGCGGGACGGCGGGGAGCACCCGCCCGACGAGATCCGCTTCCTGCTCGACGGCTACCTGTCGGGCGCCCTGCCCGACTACCAGCTGTCGGCCTGGCTGATGGCGGTCTGCACCCGGGGCATGACCCGCCGCGAGACGCTGGAGCTGACCCGCGCGATGGTCGCCTCGGGCGAGGTGCTCGACCTGTCGGACATCCCGGGCGTCAAGGTGGACAAGCACTCCACGGGCGGGGTGGGGGACAAGGTGACGCTGATCGCCGCGCCCCTGGCCGCCGCCTGTGGGGTCAAGGTCCCCAAGCTCAGCGGGCGGGCCCTGGCCCACACCGGCGGCACGCTGGACAAGCTGGAGTCGGTGCCGGGCGTGACGGTGGACCTGGAGCCGGACCGCTTCCGGGCGCAGGTCGGCCGCGTGGGGCTGGCGGTGGCCGCCCAGTCGCCGCGGATGGTGCCCGCCGACCGCGCGCTCTACGCGCTGCGCGACGCCAGCGCCACCGTGCCCTCCGTCCCGCTGATCGCCTCCAGCGTGATGTGCAAGAAGCTGGCCGCCGGCGCCGACGCGATCGTGCTGGACGTCAAGTTCGGGCGCGGCGCGTTCATGCCGGACGCCGAGCGAGCGCGGGAGCTCGCGGCCGAGATGGTCAGGATCGGCGAGGACGCCGGCCGCCGCACCGTCGCGCTCGTCACGGAGATGGAGAGCCCGCTCGGCAACCGGGTCGGCAACGCGCTCGAGGTGCTGGAGGCGATCGACGTGCTCGCGGGCGGCGGCGACGCCGAGCTGACCGCCGTGGCCGTGGAGGTCGCGCGCGAGATGTGCGCCCTGGCCGGCGTCGCGGCCGATCCGGCCGCCGCCCTGGCCGACGGCTCCGGTCTGGAGCGGCTGTGGGCGATGCTGGAGGCGCAGGGCGGCAGCCGGGAGCGGCCGCCCGCCGCGCACCCGGCCCGCCTGACGGTGCCGGCGCCCGCCGACGGCTGGGTGGCCGCGATCGACGCGCTGCGGTGCGGGCTCGCGGTCATCGACCTGGGCGGCGGCCGGCTGCGCAAGGACGACCCGATCGATCATGCGGCGGGCCTCGTCATCGCGGCGCGGCCCGGCGCCCGCGTGCGCCGGGGCGACCCGCTCGTCCACGTGCACGCCGCCAGCGAGGCGGTGGCCCGCCGGGCGCTGCCCCGCCTGGAGGGGGCGTGGCGCCTCGCCGCCGGTCCCGTCGCGGCCGAGCCGCACGTCCGTCACCGGATCGACCGCGACGCGATCGGGGGACCCGGCAGGCCTCGCCGGGCGTTTATCCGGGCAGGGCCGTGGTAACGATGAGTACTGAACGGCAATCGAAAGGAGCGACGAGATGACCGACGACACGTCCAACGCGCCCGCCCCGAAGGCGGACGCCCAGGCCGCGGCCCCGGCGCAGGCGCCGTCGCCCGTCGAAGCGCTGGTCCTGACGCCGCCGGCCGCCGTACCCGCGGTCAGTACGCAGCAGGCCGCCGTGTCCACGAAGGTCGACGACGCCACCGCCAGGCAGATCGAGCAGGCGGTCAACGCGTTCGTCGAGGGCCTGGTGTCCATGGACCCGCACTCGCCCGACTTCCAGCGCAAGGTGGAGTCGGTCAGCCAGATGGGGAACCAGGAGATCCGGCGCTCGGCGGAGGCCTCCAACCGCTTCCTGGACCGGCCGGCCGCGGCCATGGACCGCGGGCCGCTGGGCGGGAACTCGAAGGTCTCGACGTCCCTGGTGCAGCTCCGCCGCCAGGTCGAGGACCTGGACCCGACGCGGCAGGGCCTGACCAGCGGGCGTGGCTTCCTCAGCCACCTGCCGTTCGGCAACCGGATGAAGGACTACTTCGCCAAGTACCAGTCGGCGCAGAGCAACCTGGACGCGATCATCCAGGCCCTGTACCACGGCCAGGAGGAGCTGCAGCGCGACAACGCGGCCATCGAGCAGGAGAAGGTCAACCTCTGGCAGATGAAGGGCCGCCTCGAGCAGTACGCGTACATGGCCAGCAAGCTGGACGAGGCGCTGGAGGCGCGGGTGAGCACGCTCGAGCTCAGCGACGCCGAGAAGGCGAAGACGCTGCAGGAAGACGTGCTCTTCTACGTGCGCCAGAAGCGCACCGACGTGCTCACGCAGCTGGCCGTCAACATGCAGGGGTACCTGGCGCTCGACCTGGTCCGCAAGAACAACCAGGAGCTGATCAAGGGCGTGGACCGGGCGACGACCACCACGGTCTCGGCCCTGCGCACCGCGGTCATCGTGGCCCAGGCGCTGACCAACCAGAAGCTGGTGCTGGACCAGATCACCGCGCTGAACACCACCACGAGCAACCTGATCGAGTCCACGTCCGTGCTGCTCCGCGAGCAGACCGGCCAGGTCTACAGCCAGGCAGCAAGTGCCACGGTGGACGTCCAGAAGCTCCAGACCGCGTTCAACAACATCTACGCGACGATGGACATGATCGACAAGTTCAAGGTCCAGGCGCTCGACAACATGCGCACGACCGTGAACACGCTCTCCAGCGAGGTCAACAAGGCGCAGGGGTACGTGGACCGGGTGCGGACCGCGGAGATCGGCCAGGCGCAGGCCTCCAGGCTGACCAGCGGCAGCGGCGACGAGCTGGCGCTGCCGGGAGGCCGGTAGCGGCGAACCATGGCGTGGAGACGACGACCCAGGTGGCCGGCGTGCTGAGGCGAGGGCCTGACGTGGTGGCGAGCAAGGGCTTCGCCCGAGCGGGTGAGTCGCTCTTCCCGATGCAACAGGCGTGCGATACAGACCCGAAGGGATGGACCGGAGGTCCCCCGAACGTCCCGGGCAGGATGGGGGATTCCGGGAGGGGGGGCCTGCCCCCACTGGCTCGATGACGGGTTTCCCGCGCTACCTGGTCAGCGCCAAGAACCTGATCGGCTGCGGCCTGGCCCTGGTGGGCCTGGTGCTGCACCTGTTCGGTCTGCTCGGGCAGTTCCCGATCTGGGTGCTGGTCGTGGTCGCGCTGTACGCGGCCGGTGCCCTGGCCGGGCCCCGCCGCCGGCCCAAGGTGGCGAAGGACACGTTCGACCCGCAGGAGATCCGGCGCTCCCTGGACCACGCGTACCAGATGACGCACGGCCGGCTGCCGGCCGACTCGCAGTCGAGGGTGGCGCACATCCGGGCCGAGGTGCTGGAGCTGCTGCCCCACGCGGCCGAGTTCCCGCCCGGCTCGCAGGACCTGTACGTGCTGCGCCGGATGGCGGTGGACTACCTGCCGACCACGATCGAGGCGTACCTCGCGCTGCCGGCCACGTACGCGGCCGAGCGGGTGGTGCAGGGCGGCAAGACGCCGCTCCAGGTGATGAACGAGCAGCTGGAGCTGCTCGACGCCCAGATGGTCGAGATCGCCGAGGCCGTCCACCGCCGGGACACCGACCGCCTCCTCGCCAACGGCATCTTCCTGGAGGAGCGGTTCGGCCGGAACGCCGGCGGGCTGGCGCCCCCGCCGGGCCCGCAGGGAACGCCGTGACTTTCGAGAATCGACGGTGCACCTGGGCAGAATTGCTGCCAAGATAGGGAGAATCGCAAGGAATCGAGGGATGGCGATGAGTCGAGGAGCGCAGCGAGGGTCGGGAGTCAGGAGGTCGGGATCGTGCCGATAGCGGTCCTGGCGCTGCTCGGTCTCCTGGCGGTGATGATGAGCCCGCCCGCGTGGGTGGTGTACCTGTTCCTGTTCTGCGGCGGACTGTGGCTGCTGTTCGGAGGCCGCGGGCGTGCCCGCCGCCGCCACGAGCGGCGCGCGCGGCGCCGGGCCCAGTGGGCCCAGCCCACGATCGACCAGGTGCCCGGCCAGCCGCCGCCGATGCCGGTGCCCCCGCCGCTCCCGCCGCCGCCCCAGCCGGTCGTCAACCTCAACCGGCTGCCGCCGGAGGCCGAGAAGCAGGCGGACCGCATCCGCCGCAAGGCCGCGGTGCTGGGCCAGCACCCGGACCGCTTCCCGATCGGCTCCAGGGATCTCTACACCGTCCAGCAGACGTCCGCGGAGTACCTGCCGTCGACGGTGAACACGTACCTCGAGGTGCCGACCTGGTCGGTGGAGACGCCCACGCCGGACGGCCGCACGCCGGCCCAGATCCTGACCAGCCAGCTCGACCTGCTGGAGGGCAAGCTGGACGAGATCGCCGAGTCGGTCCGGAAGCAGCGCGTGGACAACCTGCTGGCCAACGAGCGCTTCCTGGAGCAGCACTTCGGCAAACCGGATCCCGAGGAGCTGACGATCCCGCGCTGACCGGCCGGACCGCGCCGCCGCCGGTCCCCGGATACACTTCTC
>VBJR01000025.1:0-22935 GCA_005880175.1 Chloroflexota bacterium
GGGACTGGTCGCGCTCGAGCCTGGACCGGGCGTGGGCGGCGGGTTCGGTCGGCACCGTCCGGTCCCTGGCCGCGACACCCGGCGGGACCTGCGTCGTCGCGCTGGGCACTCCGCACGCCCAGCGCGGGATCAGCCTCCTGGACGACACGTCGCCGCTGGAGCGGACGGCGGGCTCTCGCGAGGTCCGGTTCTCCGTCGTGCGGCGCGGCGATCAGCAGCTGCCGTGCGTCGTCCACGAGCCGCCGGTCTCCTGCCGCGGGACCGCGTTCTTCCTCCCGGGCGGCCCCCACCTGCCGATCTGGGGCGACTACGCATCGCTGGCCGGCGCGCTCAACGAGGCCGGCTGGCGCGTCGTGCGCGTCAACGTGCGCTCCAGCGGCCTGCGTCAGGCCGAGTACCGGCCGGTCGGGCCGGTGCGGTACGGTGTCGATGACGTGGCTGACCTGTGCGCCGTGATCGACGCGCTGGCCGACGGCCCGGTGGTCACGATGGGGATGAGCTACGGCAGCTACGTCGCGGCGCTCGCCGGCGAGCTGTCGGACCGCTGCGCCGGCGTGGCGGTGCTGGGCGGCTTCCTCCATCCCGACGACCTCGCCGGGACGGCGCACGCCGGCGTCCGCCAGTTCGCCGAGTTCGCGTTCCGCGACCATCCGCCGCTCGGCGTCGACCGTCTGCGCAAGCGCTACTTCATCGCCCACGGCGAGCTCGACGCCCGGATCCCCATCGCCGCGGTCGAGCGGCACCGCAGCCGGATGGACCAGGAGCTCACCTTCGTGCCGCTCGACGGCGAGGGTCACGTCATTCGTACCGATCGGGGGGCTCGCCTCACGTATCCGCCGCTGATCCGGTGGATGAGCGAGCTCGTCAGTTAGCGTCATTGGTGAGGAGGAGGGAAACCGTGATTGCCCAGTTGGCCGTCCCACCGCTGGTCGAGATCGCCGAGATGCGGGCTGAAGCAGAAGACTTCCACATGTCGAGCAGCCGGGAGACGGGCATGCTCCTGCGGACGCTCGCCGGGAGCAAGCCGGGCGGCCGGCTGCTGGAGCTCGGCACGGGAGTCGGCGTCGGAGCCGCATGGCTGCTGGACGGCATGGACGCCACCGCGCGGCTGACGACCGTCGAGCTGCACCCGGAAGCGGCCGAGATCTGCCGCACCATGCTCGCGTCCGATCCCCGCGCCGAGGTCGTGGAGGCGCACGGGATCAAGTGGCTGGAGGCGTACACCGGCCCGCTGTTCGACCTGATCTTCGTCGACGTGGGCCAGCTGAAGTACGAGCGCCGCGACCTCACGCTTTCGAAGCTCGCCCCGGGCGGTCTGTTCGTCTGCGACGACGTCATCTGGTCGCCCGAATGGGATCCCGCCGTGCGCCCCAGCAAGGACCGCGTCGACAAGTTCCGGGCGGAGATCTTCGCCCAGCCCGGGTTCAACGTCACGCTGATGGACTGGGGTTCGGGCGTCTGCATCGCGAGCCGGCTGATCGACCCGGACCATCCCGAGTACGACGGCGCCCGACGGGTCTGGAACGGGCTGGTCGACCGGCGGCCGGCCCTCGTCGCCCGCTGCTCCGGAACGGCGGACGTCGTCCAGGCGGTGCGGGTCGCGGCGGAGCGCCGCCCCGCCGTGAGCATCAGGGCCGGCGGCCACCAGGTCGCCGGCAGCGCCGTCTGCGACGGCGGCCTCGTGATCGACCTGTCCGCGATGCGGGGCGTCCACGTCGATCCGGCGTCCCGGACCGCGCGGGTGCAGGCCGGGGTCCCGATGGGTCAGCTGGACCGCGAGACCCAGGTCTTCGGCCTGGTCACGCCCGGAGGCGATGTGCAGGGCACCGGCGTCGCCGGCCTGACCCTCGGCGGCGGGATCGGCCTGCTGGCGCGAGCGCACGGCTTGAGCTGCGACCACCTGCGCGCGGTCGAGATCGTGACGGCTGACGGGCAGGTCCGGACGGCCGACCCGCACGAGCACCCGGATCTCCTCTGGGCGGCGCGCGGCTGCGGTCGTGGGCTCGGGGTCGTCACGAGCCTCGAGCTCGACCTCGGCGTCCTCGGCCCCATGGTCGCCATCGTCGAGGTCTACTACCCCGGGGACAGGGCGGAGCCCGTGCTGCGCGCCTGGCGCGACGCGACCGAGGCGCTGCCGGACACCGTGACGCCGATGGCGGTCCTGCGCGGCCTGCCCAGGTTCCGCCAGGTGTCGAGCGACCTCCACGACAGGCCGGTCGTCGGCGTCGGCGCGGTCTACGCGGGTCCGCCGGCCGAGGCCGAGGCGGTGCTGGCGCCCCTGCGACGGTTGGACGATCCCGTGATCGACGCCAGCGGTGTCGTTCGCTACGAGCAGGTGCCCAGCCCCCCGGCCGTGGTGACCAGGGCCTTCATGAAGTCGCACTTCCTCAGTGAGCTCACGGACGATGCGATCCGAACGCTGCTCGACCAGGAGGCGCGGCGGATCCGCTCGGGCACCGAGGTGGTCATCCGCACTCTCGGCGGCGCCGTCGCCCGGGTGCCGGAGGAGCGGAGCGCATACCCGCATCGCGCCGCCCGCTTCAACGTCAACGTCAACGCGATGTGGCGCGACCCGGGTCTCGACGACGCGATCCTCGACTGGTGCCGTTCGACCTGGACGGCGATGCGGCCGCATGCCGACGGCGGCGTCTACCTGAACTTCTCCGGCCTCGCGGACGAGGCCGAGGCGATGCTCGACGCGGCGTACGGCGCGAGCGCGGCCAGGGTGGACTCGATCCGCCGCCGCTACGATCCGGACGGCGTCTTCGGCCTGGCCGCCCGCCAGCCATGACGCAGCGCGCCGATCGCATCCTCTCGCACCTCATGGCCGCGTACGATCGCGGCGACCTGACCGCGGTGGAGGCGTTCGCGTCGCAGCTCGGTTCGGCGCACCCGGAGCTGCAGGTGTGGTCCACGTACGTCGAGGCGGGCGTCAGGGCGCTCGGCGGCGAGCCGGACGCGGGCCTGCGCCTGCTCGCGGCGGCGGATGCCAGCGGTGGCTGGTGGAGTCCGGCTCTCCTCGCGGACCCCGCCCTGGCCACCATCTGGTCTCTGGACGACCGGATCCGGACGCGTTCGGAGGAGCGCTGGCGCGCCGCGCAGGAACGGGCCCAGGTGAGCTGGGACGTCGTCCGCCCGTCTTCGCCACCGCGGGCGGTCGTGATCTCCCTGCACGGCAACGGGCCGGCGCCGGCCGACCTCTTCGGTTCGCTGTGGGCACAGCTCGAGTCCTGCGCCACCTTCCTGGTGCGCTCGCCCCAACTCGTCGCCTGCAACGTGTACGACTGGCACGACCGCGACCGCGCGATCGCGGACGTGCGAACCGTCGCGGGCGCGGCGAGGGCGGAGTTCGGATCGGCGGTGCCGCTGATCCTCTCCGGGCTCGGCGCGGGGGGCCGGATCGCGATCGTGGCGGCGCTCACCGGAGCCATCGACGCCGCCGGCGCCGTGGCGTTTGCCCCCCACCTGACGCCGCTCGACGACTCGGTCGCGCGGAGCGGGCCGCGGATCTGGATCTTCCCGGGCGGGGCCGAGGCGGCGGTGACATCGTGCGAGACGTTCGCCGGGTGGGCCCGGGTCCACGGGGTGGACTGCACGGTTCGTCACGAGGACGGGATGGGACACGCGTTCCCGGTGTGCTTCCGCGCGACGGTCGCGAGCGCCATTGGCGCTATCCTCGGCGGGGATCTGCCAATCACATCGCGTTAGGAGGGGATTGCATGGCGGCAACCGGGACGTCGATGAAGCCGGGCGTGTGGGCCACGTTCCGCGACTCACCGCTGGCGGCCAAGACGATCATGGTCGGCGTCGTGGTGAATCGTCTCAGCAGCTTCCTCACGATCTTCCTGGTGCTGTATGTGACAGCGCTCGGGTACTCCGTCGGCCAGGCCGTGTTCGCGCTCGGCGCCTATGGTGTCGGCGGGATCCTGGGCTCGATCGTCGGCGGCGAGATGGTCGGGCGGCTGGGCCCGCGCAACGCCGCGGCGATCAGCATGGCCGCTACAGGCGTGCTGATCGCGCTGCTGCTGCCCCTGACCAGCTATCCGCTGCTGATAGTGACGGTCACGCTGATCGGTCTCAGCGCGCAGATCTTCCGGCCGACTTCCGCCACGCTGCTGTCGGACGTGACTCCCGACGATCGCCAGGTGATGATCTTCGCGATCTGGCGGTTCGGGCTGAACCTGGGCGGCACGATAGCGCCGCTGCTCGGCTACGGTCTGTACTACCTGGCCCACGAGCAGTACACGCTCGTGTTCCTGAGCCAGGCCGTGGTCGCCCTGGCGTACGCGGTGGCCGCGTGGCGGCTGCTGCCGACTCGCGTCACCGCGCCGGCCGCAGCGACGCCCGTGTCCGCCGGCTCTGGCGGCGGCTCCGGTTATCTGGCGGTGCTCCGCGATCGCCGCTACGCGCTGTTCGTGCTGGTGGTGCTCGTCCACACGGTCGTCTACCAGCAGTACCTGTCTACCCTGCCACTCACAGTGAACGCCGTTCACCTGAACATCTTCTGGTACACGCTCGCGGTGTCGCTGAACGGCGCGGTGGTGATCGCCCTGGAGCTCCCGGCGACGAAGTTCACGCAGGGCTGGCCGACGCGGATCCCGATCATGATCGGGCTCGCGCTGGTCGGGATCGGCTTCGCAGTCTATGGGTTGCCGCTCGTGCCCTTCGTGATCCTGTCGGGCACGCTGCTGTGGTCGCTGGGCGAGATCGTGAGCGCGCCCTCGCTGTTCGCCTACCCGGCGATCGCCGGTGCCGGTCGCCTCAAGAGCCGGTACATCGCGGGTGTGGGTGCTGCTCGGCGCGGTCGAGGTCGTCGTGGCAGTGTGCATGCTCGGGTTGGTCCGCTCGCCGCGATCCGTCACGACGCCCGTCGAGGCGACGACCGAGCCGTCAGGCGGCTGACAAAGCCGGCCCATCGGCTCGGCTTGCCCAGAGGCCGTTCACTCCATCGTCATGCGCGCCCAGATCGCAGCGACCGCGGCGCGGTTCTCGGCGCCGAGACGTTTCAGCAGGCGAGCCACGTGACGATGAACCGTGTGCGGCGACAGGCCAAGTTCCAGCGCGATCTGTTTGTCTGAGTAGCCAAGAGATATCATCGCCGCGACCTGGCCGAGCCTCGTCGGCAACTCGTGGTCATCGTCGTCTCGGGTCTCCTTCGACATCATGCGGCTGGTTCTCCTGGATCATTTGCTGATCTCGAGCTGGTCAGCGGCTACTGGCCGAGGCGAGCGCCACGAGGGACGCTCGAAGCACGGCGATGCACGATTAAACCATAGTATTTATTCGACCCGCTAAAGTGTCAAACAATGACCGGCGAGTTCGTGGCGCGCGGTGAGGTATTGTTGTGCCTCGATGTCGGATCGCGTGAAGCTGGCGTTGTTCGGGCTGCATCGTGGCAGCAGCGTGGACGCCGATACCATCATTCGGCGCGCCCGGCTGGCAGAGGCGGCGGGGTTCGAGGCACTCTGGGTGGGGGACCACATCGCGCTGCCCATGCACGGCGCGGACCCGGCCGAGCAGCCGCGGCTGGAAGCGCTGGTCGCGCTTGCGTACCTGGCCGCCGTGACCACACGGGTGCGGCTCGGCGTGGGGGTCATCGTGCTCCCGCAGCGGCAGCCGGTCCTCCTGGCCAAGCAGCTCACGTCGATCGACGTGCTGTCGAAGGGCCGGCTGACCGTCGGGATCGGCGTGGGGTACGTCGAGCAGGAGCTGCGGGCTCTGGGGGCGTCGCTCGCCGATCGCGGCGCCCGCGCGGACGAGTTCCTGGCCTCGATGCGCTGCCTCTGGAGCGAGCCCGTTCCGGCGTTCGCCGGCGAGTTCGTCTCCTTCGCCGACGTGATGCAGCGGCCGCTGCCGGTGCAGCGCCCGCATCCGCCGATCATCGTCGGTGGGCACTCGCCCGCCGCGTACCGCCGGGCGGTCGCGGCGGCGAACGGGTGGTACGGCTGGCAGCTCGATCCCGAGGCGACGCGCCGGGCGCTGGCCGACCTCGGCGAGACCGCCAGGCGCCACGAACGGGGGGCGCACCTCGGCCCGCTCGAGATCACGATCACCCCGCCGGCCGCCCTCGACGTCGACACCGCCCTGCGCTACGCGGACCTGGGCGTGCACCGGCTGGCCGTACAGCCCGAGACGATGGACGGAACGGCCATCGACGAGCTGGTCACCTATGCCGGCGACAAGCTGATCGGCCGTCTCGGGTAGTCGATCAGCCTTCCGAGCGAGTGACGACCGCGCCGTGCAGGCGGCCCGGGTCGAACGCGTCCCTCAGGCCCGCGAGCTCCACCGCCCGGACTTCCGTGGTCGCGCCCTCCTCCGGGCGCAGCCAGCGGGGCTCGCCCCGTTGGGGTGCGTGACGGCCTCGGGGCGCTGGGGCGGATCGTACGCGGACACGACGAACGGGAGCCGGGCGGAGTGCGGCATCAGGTACTGGTAGCGCACCTCCTCGCCGTCGGGGCGGACCCGCATCCCGTCCATGACGGGGGAGACGTCCACGCCCGCCGCCTCCAGCCACGTCCGCGCGCCGGCCAGGTCGGTGGCGTCGGTCTCCAGCGCAACGTCGCGCCAGCCTTCGCCCGGGGCGACCCAGCGCGCCAGGCGCTCGCCCAGCGCCCCGTCGGCGGATGCGCCGACGGACGGCGGGAAGTGGGCCAGCTCGATGAACGGGCCCTCCGGGAACCAGATCAGAGCGTTGTGGGCGCGGCGCGGGTCGCTGCCCCACTCGACGGTGAAGCCGAGGTCCCTGAAGTCCTTCACCGCCTGGCCCAGGTCGTGCACCGTGCAGAGCAGGTGACTGCACCTCAGCATCGCGAGCGTCAATTACAGCAGGTTGGTCATGTCGAGCGCCGAAACGCCAAACGGGCGCTCGGCCGGGCGAGACGAGGCCAGCCGGCGCCGCGGCAGGCGGTTGACAGTCCCGCGGCGTGAGCGCGCCGCGGCCGGGCGGCGCTACCCTGACGCTCGTACTCGACGCAGCGCATCCGGTGGGGAGGTGAGCCCTGTGCCGTTCCATCGCTTCCGATCGCTCTTCGCGTTCGCCGTCGCCGCGGCCGCTGGCGCTCTGCCCGTCGCCGCGGCCGCCGACGTCGCTCCGCCGGCCAGCCTCGTCTCCAACTACGAGACCGCCAGCGGCAACGTCCTGCAGCGGGACTGCGGCTTCAGCCACCAGCTCCCCGGCAACTCCAGCCTGGCCGTCTGGCTCTTCTGCGACACGCCGATCGCCAGCTCCGGCGGGACCGTGATCGGGTTCATCCCCGGGTCCAGCGCGGCGGTCGGGCCGTTCACCCCGGGCCGGGTCCCGACCGATCTCAGCGAGATCCCGACGCCGCCGGCGCCCATCGAGAGCCTGCCCAGCGCGCAGGCGCCCCAGCGGTTCCTGCCCACGCCCGACGGGCTCGTGCTGCCCGACGGCACCACGCGCTGCGGCGCCTCCGGCAGCAACTCGTACGCGGCGACCTGGATGTCGGGCGTCAACCGCGAGCCGTCGTCGGCGAACAGGTCGCTCCTGCTGATCAGCTTCACCGACGTCTGCGTCAGCGGTGGCTCCGCCATCACGACCGAGCGCTTCGGCATCGCCGAGTACAACCCGGCCACCAACACCGTGACCGCGATGACCCGGGTGTTCGCGACCGCCTCGCCCGGACAGGACCTGGGGACGACGGCGCCGCAGCTCCTGCTCGGCTCGCCGGTCTTCAGCGGGAGCTTCCTGTACCTGTTCTCGGCCAGGTGCAGCAGCGCCGGGTTCGGGGCCTGCGGCGCTGGCAGCGTGTACCTGGCCCGCACGCCGGCGAACCCGACGAGCTGGCGGCAGTCCAGCACGTACCAGTTCTTCGACCCCGGAGCCTCGGGCGGCTGGACCAGGGACCCGGCGAGCGCCCAGTCGGTGATCTCGGGCGCACAGCCGTTCGCCGTCACGGCCGACAGCTTCTCCTCCGTGGGTCAGGGCCTCGACCTGGTCGAGGAGACGTCCCTGGGCGGCAACTTCCGCGTCTGGACCGCGAGTTCGCCGCCGGGACCGTGGACGCAGAAGACGTCCGGCCAGGTGCCCTGCACGAGCGGAAGCGGGGCCCTCAACTTCTGCCGCGCCCTGATCGGCCACCCCGAGCTGAGCACGTCGAGCCAGCTCCTGCTGTCGTTCTACGATCCGGGCACCGACCACGTCCGGATCGCCTCGACGCCGTGGTGAGGCGCTCGTGCCGGGCGGCCGGCAGGTGGGTCACGCTGCCGCGAGCCCACCACGAAGCGCGGGAAGGGGGCCGGTGCCGGATGGCCGGCACCGGCCCGCACGCGCAGGGGCCTACGTCCCCAGCCGGATGACCGTCACCGAGCTGGCCGGGAACTGCCAGTCGAACGCTCCGCCCAGGCCGCCGGCCGCACGGGTGACCGGCGCCACCCGGTTGGGGGCGTCGATCGTGTTCTGGGCCGTCGGCTCACCCGTGAGGACCGTGACCGTGCCCCGGCGGGCGACGCGGGCGCCGTCGATCGTGATTTGCGTGTTCTGGAGCGTGTCGGACGGGTTGACCACCGTCAGGTAGAGCGCCCCGGTCCGGCTGTCCCGGCTGGCCACGACCGCCAGCTGGCGGTTCGGGCCCTGGAACTGGCTGCCCACCACGTGGTCGCCGTGCTGGGTCCCGAACAGGCGCTGCACGAAGTACGAGGGTGCTCCGAAGCTGTGCAGCGCGTCGTAGCCGATCAGGTTGGTCGGCCAGTTGGGCGCGTTCACGTTGGCCAGGACCGGCGCGTACGAGGCGCCGATGACGAGGTCCGCGTTGCGCTCCAGCCCGGTCATGAACGCGGCCTCGCCGACCGCGGCGGCCAGCGTGCCGGTGGGTGAGCCCTGGGTCGCCGCGTACTCGCCGGCCAGGATGCGCGGGCCGGTCCGCGGGGCGGCGTCGAACAGGTGGGCGTTGTCGACGAACCACTGCGGGTCGTTGTAGTAGTGGTTGTCGAGCACGTCCATGGGACGCGAGGTCACCGGCGTGGTCGCCACCAGCCGGATCTGCGGGTAGGCCGACCTGATCGCGTCGGCGAACATCGGGTAGCGGTACGTGTTGTAGCTGCCGCTGCGGTCGAAGAAGTCCTCGTTGCCGATCTCCACGAACGGCACCGTGAACGGCCGCGGGTGGCCGTCCTGCGCCCGCCGGGCGCCCCACGGCGTGTCGGTCGAGCCGGTGGCGTACTGGATCTCGTCCAGCGCGTCCTGGACGTACGGCTGCAGCTGGTCCTGCGGGACCACGGTGCCGTTCAGCGTGTATCCGGCCCACACCCCGAGCATGGGCGTGGCGCCCAGGTCCTCGGCCATCTCCAGGTACTCGAGCAGGCCCAGGCCGTCGGTCGACCAGTAGCCCCACGCGTCGTCGAGGTGGCCGGGCCGCTGCGAGATCGGCCCGATCGACTGCTTCCAGTCGAACCGGGTGGCGATCGTGGCGCCCTCCAGGTAGTTGCCCCCCGGGAAGCGGAGGAAGCCCGGGTGGATGGCGCCGATCATCGTCGCCAGGTCGGGCCGCAGCCCGTTGGCCTGGCCGTCGAACGTGGGCGGGAACAGCGAGACCTGGTCCAGCCAGACGCTGGCGTTCGCGACCGGTCCCGCCACCGACACCACCAGCCGGTTCTGGGCCGACGCGGGCGCCGACCGGCTGGCGGTCAGCCGGCCCTCGAGCTGCCGCCAGTCGGTCCCGACGCCCTGGAGCCGGGTCCGGGCCCAGACCTGGCTGCCGTCGGCGCTCTCGATGCTGACGTCGAGCGGCCGGTCGAACCCCGCGCTCGCCTTCGCGAACAGCGAGACCTGGTACGTCTCGCCCGCCCGGACGGGGATGCCCCAGTACCCGTCGTCGGCCGCGCCGGCGCGCTCGCCGGCGGCCGCCCCGGTCACGTCGAGCCGCAGCGAGCGGTCGTCCGCGGTGTTCAGCGGCTGCGCGAAGTCCAGCGAGACCGCCGCCCGCGCGGAGCCGCCCGCCACCGCCGACCAGTGCACGGGGCTGTGGTCGTCCTCCTTCAGCGACCGGTTGCGGACCAGCTCCGCGTACAGGCCGCCGTCGCCCGAGTGGTTGATCTCCTCGAAGAACGCGCCGAACTGCGTCGGGTTGATCGCGGCGTCCTGGACGCCGGCCTGGACGTCCAGCGTCCCGGCGTTGGCCAGGGCGACCACCTGGTCCCGGGTCAGCGCGAAGTGGTACGCGCGGACCTCGTCCACGGCGCCGCGGAGGCCCGCGCCGACCGTGAACGACGCGCTGCTCGCGCCGCTCGCCCGGGCGCGGGTCAGCGCCCGCGGCCGGCCGTCGATGGCGAGCGTGGTGGTGCCGGCCTGGCGGTCCACCGTCAGCGCGGCGTGGTGCCAGCGCCCGTCCGCGAAGGCGTCGCGCGTGGCCACCGCGTCGGTCCCGACCGTCGCCGTCACGTGACCGCCCCTCGTGCCCAAGCGGTATGCGCCCCTGGCCACGATGACCTGCGAGCCGCGGCTCGTGGTCTGGAACCAGGCCGTGATCGAGAAGCTGTCCCCGCCGAAGTCGAGCGACGACCCGGTGCCCATGTCCACGCGGGCCGAGCGGCCGTCGAACGCGAGCGCGCCCAGCCGCGCGCCGGGGGCTGGCGTCGCGCCCGTGATCGCGCCGTCCTCCTCGTTGGGCGAGGCGTCGGTGGCGCCGTCGTCGAACGACCACTGGCCGGCCGCGGCCAGCGTCAGCACCTGGTCCGGCGTCAGCGCGTACTGGAACGCCTGCACGTCGTCGACGGCCCCGGACCGCACGCCGCGACCGACCCGGAGCTCGCCGGCCGCCCGCCACGGCGAGGCGAACGGCACCGTCTGCTGGAGCGTGCCGTCCACGTACAGCGAGAGGGTGCCGGCGGCCCGGTCGGAGACCGCGGCCAGGTGGTACCACGCGCCGGCAATGGGTGGAGCCGTCGCGGTGGCCGACGTCGCGGGGGCGCCGGCCGCGTCGGCCGCCGTCCGGGTGAACGCGAACCGCCCCGTGTCCCCGCGCAGCTCGAGCGAGAGCGTCGAGGCCTGGTCGCCGTCCACGCTGACGAACGTCTGGGCGCCGGTGACGTCCCGCAGCTTCACCCACGCGGACACGGAGAGGGTCTCGTCGGTGGCCAGCACGGGGTCGGCGACGTCCGCCTCCTGCCCGCCGCCGGCCAGCGCCAGCGCGTGCGGGCCGTCGACGCCGGCGGTCCACCCGGCGCCGCCGGCGAGCGTGCCCGTGTGCCCGTGGCCGGTCGCGTCGGCCGCGCTGGCGCCGGCGCCCTCGTCGAAGCGCCACCTGCCGGACGTGGCGAGCGTCCCGATCGCCCGGGGCGACAGCACGCCGTCGTGAATGCGCACGTCGTCGATCTGGCCGCCGACGAAGTCGACGAGGTTGCCGGCGAACTTGCCCCGGCCGATCACCAGGTCGCCGGGGGCCCGCCACGGGGCGGTGAACGCCACGCTCTGCTGGAAGGCGCCGTTCACGTACAGCCGCAGCGCCTGCGCCGGCGCGTCGTAGACGCCGGTCAGGAAGTACCAGGTGTTGGTCCGCGGCGCGAACGTGGCCGAGGCGAACGTCCCCGGCGCGACCGCGTCGGTGGTGATCCGGGTGAACGCGAACCGCCGGGTGTCGTCGCGGAACTGCAGGTAGAAGGCGCTGACCTGGGCGCCATCCTCGCTGACGAACGTCTGGTAGCCCTGGGTCGCGCTCAGGCGCACCCAGGCCGACACGGTGAAGCTGCGCGTGGTGTCGATCACGGCGCCGGGCACGTCCACGAAGCCGCCGCGCCCGTCGAGGGCGAGGTCGGACGAGCCCACGATGCCGCGAGCCCACCCCGCCGAGCCCTGGAGCGCGCCCGTATGGCCGCCTGATGTGTCCGCGGCCACGGTCCCGCTGCCCTCGTCGAAGGGGTAGTGGGCGATCAGCGGCGGGTCGGCCGGCGCGGCCGGTCCTGCCGCCCGGACGGGCAGGGGCGCCGCGCTCCCCGCCAGGATCCCGGTGCACAGCATCGCGATGCCGAGTCGCGCCATCCGCCGGATAGCCCGCGTGCTCATACGACCACCGGCCAGCCGGCCGAGTCCCGCCGTCGTGGTCGGCGATGACCGACTGCCCGCCTGGACCGTGGATCGAGCCGTGGCCGGCCAGGATCTCGGTCCCGCCGCCGGCGGTCATCGCGGTGCCGGAGCGGTCCACGTAGGGGCCGGTGACCGACGCCGAGCGCCCGACCATGATCCGGTACGTGCTCTGCGCGCCGCGGCAGCAGAAGTCGAACGAGACGAACAGGTAGGAAAGGCCGGCGTGCCGGTAGACGAACGCCGCCTCGATCGCGTCCGGGGCGGCGGGCCGCTGCGCGAGCGCCCGCACGGCCGTGTCCGACGTCGAGCGCTGGCCGGTGGACGGGTCGAGGCGCACCTGCTTGATGCCGGTCCAGAACGACCCGAAGGTGAGCCACCAGCCGCCCTGCGCGTCCACGACGAGGTTGGGGTCGATCGCGTTGTAGTTCACCGCGCTGCTGCTGTCGATGACCAGGCCGCGGTTGGTCCACGACCCGGACAGGCCGGTGGAGCTCGTGGCCAGGAAGATGCCCGACTGCTGGGAGCCGAACGTGGAAGCGGCGTAGTAGAGGAAGAGCTGGCCGTTGTGGAACGAGATGTCCGGCGCCCACAGGCTGGCGCTGCCGGCCGTGTACGCGCTGGTCCACGGCGCCCCGCTGGGCCACACCGCGCCCGCGCTGCGCCAGGCGACCCGGTCGGTCGAGGTCTTGATGGGCAGGTTCGTGCCCGTGTGCACGAGGATGTACGTGCCGTTCGGCGCCCGTACGAGCGACGGGTCGTGCACCTGCGTGCTGCCCGTGACCCGGCCCGGATCGGGGTAGGTCGGGGCGGCGGCGGCCGGGCTCGCCTGCGTCAGGCCGATGACTGCGGCCGCGGCGACCGCCAGGCGCAGCAAGGCGCGGCGTGGTGATCTCGCCGGATCCATGGCTCCCCCCTCCAACGGTGTCCGAAATTTCGTGCAACCGTCGATATACCGGCTAGAGATCGATCGTCACCAACCGCGCCGGGGCTGTCAAGTGGCGAACCTGGCGCGCCGGCCCGCCCAACAGCGTCCTGCCAAGATTGGCGGCATGGAACGTGTGCTTGGAATCGGTGGCTATTTCATGCGGGCCGCGGACCCCGCGGCTCTGAGCGGGTGGTATCGCGACTGCCTGGGTCTGGATATCGACGAGAACGGCCTGTGGAGCCAGGGAGCCGGGCCGACGGTGTTCGCGACGTTCGAGTCCGAGACTGACTACTTCGGGTCCCGCGCCCAGCAAACCATGCTCAACTTCCGGGTCCGCGACGTGGACGCGATGCTCGCGCAGCTGCGCGCCAGGGGGGCGAACGTGGCCGAAGAAGCGCAGGACATGGAGGGTGTCGGTCGATTCGGCTGGGTCACCGATCCCGAGGGGAATCGGATCGAGCTCTGGCAGCCCGCCTGACCGCGCCGTCACACAGGCGGTGACGCCCACCTGGCGTCCCGATTCGGTCGTTGGCGGGCGACCGGGCCAGGCCGAGGTTTGACACGTGCGGCTGCCCGGGCGATGATCGCCCGGAAGCTGCGCGCGTCGATGGGGGCAGCAGTGTGGCTGCCGCGGCTCCGTCCAACTCGGTCTACCGATCGGCAACCCGTCGGGATGAGAGAAGGAGTGGGGGTCAATGACGGTTCAGTTCGTCTCGCGCCGCGCCACCAACCGCTGGGTCCAGCTCGCCGTGCTGATCGTGGCGATGGCGGCGATCGCCAACCTCCAGTACGCGTGGACGCGTTCACCGGCCCGCTGACGCAGCACTACCACGTGTCGCTGGCCGCCGTGCAGGTCGCCTTCTCGGCGTTCGTGCTGACCGAGACGTGGCTGGTGCCCGCCGAGGGCTACCTGATCGACCGGCTCGGTCCCAGGGTGGTCCTGATCGTCGGTGGCGTGCTGGTCGGTCTGGGCTGGCTGGGCCCCGGCCTGTGGGCGCCCAACGTGCAGGCGGTGATCGCCTGGTACGCGCTGGGCGGCGTCGGCGCCGGCGCGGTCTACGGAGGCTCGATCGGCAGCGCGATCAAGTGGTTCCCGGACCGGCGAGGCCTGGCCACCGGCCTGGTGGCGGGCGCGTACGGAGTCGGGACCGCGCTGACGGTCGCGCCGGTGGCCGCGATGATCAAGGCCAACGGCTACGCGTACGCGTTCGTGTTCTGGGGCATCGTCCAGGGGCTGATCGTCGTCGTGGCCGCGATGTTCGTCACGCATCCGCCGCGCGACTATGTGCCGCAGGGCTGGGACCCGCGCCAGAGCCGGCAGACGGCGGTGCGGATCTCGGGCCGGGAGTTCAACCCGCTCCAGATGATCCGCCAGCCGACGTTCTGGGTGCTCTACGTGATGATGACGATGATGGCCTTCACGGGCCTGGTGGTGACCGTGCAGATCTCGCCGATCGCCTCCTACTACCACGTCGGCAACGTGCCGCTCGTGTTCGGCTTCACCGCGCTCGTGCTGGCGCTCGAGCTGGACCGCGTCGTCAACGGGGTGACACGGCCGCTGTGGGGCTGGATCTCTGACCGGGTGGGCCGCGAGAACGCCATGTTCGTGTCCTTCTCGCTGCAGGCGGTGAGCATCGTGGCGTGGATCGGCCTGCTCGGCAACCCCATCTGGTTCGTCGTCTTCTCCGGGCTGGCCTACTTCGGCTGGGGCAACATCTTCTCGCTGTTCCCGGCCACGGTCGGCGACCTGTTCGGGCGCCGGTACGCCACGACCAACTACGGCCTGATGTACACGTCCAAGGGCCTCGCCTCCATCCTCTCGGGACCTGTCGTGGCGCTCGTGGCCCAGCAGTTCAAGGGCAACTGGACGCCCGTGTTCTGGGCGATGGCCGTGAGCAGCGCGATCCCGGCGCTGATGGCGCTGCTCTGGCTCAAGCCGATCACCCGGCGCGCCGTGAGCGGCCGGGACCAGGCCGAGGAGGGAACGGTGGTGCCGATGAACCCGGCCACCTGAGCGCCTCGGTCAGGGACAGCGCCGGCGGCCGGGTCAGCCCGCCGGATCCAGGACCAGCGAGACGTCGTCGGCGTAGCCGTCGTTGGCGGTGCCCGCCTTGCGGATCATCTCCATGTCCACCTTGATCCGCCTGGTCCCCGCGGGCACGCTGCCGCTCGCGGTCCTGAGGAGGAGCGCGGTCCTGCCCCCGCGATCGCGGTCGAGGACGACGGGCAGGCTCGCCGTCGCGAGCACCTCGCCGCCGGCGCCGAGGAACTGGGCGGTCAGCTCGACCTGGTCGTCCTGGCCCCTGAACCCGCCCAGCCAGGCGGACAGGGTGTAGGACTCGCGGCCGCCGTCGAGGGCCGGGCCCTCGCTGGAGACGTCGATGGTCTGGGTCGCGCCCGAACGCTCGGCCCTGGGGCCGCCCCCGAAGAAGTTGCGGCCGCGGTCCGGCGGCCCGGGATCGCTCGGGGTCGGGTAGTTGCCCGAGCTCGCGGTGTCGTAGGCGATGGCGGTGAGGTCGCCGGTCCTCGTCCAGCCGGGCACGTCCGGCGCGACGGAGCTGCCGTCGGTGCCGGGCCCGGCCTCGGCGTCGCCGTTGACGACCAGGTTCTTGCCGGCTCCGGCCGGCGCGATCGTCGAGGTGGCGGTGGGCTGGGCGGCGGCCGCCGGGGGAACGGGGGCCGGGGTGCCACAGGCGGCGAGGATCAGCGAGAGGAGCGCCGCCACGGCGAGCGTGAGAGTCGTCCGGGCGTGCCCGTGCTGCAGAGACATGCCGGCAGACTGGGCGCAGCCGCTGAAGCGGCGCTGAAAGCGGGGCCGGGCTTCGGGCCTTGCCGTACGCCTGCCACCCCTCAGCCCGGTCGAGACGTGGTGCCCGTACGGCAAGGCCTGTCGGTGGCTACCCGGCGTCGAGCTCGACCAGCCAGTCCACCGCGACCGCGCCGCGCTCGCCGGCCATCACCGGGTTGAGGTCGATGGACCGGACCCCCGGCGCCTCCTCGGCCAGGCGGGCCAGGGCCAGGATCATCGACTCCACCGCGGCCACGTCGGCCGGTGGGCGGCCGCGCGCTCCGGTCAGCAGCGGGTAGCCGCGCAGGTCGCGGATCATCTCCGCCGCGTCGGCGGCGGTGAGGGGGACCGGTCTCACGCTCACGTCGTCCAGGATCTCGGCGAACACGCCGCCCAGGCCGACCAGCACCGCGGGGCCGAGCGCCGCGTCGGTCGTGACGCCGAGGATCAGCTCCACCCCTTCGACCTGCCGCTGCACCACCACAGCGGCCGCCCGCGCGGCCAGGTCCGCGTACGCCCTGGCCACCGCGCTCTCCGACCCGAGCCCGACGCGGACCAGGCCCGCCTCCGACTTGTGCGCGACGCCCGGCGCCGGCGCCTTGAGCACCACCGGGAAGCCCAGCGCCCGCGCGGCCGCGCCCGCCGCCGCGGCGGACTCCACCAGGCGCTCCTCGACCAGCGGGATCCCGAACCGCTCCAGCAGCGCCGCCGCCTCCGACGAGGCGAGCATCCGCGTCGCCGCCCCTGGCGGCCGCGCGTCGGAGAGGATGCTCGGGAGCGGCCGGTCCGCGATCACCGCCGCGCGGCGCCGGCGCTCGAACAGGCCGTGCAGGGCCTGGAAGCAGCCCCGCGAGCTGCGGAACACGGGGAGGCCGCTCTCGAGCAGCCGGTCGTAGGCCGGCGTCCTCGTCTCCCAGGTGCTCCACACCACCACCACCGGCGTCCGTCACGCCGCGGATCACCCCCGTCGACGCGCACACCAGCACGTCCACCGCCGGGTCGGCGCCGATCAGGTCGAACACGCGCCGGCGGCCCTCCGGCGTGCCCTCGCGGTACAGGTTCCCGCTGTCCACCGGGTTGCTGACGCCGACGTCCGGCGGGAGGACCTCGTGCAGCCCGCGCTGCGTATCGTCGGACAGCACCGGCACCGTGACGCCCCGGCCCTCGGCGATCTCCGACATGAGCGCGACCGCGCCGCCCGCGTAGCCGTACAGCGCGACCCGTCCCGAGCCGCCGACCGGCGCGATCTTGGCGTACATCGCCGCCGTCTCGATCAGTTCGTCCACGTCCTCGACCCGCACGACCCCGTACTGCCGGAACAGCCCGTCGATCACCTCGTCCGAGCCCGTCAGGTGGGCGCTGTGCGTCGCCGCCATCCGGCTCGCCGCCTGGTTGCGGCCGACCTTGATGAGCACCACCGGCTTCCCGCGCGCGTACGCCGCGCGCAGCGCGCGGCGGAGCTTGCCGCCGTCGCGGAAGCCCTCGATGTACCCGGCGATCACGGCGGTCCCCGGGTCGTCCGCGAAGTGCTGGATGAAGTCCGCCGCCTCCAGGTCGGCCTCGCCGCCCGTCGGCACCCAGCGCGAGAACGCCACCCCGTGCGGCGCCGCCTGCGAATCTTGCGCAACCCGGGGCCCGGCGCCTCCGGCATGGCCTCGTAGATGTTCGTGCTGCCGTTGGGCCCGAGCATCCGGATGCCGTGGCGCCGCACCGCGGCCACCAGCTCGCGTGCCTCCGGCACCCGGGACGCGGTCACGATGACGAACGGGACGCCGGCCTGGCCGCACTCCTCGATCGCCGCCAGCACCGCGTCACCCGCCACGCCGATCACGGCCACGTCCACGGGCGGCGGGGCGTCGCGGACCCGGTCGCCCGGCCCGACGCGCGCGATGCCGCGGGGATGGAACAGCCGCTCCATCATCAGCCGGCGTCCTCCCGGAACCGGGCGATCGCCGCCTTCAGGCCGTGCTCCTGGATCAGCGCCGCCAGCGCCCTGACCTCCGCCGAGTAGTGCAGCAGCGCGTCCGTCTCGGCGCCCATCGCCACCGTGGTCCGGAACCCCATCACGTCCGCCACCCGGTTGATCGCCATCTTCTTCATCCGCAGCGTGGACGCCGGGATGCGCGCGATGCCGACAGCGAGCTCGCGGACGTTCGCCTCCAGCTCGGCCGCCGGCACCGCGTAGTTGGCCCAGCCCCAGTCCGACGCCGTCTGGCCCGAGATCCGGCTCCCCGCCACGAACGACATCTGCTTGGCCCGCTTCGGACCCACCAGCGGCACCCACAGCGGGCTGATGTAGCCGCCGCCCAGCGGCAGCGACGGCCAGCCGACGACCGCGTCCTCCGCGATCACCGTGATGTCGCAGAACGTGCACAGCTGCGTCGCCCCGGCCAGGCAGTAGCCGTGGACGGCCGCGATCACCGGCTTCGGGTGGTCCCAGATCTGCAGGAAGCGGTTCAGGTACCCGGCGTGGGTGAGGTAGTCGTCGACGATGTCGACCTCGTGCGCGTCGTCGGACCGCTCGATGTCGTAGCCGGCGCTGAAGGCCCGGCCGGCGCCCCGGATCGCGATGACGCGCGTCGCGCCGTCCTCGGCCAGCACGGACAGCGCGGCGCTGAGCTCCTCCAGCAGCTGCCGGTTCATCGCGTTCAGCTTGTCCGGCCGGTTCAGGGTGAGCCAGGTGAGCGGGCCGTCCCGGTCGAGACGGATGCACTCGTAGGTCGGCGGTTGCGGGCTTACCATCGTACGATATTACGGTGAACGACGGGCTCGAGAGTCTCCTGCGGCCGGCGGCGATCGCCGTGATCGGCGCCACCGAGGACATCCGGACGTACGCCGGCGCCCCGCTGCACAATCTGGTCGGCCACGGCTTCCGCGGCGCGATCTACCCGGTCAACCCCCGGCGAGCGGTCGTGCAGGGCATCCCGGCCTACCCGACGGTGCTCGACGTCCCCGGGCCCATCGACACCGCCGTGATCGCCGTGCCGTCGGACGCGGTCCTCGGCGTCCTGGCGCAGGTCGTGCAGGCGGGGGCGCGGTCGGCGACGATCGTCAGCTCCGGCTTCGGCGAGGAGGCGGCGGGGCCGCGGGGCAAGGTCCGCCACGCCGAGCTGGACGCCCTGATCCGCGCCAGCGGCATCCGCGTCCTCGGCCCCAACACCACGGGCCTCGTCAACCTCGCCGACGGGTACGTGCCGCGCGCCGCGCACAACCAGCTCGACCCCGCCGACGTCCGGGCCGGCGGCGCCGCGCTCATCACGCAGAGCGGCGCCTGCGGCAACGTCGTGTTCAACCGGGCCCAGGCGCACGGCGTCGGGATCGGGCTGTCCGTGGCCACCGGCGACCAGATCGACGTGGACATCTGGGAGCTGTGCGAGCACGCGCTCGCGGACGGCCGCTTCGAGACGCTCATGGTGGTGGCCGAGACGCTCGCCCTCCTCAAGCTGGGCCGGTCCGAGGTGGGCCGGCGCGCGGTCATGACGCACTCGGGCTCGCTGGCCGGCGAGGCCGCGGTCCAGTCGGCGGCGCTCCGCCAGCTCGGGCTGGTCGAGGTGGACGACCTGGACGACCTCTGGCGGCTGGCGCAGATGGTCCAGGCCTGGGGCCCGCCGCCCCCGAGCGGCGGGCGGCTCGGCGTCATCTCGCTCTCCGGCGGCGAGGCGGCGCTGATCGCCGACCGCTGTGCCGAGCACGACATCGCGCTGCCGGACTGCTCGCCGGAGTTCGGGCGGTTCATCCGGTCGCACTTCCCGTACGCGCTGGCCTCCAACCCGTTCGACCCCTCGGGCGAGATCGTCGGCCGGCCCGAGAAGCTCCGCCTGGCCGTCCGCGGCTTCCTCGAGCAGAACGACTTCTCGGAGGTGCTGTTCGCCACCCCCGTCCTGCGCGCCGAGCAGGCGGAGCGCCAGCTGAGCGAGATCGGCGCCTTCGTCGAGGACCCGCACCCGAACGCGTGCTTCTCGCTCTGGCCGGCCGGACCGCTCACGCACGCCCAGGAGCGGATCCTGAGCGGCACCGGCCAGCCGGTCTTCGCCGGTTCGCCGGCCGCCATCCGGGCGCTCGCGTTCTACCGCCGCGCCGGGGCCCGCCACTGGCGCGACCCCGCCCGACGCGCGCTACTTCGAGCTCCGGGACCGCCTGGCCGGGGCCGGGGTGCCGTTCGGCCGCGCGCGGCTGGCGCGCTCGCCGGCCGAGGCCGAGCGCGCCGCCGCCGAGCTGGGCTTCCCGCTGGTGCTCAAGGCCAACGTCACCAGCTCGGTCCACAAGATGGCGAACGGCCTCGTCAGGTTGGACGTGCGCTCCGAGGAGGCGCTCCGCCAGGCGTTCTCGGAGCTGGTCGCGGCTGGCGACGGCGTCGTCGTGGAGGCGCGGGCCCGGGGCGACGTCGAGGTCATCGTCGGCGCCACCCGCGACCCGGGCCTGGGGCCGGCGCTCCTCTTCGGGAACGGCGGCAGCGCCGTCGAGTACCTCCGGGACAGCGCCCTCGCGATCGTGCGCTACCTGGACGAGGCCGAGGCGCGGTCGCTGGTCGCCTCGACCCGGGTGGGGCGGTTCCTCGCCGACCGCGCGCCGGCCGCGGTGGACGCGCTCGCCAGGATCGCCCGGGGCGCGGGAGCCTGGTTCGCCGCCAACGACCAGCTCCAGGCGCTCGACCTCAACCCGCTGCTGGTCGACCTGGCCTCGGGAGAGGTCGTGTGCGTGGACGCGCGGGTCGCATGAGGTACGACCTCGTCGTGGTGGGCGCCGGCTCGGCCGGCGCGATCGTGGCGGCGCGGCTCTCGGAGGACCCCGCCGCCCGGGTCCTCCTGCTCGAGGCGGGCCCGGACTACCCCGACCTCGCCTCCCTGCCCGAGGAGCTGCGGCTCGGCTACGCGACCGCGTCGTATGTCACCACGCACGGGCACCTGTGGGACTACACAGGCCGGGCCAACCGCCACCAGCCGCCCGCGCCCGTGCCGCGCGGCAGGGTGACCGGCGGCACGAGCGCCGTCAACGGTCAGGTGTTCCTGCGCGGGCTGCGCTCGGACTTCGACGACTGGGTGGCGCTCGGCAACGACCTCTGGGGCTTCGGCGCCCTGCTCCGGTGCTTCATCCGGATCGAGCACGACCTGGACTTCCGCGACGAGTGGCACGGGGACAGCGGCCCGATCGCCGTCCGCCGCTACCCGCCGGCCGAGCTGCTGCCGCCCCAGGTCGCGTTCCTCCAGGCGTGCGCCGACGCCGGGTACGCCCGGGCCCCGGACGCCAACGCCCCCGACGCCCGGGGCGTCTCGCCGATCCCGTTCAACAACGTCGGCGGCGTCCGCGCCAGCACCGCGCTGACGTACCTCGCGCCGGCCCGCGGCCGTCCGAACCTGCACGTCCGGCCGGACGCCCACGTCCGCCGCGTCGTGATCGACCGCGGCCGGGCGACCGGTGTCGAGCTCGCGGCCGGCGTCGTCGAGGCCGGCGAGGTGGTCCTGTGCGGCGGCTCGATCGGCTCGCCGCACGTCCTGCTCCTGTCCGGCGTCGGGCCGGCCGCCGAGCTGCGGGCCGCCGGCGTCGAGCCGCTGGTGGACCTGCCCGGGGTCGGCAGGCACCTGCAGGACCACCACGTGGTGGACGTGCTGTGGTCCAGCGCGCCGGAGTACGGCATCCCGCCGCCGCGGTCGCCGCGGACCCAGGTCGCCCTGCGCTACACCGCCGCCGGCTCGGGGTGGCCGGACGACATGCAGGTGACGCCGCGCACGCATCCGCCGCGCGGCAAGCAGGGCGTCGTCTCGATGGTGCCCTGCATCGAGCGCGCCGCCGGGACGGGCGAGGTGACGCTCCGCTCCGCCGACCCGGCCGCGCCGCCCGGGATCGCGTTCCGCTTCCTGGACGAGCCCGAGGACCTGCGCCGCCTCCGCGAGGGGGTGCTGCTCTGCCTGGACCTCGCCGGGCACCGGGCGTTCCGGGGCGTCATCGCCGGGCAGCTGGCGCCGGAACCGGGGCGGGAGCTCGACGAGTGGCTGCTCCGCTCCGTGCGCACGTCCCACCACTCCTGCGGCACCTGCAAGATGGGCCCCGATGCCGACCCCATGGCGGTCGTGGACCAGCTCTGCCGGGTCCGCGGTGTGGACAACCTGAGCGTCGTGGACGCCTCCGTGTTCCCGGAGGTGGTCCGCGCGAACACGGCCGTGACCACGATGGCCGTCGCAGAGCGCTTCGTCGAGCTCCGGCGTCAGCCCGCCAGCAGCCGCGGGTAGGTCGCGACGGCGTTGCCGCCGAAGAAGCCGTCGTCGAACGCCGAGGCCGGCGGCCACGGCTCGGACGCGAAGTCCACCAGGTCCCACATCGGGAAGTTGCTGCCGTAGAGCAGGGAGCGGCCGTCCCCGGCCAGCGCCCGCACCGTCTCCAGGTGCTCGGCCTCGCGCGGGAAGTCGTCCCGGCGGGCCACGAACCGGATCTGCCGGAGGTACCAGGTGGGCCGTTCGCGCACCCACGGCATCTCCTCCTTCAGGGCCCGCGCCTTCGCGTCCTCCCGCCACAGGAACGGCGGGATCACGCCGGCCGCGCCGTCGGTGCACACGAACACCAGCTCCGGCAGGCGGTCGAACACGCCCTCGGAGACCAGGCTGACGAGGTGCACCATCGCGTTGAGCGGGAACAGCGTGTGGTACTCGATGAACCGGGTGGGCTCGCCAGCCATCGCCGGCGTGAGCTCGGCGCCACCGCTCCCGTCGCCGTGGACCGCGACCGGGAGCCCGTGCCCGGCCGCCGCCTCCCAGAGCGGGAAGTACTCCTGCTCGCCGTACGGCGCGTGCACGTGGAGCGGCACGGCGACCTGGACGAAGGCCGGGTGCGCGCTCCAGCGCTCGATCTCGGCCAGGGAGGCGGCCACGTCGCGCGGGGAGAGCTGGATCGACCCCCGGAAGCGCGGGCCGGCCAGCCACGTCTCGGCCAGCCACTCGTTGGTCGCCCGCATGACCGCGACCTCGTGCCGCCGGTCCGTCCGGAGCTGCCGGTTGGGCGGGATCACGATGGCGAGGTCGGCGCCGAGCTGGCCGAACAGGACCTCGCCGGCCCGCTCCGGGTCCTCGTACCCGCCGGCGCGCGGGTGGACGTCGTCGATCGGGGGCACGTAGCGCTGCCCGAACGGGCTGCCGAGCGGGATGTCGCGGAGCGGGCGCGGGATGCGGCGGCGGATCTCGTCGTCGGAGCGGG
>VBJR01000025.1:22975-34125 GCA_005880175.1 Chloroflexota bacterium
ATCGCTCGCGAGGGGTCGTCGAAGTCCCAGTGGGGATAGTCGGACGAGAACAGCAGCAGGTGCTCGGCGTCGCCCCACGCCCAGATCCGGGCCAGGTCCGCGAACGCCTCCGGCTCGTCCACCGGCTGGCTGGAGAAGCGGACGTGGTCCCGCAGGTGGCTGGACGGGCGGGCCCGGAGGTGGGGCACCTCGCCGCCGAGCTTCTCCCAGTTGCGGTCCAGCCGGGACACCAGGGGCGCGTAGATGCTGAACCCGGCCTCCACGAACACGAAGCGCAGCGCCGGGAAGCGCTCGAAGGCCCCCGAGCTCAGCAGGCTCACCAGGTGGTGGGCGACGAACATCGGGTGGCCGATGCCGTTGTACTCGGGATACCGCTGCATCACGCCGACCGGCGTGTGGTAGGTCTCGGCGCCGACGTTGGAGTGGAGCGCGACCGGGAGCCCCGCGCGGCAGGCCGCCTCCCACAGCGGGTCGAACTGCGGCGAGCCGTACGGGGCGCCGGCGTGGTGGGGGACGAGCACCTGCACGAAGCGCGGGTCGCCGGCCCACTTCTCGACCTCGCGCACCGCGGCCGGCACGTTGTTCACGGCGGCCGAGTACGCGGCGTTGAGGTCGGGGTCGAGGAGCGGGCAGAAGTGCTCGCCGACCGGGATGTTGATCGCCAGGTCCACGCCCGCCTCGACGAAGAGCTGGCGGCCGGCGAGCGCCGGGTCGGAGCCGGTCGGGCCCTCCGCCGGCTTCGCGTCGAGCCGCATCGCGCCCGTGTACGGGTTGTAGACCGGCGCCTTGGTCAGCGCCCGGTGGAGGTTGCGCCGGCTGCGCCAGGGCTCGGGCAGGTGCTCCGTGATCGCCTCCGCGGCGACCGGCTTGAAGTGGACGTCGCAGTCGATGACCCGGATCGGCCGTTCTTCCCGCACTGTCACCTCCTCAGATGAGTGGATCCGAACTCCACGCCCTGGCGAGCGGCGCCGACTCGGAACGGGTTGCCACCTGTGATCTCTTTCGATCCACTCGGATCGATCACCGGCGCCACCCTGGTTTCCAGGCGTCGGCGGATTGGAATCGACCTCACGCCTCGAGCACCACGAGGCCGTCCTCCGTCGTGACCCGGAACGTCTCCACCTCCACCCGGTACGTCGCGACGCGCATCCGGGACGTGAACACGGTCCGGCCGGTCGTGATGTCGAACTCCCAGCGGTGCCAGGGGCAGCGCACGATCTCGCCGTCGCGGACCCACGCGAACGAGGGCGCTGCCCCCGGCTCCTGGACCGCGACCGTGGTCCCGGTGATCGGGCCGGAGCAGAGCGGGCCGCCCTGGTGCGGGCACACGTTCTTCAGCGCGTAGTAGGTGCCGCGCACGTTGAACACCCCGATCCCCTGTGGGTTGTTCGCCGGGACGATCCGGACGGACCCGGGCGGGAGCTCCGACACCCTGCCGACCACATAGCGCGTCACGTAGTACCGTCATATCATATGCTCGACGATCTGGTCTGCGTCGCCGACTTCCGGCGGGCCGCGCGCCGGCGCCTGCCCACCGCGATCTTCGACTTCGTGGACGGCGCGGCCGGCCACGAGCTCACGATGCGCGGCAACGAGGAGGCGCACCGCCACTACGCCCTCCGGCCGCGGCTGCTGACCGACGTGTCGAGCCTGGACCCGGGCCTCGACCTGCTCGGGCGCCGCCTGGAGGTGCCGCTCCTGCTCGGCCCGTCGGGCATGCAGCGGCTCGTCCACCCCGAGGGCGAGCTGGCGGCGGTGCGAGCGGCCGCCCGGGCCGGCGCCGGGTACGTCCTGAGCGTGGGCGCCAGCCGCACGCTGGAGGAGGTCGCCGACGCCGGCCGGGGCGCCGTGCTCTGGTTCCAGGTCTACCTGTGGGAGTCCAGGCGGTGGACCGAGGACCTGGTGCGCCGGGCGCGGGACGCCGGCTACGCGGCGCTGTGCGTCACCGTGGACTCGAAGGCGCCCGGCGCCCGCAAGTACCGCGACCTGCGCAACGGCCTGGTCGCCGGGCCCCGGATCGACCTCCGCTCCTCGCTGGACGCCGTGCGTCGTCCCCGGTGGCTGGCGGGGTACCTGCTCTCGCCGCCCATCCGCGCCGTCCACCTGGTCGAGGACGACCGGCTGGGGGTGTCGCTGTTCCGGAGCCCGGCCGTGATCCAGCGCCGGATGTCGCCGGCCGCGACGTGGGACGAGATCGGCTGGCTGCGGCGGGCGTGGGACGGACCGCTGGTGGTCAAGGGGGTCCTGACCCCCGAGGACGCGCGCGAGGCGTTCGCCCGCGGCGCCGACGCGATCATCTGCTCGAACCACGGCGGGCGGGTCCTGGACGGCGATCCCCCGACGCTCCTGGCCCTGCCGGCGGTCGCCGAGGTGGCGGCCGCGGCGGGCCGCACCGTCCTCGTGGACGGCGGCATCCGGACCGGCGCCGACGTCGTCCGCGCGATCGCGCTGGGCGCCGCCGCCTGCCTGGTCGCCCGGCCGTTCTGGTGGGGGCTGGCCGCCGGCGGCGAGGCCGGGGTGCATGCTGTGCTCGACATCCTCCGCCGCGAGCTGGTGAGCACGATGACGATGCTGGGCCGGCCGACGCTCGGCGACGTCGACGGGAGCGCGGTCGAGCGGATGCCGTTCCCGTTCCCATCTCCGTAATCTCGTATTATCGTTTGGATGTCTCGAACCGACATGCCGAACGGCGCGATCTACGTGGAACGGGAGCCGCCGGTCGCGCGCATCGTCTTCGACCGCCCCGAGCAGAACAACCCGATGAACGACGAGTGGCGGGCCGACCTGGAGGCCGCGCTGGAGTCGCTGCGCCCCGACGCCGAGGTCGCGGTCGTCATCGTCAAGGGCAACGGGCGGAGCCTCAGCAGCGGCGGCGACCTCCAGGCCCTCAACGGCGTGTTCGGCGGCTCCCGCTACGACGACCGCCAGAACAGCCTGCGCATCGGCCGCTTCCTGTACCGCACGCTGTGGCAGTACCCCAAGCCGATCGTCCTCCAGGTGCACGGCTACTGCATCGGCGGCGGCATCTCGCTGATGGGCGCGTCGGACGTCGTCGTGATCGCGGAGGAGGCCCGGATCGGGAGCCCGGAGGCGCGCGCGCTGGGCTTCGAGCCGTTCCTCGGCTTCTGGGCCCTCACGCTCGGACCGCGCTGGACGAAGCTCCTGGTGTTCACCGGGGACTCGATCGACGGCAGGACCGCGGAGCAGATCGGCATGGTCAGCAAGGCGGTGCCGGGCAGCCAGCTGGAGAGCTACGTCGAGTGGCTGGCGGCGCGGATCGCGGCGGTCGGCGTGGAGACGCTGTCGATCCAGAAGGAGGCGGTCAACTCGGCGTTCGAGATCCTCGGCATGGAGGCCATGCTGAAGTCGACCATGGTCTACAACCACCTGGCGCACGGCACGGACCGGGCCGGCGCGTTCCTGGAGAAGATCAGGGACGAGGGCATCCGCGAGGCCGTGACGTGGCGGGACGCGCCGTTCGGAGGCGCCCAGCGGATGGGCGGGCGGATGCCGCTGGTGGACGGGCCGGAGCCGCCGCCGGAGCCCTCGCCCGAAGGATGACCGGGGCGCCGCTGCCGCGGTTCGACGAGCTGCCGCTGCTGGGCGGCCTCGGCCTGCGCCACGCGTGGGGCGTGTTCGGCGAGGACGACGAGCTCGGGACGCTCAACCTGCTCACGCCAGAGCGGGTGCGGGAGGCGCTGGCCCTGCCGCGGGAGGGGGTCTCGTTCAACCTCACGCTGCCGCTGGCCGCGTTCGACCCGCCGTTCTACGGCCGCGACCCGCTCGTCCACACGATCTTCCGGGTCGATCGCAACTACCACGACGACCGGCTGGACAACGTCTTCCCGCAGGCCTCGACGCACTGGGACGGGCTCCGGCACATGCGGGCGCGGGAGCACGGGTTCTGGGGCGGCGTCACCGACGATCCCGAGCCCGGCGCCGGTCGGCTCGGCATCGAGCGGTGGGCCGAGCGCGGGATCGTCGGCCGGGGCGTCCTGCTCGACGTCGAGGGCGGCGACCCGTTCGCCAGCCGCTCGATCTCCCCGGAGGAGCTGGAGGCGGCCGCGGGCCGGCAGGGCGTCGAGCTGCGCCCGGGCGACGTGCTCTGCGTGCGCACCGGGTGGATGGCTCGGTACCGCAGGCTCGACGCGGACGAGCGGCGCCGGGCGGCGACGTCGCACGCGTTCGCCGGCCTGGCGGCGGGCGAGGAGATGGCGCGCTGGCTGTGGGACCACCGCTTCGCCGCCGTCGCGTGCGACAACCCCGCCGTCGAGGTGTCGCCCGGCGATCGCGACGTCGGCTCGCTGCACCGGCGCCTGCTGCCGCTGCTCGGCTTCGCGCTGGGCGAGCTGTTCGACCTCGACGCGCTGGCGCGGGCGGCCGTCCGCGACGGGCGCTGGGACTTCCTGTTCGTGTCGGTGCCGCTGAACCTCGCCGGCGGCGCCGGGTCGCCGGCGAACGCGATCGCGATCCGCTAAGCGCGCGGCGCGAAGCGCCGGTCGACGTGGGCCGGGCCCAGCTCGGCTGGCGAACCGGCGCCGAGCAGCAGCAGCGTCCGGGCGAGCTCGGAGCCGAGCGCACCGAGGTAGGCGCCCACCGTCTCGCGGCCGCCCGCCGCCAGCGCCCACATCGCCGCCTTGCCCACGCCGACGGCGCCGGCGCCGAGGGCCAGCGCGAGCGCCACGTCGGTGCTCGTGCGGACGCCGCCGTCCAGCACCACGACGGCCCTGCCGGCGACCGCCTCCGCCACCTCGGGGAGCGCGTCGATGGTGGCCAGGCAGCCGTCGAGCTGGCGCGCCCCGTGGTTGGAGACGACGATCCCCTGGACGCCGTGCGCGACGGCCAGGCTCGCGTCCTCGGCCGTCATGATCCCCTTCACGAGCAGGGGCAGCCCCGACCGCGATCGCAGCCACTCGATGTCCGCCCACGTCGCCGGCTTCGCGTAGACGGCCGGGTTGGCGTAGCCGCCCCGGACCGCCTCCTCGGACGCCGTGGGGACGCCGACGCCGTGGCGCAGGTTGCGGCGGCGCAGCGCGGCCACCGGCACGTCGACCGTGACGCAGGCGGCCAGGTAGCCGAGCCGCTCGGCGTCCTCGACCAGCCGGGCGGCCGCGTCCCGGTCGTTCAGGTAGACCTGGCACACGAGCGCGTCGCCCGGCAGCTCCAGCGTGTCGACCGAGCTGGCCGACACCATGTAGCCGACCCCGGCGGCCGCGGCCCCGGCCGCCGCCTCCCGCACGCCGCCCGGCCAGGCGAGCTCGTGCGAGGGGCCGCCCATGGGCGAGACGAGCACGGGCGCGTTCAGCCGGCGCCCGAAGAGGAAGGTCTCCGTCGTCGCCGACTCGACGCCGGTCAGGACGCGGGGCCGGAGGCGGAGCCTCGCGAAGGCGGCGCGGTTCTCGCGCAGCGTCAGCTCCTCGCCGGCGCCGCCGGCGATGTAGTCGTAGGCCGCGGGCGTCAGACGACCGCGCGCGATCTCCTCCAGCTGGTCGGCGGACAGCCACGACGGCAGCATGATTCTCGTAATATTGTATGACAGTGATAGCGACAACTCACACCGGAAGCCTGCCCCGCCCGGCGGACCTGGCCGAGATGCTGCTCGCGCGGGAGCGCGGCGAGGAGGTGCCCGCGCTCGCGGCGCGCGTGGAGAGCGCGGTGGCCGACGTCGTGCGGCAGCAGGTGGAGGCCGGCATCGACCTGGTCAACGACGGCGAGATGGGGAAGATCGGCTTCGCGATGTACGTGAAGGACCGGCTGACCGGGTTCGACGGCGAGGGGGAGTGGGTCGGCCGCCGCCGCCCGGAGATGGAGGCGCACCCCGACTTCGCCGGCCGCTGGCAGGCGACCAACAACCAGGCCGTGCTCGCCAACCCGGCCTGCACGGGCCCGGTCGGCCCGCGGGACCCGGGCGCGATCGCGCGCGACATCGCGGTGCTGAAGTCGGCGGCCGCGGCGGCGGGCATCGGGGTAGACCGCCTGTTCCTGACGGCCGCCTCGCCGGGCGTGATCAGCCACTTCTTCGCGAACCATCACTACCCGACGCGGGAGGCGTTCCTGGGCGCGCTGGCGGACGCGATGCGGCCCGAGTACGAGGCGATCGCGGACGCGGGCATCATGCTCCAGCTCGACTGCCCGGACCTGGCGATGAGCCGGCACTCGGTGTTCGCTCACCTGGGCGTGGAGGGGTTCCGGCGGGAGGCGGAGCTGGCGGTGGACGCGCTCAACGCGGCGGTCGCCGGGATCCCGGCCGACCGCATGCGGCTGCACGTGTGCTGGGGCAACTACGAGGGCCCGCACGACTACGACGTGGAGCTCGAGGACGTGATCGACGTGGTGCTCCGGGCCCGGCCGGCGGGGATCGGGCTGGAGGCCAGCAACCCGCGGCACGGCCACGAGTGGCGGGTGTTCGAGGACGTGCGGCTGCCGGACGACCGCTACCTGGTCCCGGGCGTGATCGACTCGACGAACAACTACGTCGAGCATCCCGAGCTGGTCACCCAGCGCCTGCGCAACTACGTTCGCGTCGTGGGCGCGGAGCGCGTGGTCGGCGGCTCGGACTGCGGCTTCGGCACGGTCGCGACGATGGCGATGGTGGCCCCGAGCATCACGTGGGCGAAGCTGCGCTCGCTGGTCGAGGGGGCGCGGCGGGCGTCCGAGTAGACCCTCCGGTACGGGCCGTCAGGGCTGGAACAGCCTCCAGTGCCCTTCGGAGATGACCTGGGCGGCGCCGTCGACCACCCGGATGGCGCTCTCGTCGTCGATCGCGTACGTCGGCGCGGGAATCCGTGCCGCCCACGTCTCCGCATTGGCCAGGGAAGCGTCGGGGTGGTCCGGGTGCTCCAGGTGCGGGATCACCGCGAAGTCGACGAGTCCCGCTCCATGTCCCGTGACCAGGATTCTGTCGACGTCACCCCGGGACGTGGGGAAGACGATGTCCTCCGACTTCAGCGGTCCGTCGCTCCCGCGTGGCGGTTCGACGTAGGTCTCGACGAAGGTGGAGGCGGCCGCGATGCTCCCGGCGCTGACCCCCACGTAGACCGCCCCGGAGCGCAGCGCCGGCAGGAGCCGGGTCAAACCGGAGCGCCGCATCCAGTTGGCGAGAAACAGGGGGTCGCCGCCCCCGACCAGCAGTGCGTCGGCGTCCCGGACCGCTGGCACCCAGGCAGCCTCCTCGATGCTCGGCAGCGCCGTCAGCTCCAGCACCCCCAACGACCTCCAACCCAGTTCACACAACGGCGACGAAGCCTTGCCGCAGATCGCCCGCCACGCCATAACGGGCCCGCCGGGGAAGGGGTAGATGGCGGTGGGAATGAAGAGGGCGCTGGAATCGGCGATCGGCTTGCCCAGCAGGTCGACCAGGGCGTCGCGGATGCTGCCGTTCTTGATCCCGGCCGATGTGAGGAGATGCGGCTTCATTCGTCAGCCTCCTTCGTACAGGCGAGCCATGTCCACAAGCTCGACGTCCCCCGCGCGCTGCGCCTGGGTGACCAGCTCGGAGTCGAAGCCTGCCCGGCTGAAGAGGAGGAGCCTGGCCGCCGGCTCGCTCATGACTCCTCGAACGTGACGCAGGCGTTCCAGCTCACGGAGCCCTACCGGTTCTGAACGCCACTTGGCCTCGCCGATGGCCAGGATGCGCTCCGTGGAGTTGGGCGTGCGTTCGATCGCGACCACGTCGAGCTCGTGCTGGTGGCGATGTTCGGGGCAGTTGATCTCCGTACGTGCCACCCGGCTGGCGGATCCTCCCAGGGCATCGGGCGAGGCATGCTGCATGGACCACTCCCGAGCCAGGTCCTCGAAGTGGGGACCGTAGATCTTGCTCGAAATGGTGTCGGCCTGCTGAGCCCAGACTCGCTCGCCGTCGCGGCGAACGAGCCGCGCTTCGTTCGGCGCGATCACGAGCTGGTGGAAGCGGAGCATCGGTTCCGCGATCCGGTACGTCGCCCTGTTCTCGCGCAGAGCGTCGCTGGTCCGGACGACCAGCCTGGTTTCCTCCAGGACCGAGAGCGGGTGAGACAGCGCGCTCTCTTTGCGGCCGACGGCATCGGCGATCTGGCCGCGCCGAGTCCGCCCGGAGGCGATCGCCGAGAGCACAGAGAAGTAGAGGGACAACTCGCCCAGCTCCGGCTCCTCGGCCAGGAGCACCCGTCCTTCGCGAAAGAACGCCGTCGATGGGTTGAGCAGCCTGCGTGCCACCCACCGATCGAACTCCGCCGGGACACGCGGCTGGTCGCCCTCGCAGTAGTCCCGGTAGGCTGGCGTCCCTCCCAGCAGGGAGTGGAGGCGGAACGCCAGCTCGGGTTGCGCCGCGATCTCGCAGAACCGGGCCGATTCGCGAAAGCCGAACGGCACGAGGCGGGCACGTGAACGCTGGCGCGCCCGTCCCCGAGGACTCAGGGCACGCTGGATGATCGATGGGATCTCCGGGGCCGTCTTCAGCAAGTACGGGAGCTCGTCGATGATCACCGGCAGTGGCGGCTCCCGTTCCCCGATCGCCAGCAGCGCGTCCACCACCTGGTCCCAGCCGGCGAACGCGACCGGGGCCACGGTGCCGGTGAACGCCCGATACGCCTCGCTCATCGCCGCCAGGTTCTGCGCCGACGACTGCTCGAGGCCCGTGAACAGGAATCCTCCCGTGGCCTCGGCGAGCAGCTCCAGCATGAGCGTCTTGCCCTGGCGCCGCCGTCCATACAGGATGGCCAGGGTGGCGCCCGCCGCAGTGTTGGTGGCGAACGAAGCCAGATCGGACCATTCGACCTCCCGGCCGAACAGCACGTCGGGCTTGTCGATGGGAACCATAGGTGAAGTTATGGTAACTTCATCTATCGTTAGTTCGCTCCGGCCGCCGTCGCCCGAAACGATGCTAGCCTTCGTCGGCATGGTCGCCGACCCCAGGGACCCGCGGAGGTGGCGTGGCCGCGTGCGCTCTCGGGTGCCGGATGGGCAGCGGTACCTCGACCTCGCCAGGAGCCCCGAGCGGCGGCGGAGGCTCGCGGGCTAGGGCCGGCGTCGCGCATGGATGGGCAGAAGGTCCGGGAGGCAGCGGCGGCCGCCCTGTCGATCGCCTCCGGCCTCGGCCTCCCGGCCACGGACGCCACCCTCCTGCACAATTCGAACAAGGTGGCCCTGCGGCTGACGCCGTGCGACACCTTTGCCCGAGTCGCCGAGACGGGCGACACGCGCTGGGGCGCGTTCGAGGTCGAGCTCGCGAGGCGGCTCGCTGCGACGGGCGCTCCCGTCGTGTCCCTGGAGCCTCGGGCCCCTGCCGGGGTCTACGTGCGTGACGGCTTCTCAGCGACCCTCTGGACCTACTACGAGATCGAGGGCGAACCGCGAGCGACTGGAGGCCTGCTGAGCGGGGAGCTGGCCTCGGACATCGTGGCCGGCGACTATGCCGATGCGCTGGTCGAGATGCACGCCGGGATGCTCCGGGTCGAGATGGCCACACCTGACTGGACCGATCGCGTCGCGGACGCCCTGGCACTGGTCGGGAGGCCAGACCGAACTCCAGAGCTGCCAGACGGCGATCGCCAGCTCCTCGTCGGCTCCCTGCGCGCCCTTCGTCGTCGAATCGGTGACCATGGTGCTCGAGAGCAGATCCTCCATGGCGAGCCGCACCGGGGCAACGTGCTCCGGACGAAGCAGGGCCTGCTGTTCGTGGACCTGGAGACGTGCTGTCGCGGGCCTGTCGAATTCGATCTCGCCTACGTGCCCGATGACGTGGTTGCGCTGTATCCCGGCGCCAGCGCGGAACTGCTCCATGAGTGCCGCGCGCTGATGCTGGCAATGGTTGCGGCATGGCGATGGGATCGAGATGACCAGTTTCCAGACGGTGCCGGCTATCGTGAACCGCTGCTCTCCGAGCTGCGCGAAGCGTGCGAACGGCTCGCGCTGGCTCGCTGACCCCGACCCTCACCGATGCCCCCCGACCGGGCCGGGCCGGGCCGCCCACCCCGCTCGCTCCAGCGACGCCAGCGGTCGCAGCAGCAGCCAGCCGGCCAGGGACGTCGCGGCCAGCGCGGCGAAGCCGGTCTGCCAGCCGCTGGCCAGCGTGAGGGCGCCGAACGCCGCCGGCGCCACCGCGCCGGCCGCCGCCAGGATCGTGATCTGGAAGCCCATCGCCAGGCCGGCCCGTGAGGCGCCGGCCATCTCCCCGCTCGCCGCGTACGTGATCGCGACGCAGCTCATGCTGAGGACGATCGCGGCCACCAGCAGGACGCCGACCACGGCGACCGGCCATCCGGCGCCCGCCGCGGCGGCGGCCAGCACCGCCACCGCCCCCAGCGCGAACCACCGCATCGGCGCGATCCGCGACCGCACCCGGTCCGAGACGCGGCCGGCCGCCACGCGGAGGCCGGCGGCCGCGAGCTGCATGGCGAGGAACGCGCCCGCGGCCGCCGGCAGCGGCAGCCCGCGGATGTTCAGGTAGGCGACGAAGTAGGCCGAGAGGCTGGTCTGCGCGAGCACGATCAGCGCCGCCGCCACCCCGAGCCGCCACTGCCGGCGGTCGCGGATCAGCCCCCCGGTCGGGCGGCGAGCCTCGGCCCGGAGGGGCGGCCGCGGGCCCAGCGCGGCGAGCGCGACGAGGGCGCCGACCGTGCAGACCGCGGCGGCGGCGAGCAGCGCCGCCCGCACGCCCAGCGTGAGGGCGACCGCCGGCAGCAGGAGCGCGCCGGCCGCGCCGCCGAGGGGCACCGCCATCTGGCGGATGCTGATCGCGAACGCCCGCTCGGTGGCGTCGAACCAGGCCATCGCCGTTCGCGCGCTGGCCACCGCGGTGGCGGCCGAGAGCATGCTCCCCAGGGTGAACGCGAGCACGCCGTTCGCGAAGCTGTGCGTCATCCCGGCCGCCACCAGCGCCGCGCCGGCACCGGCCAGGCCGGCGGCGACAGTGACCCGGTCGCCCCAGCGATCGGCGATCATGCCCCAGCCGGCCACCGTCAGGACGAGGCCGAGCTGGATGCCGCTGAAGATCAGTCCGAGCTGGGCCAGGTCGACGTCGTAGTAGCGCTGCAGGGCGGGGCCGATCGATGCCAGGCCGGGCATCAGTCCGATGGAGACCGTCAGCTGGCTGAAGCTCGCGACCCCCAGGGCGACCCACCGGTAGGGCCGCCGTCCAGACGCCGGAGCTCCATGACCCACCGTAGTACGAT
>VBJR01000026.1:0-5353 GCA_005880175.1 Chloroflexota bacterium
CCCAGGGCCGCGAAGACGATGTGGAACGCGAGCGAGGTGCCCATGGTGGCCCGAGCCAGCACGACGTCGTCCATGTCCCCACTACTCTGCCCTCTGCCACCCCCTGGCGGTGTAGGAGATCTCCCCCATGCAAAGGGAGGAAACGTGTCGTAGGATCGTTGCGCGGCCGCCGCGGCCCAGGCGTGGAACACATGATCGACGCACGCCGCCGCCGGGCCATCCGCAGCGTGGCCAGGCAGCATCAGGTCCGAGCCATCCGCTGGTGGCCGCCGGCCCGGCACCCGTCCTGGGTGCACCTCCTCGTCGAGGGCCGGCCCGACTGCATCCCCGTCCTCCGCTCCGACCTGGAGCGGGCGCTCGGCTGCCGGGTCGCGATCTACGTCGCGGGCCAGATCCCCGAGGAGGCGTGGGGCAGCATGCTGGTGGAGACCGTCGCCGTGTGACCGGCTAGCCTGACGGTGGAGTGACCGACCCCGGCCTGCTGCTCGACCTCGTCGCCGCCGTGCTCGTCGCGTTCGCCGGCGGCGCGCTCGCGCAGCGGCTGGGACTGCCGGTCGTCGTGGGCTACCTGCTGGCCGGCGTGGCGATCGGCCCGTTCACCCCCGGCTTCCACGCCAACCAGCACTCGATCGACACGCTGGCCGAGATCGGCGTGACGTTCCTGATGTTCGCGATCGGCGCCGAGTTCTCGCGCGCCGAGCTCCGCCGGCTGGGCCGCGTCGGCCTGCTCGGCGGGCTGGGCCAGATCGTCGCGACCGCGGCGATCGGGCCGGCGCTGGCGCCCGCGCTCGGCTTCACGCCGTTCCAGGGCGTGTTCCTGGGCGCCCTGCTCGCGCTCTCCAGCACGGTGGTCGCGCTCAAGCTCCTGGGCGCGCGCGGCGAGCTGGGCAGCCTGCACGGCCACGTGGCGCTGGGCATCCTGGTCGCGCAGGACCTGGCGGCCATCCCGCTCGTCGTCGTCCTGCCTCACGCCGGCGCCTCCGGCGGCCAGCTCGCGGCCGACCTGCTGCGGGCCGGCGCCGAGGCGGCCGCGCTCGTGGTCGGCGCGTACCTGATCGGCGCCCGGGCGGTGCCCTGGCTGCTCGGCCACGTCGCCATCCAGCGCACGCGCGAGCTGTTCCTCCTCGGCGTCGTCGGCCTGGCCCTGGGCACGGCGCTGGCGGCCCAGGCGATCGGCCTCTCGCTGGCGTTCGGCGCCTTCCTGGCCGGCCTGGTCGTGGCGGAGTCGGAGTTCCGGGCCCAGGTGATCGCCGAGGCGGTGCCGCTGCGCGACCTGTTCACGTCGCTGTTCTTCGTGTCCGTCGGCATGCTGATCGACCCCCGCACCCTCCTCGACCAGGCGGGCACCGTCGCCGTGCTGACCGCCGCCGTGCTCGTGGGCAAGACCCTGGTGGTCACGGTCGTCGTGCTCCTGCTCGGGTTCCCCGGCCGGGTCGCGGTGCTGGCGGGGCTGAGCCTGGCCCAGGTCGGCGAGCTGTCGTTCGTGCTGGCCCAGGTGGGCGTCGCCTCCGGCGCCGTGCCGCGGCTGCTCCTCGACCTCACGCTGGACACCTCGCTGACCACGATCGTGCTGGCCCCGCTCCTCCTCCGCGCGGCGCCGCCGATCCTCTGGGCCGCCCGCCACCTGCCCCTGGTGGGCCGCCGGTTCGACGGTGACACGGGCGCGGACGACGACGCGGCAGCCGGGCTCGAGTACCACCCGGACGTCGCCCGCCGCCTGCGCGAGGAGGGCCTCCCCGTCGTGTGGGGCGACGCGGCCAACCCCGCCGTGCTGGACCGCGCCGCCCTCCCCGAGGCCCGACTGCTGGCGGCGCTGGTGCCCGACGTCGCCGACGCCGAGCGGATCGTCCGCGGCGCCCGCGCGCTGAACCCGAGGATCCACATCGTGGCCCGCGCCCAGCGCGGCGAGGACGTGGCGCGGCTGCGCCGGGCCGGAGCGGCCGTGGTCGTGCAGCCCGAGTTCGAGGCCGGCGTCGAGGTGATCCGCCACACGCTGCAGCGGTACGGCGTGGTCGGGATGGAGCTGAGCCACCTGATCGCCGGGCGCCGGCGGGCGTTCTACGAGCCGCCGTCCGACTGACGGACCAGGCGGCCGCCGAGCGTCCCCAGCAGCCAGCCCAGGGCGCCCCCGGCCAGCACGTCGCTCGGGAAGTGGTGGCCCAGGTACACGCGCGAGAGCCCCACACCGGCGGCGAGCCCCAGCGCGGCGGGGCGCCGCCGCGGGTAGAACATGCCCAGCGCCGTGGCAGCGGCGAACGAGCCCGCGGTGTGGCCCGACGGGAACGAGGAGTCCACCGGCCGCCGGCCGACGACGACCGCCAGGCGCCGGTGGAACGGGCGCCGGCGGGGCAGGAGCGCCTTGATCGAGCCCTGGACCAGCGCGACGGTCAGCAGCATCGCGCCGACCGACGCCACCGCGGCCCGGCGGCCGCGCGGGCCGTCGCGCAGCGCCAGCCAGGCCCCCAGGCCCACCCACCCCGCGCCCTTGCCGAGGTCCGAGAGCAGGGCCACGTACCGGTCCGCCAGCCCGGGGTGCGGCAGGTGGTTGAGGGCCAGGTACAGGCGCGCGTCGACGGTCTCCCGGCGGCGGGGCAGCAGGCGGAGCCGCAGTCGCTCCGACAGGGACGGCCGTGGCGACGAGAGGTGCCTCACCCTCTCAGTCTTCCTCGCCTGGCGCGTCCTCGTGTTCGTGGCGGCGCAGCGGCGGCCACAGCTGGCGCGCCGGGCCGCGCCGGTACAGCTCGGCCGGCCGGCCGCCCTGGGCACCGCGCGGCGGCGCGATCTCGCCCACCGGCGTGACGAAGCCCTCCAGCCGCAGGACCTTGCGCCGGAAGTTGGACGGGTCCTGGGGCAGGCCCCAGACCTCCTCGTAGATCGCGCGCAGCTCGGACAGCGTGAACGGCTCCTCCAGGAACGCGGCGGCCAGCGGCGTGTACTCGATCTTGGCCCGGGCCCGCTCGACGCCGTCCGCGATGATCCGGGCGTGGTCGAACGCCAGCTCGGGCCCCTCGCGGGCGCCAAGCTCGCCGACCGGCCAGAACCGGGCCAGGTCGGCGTCGGAGCCGGCGGTCGGGGCCGGCACGTCCGGCGCGAACGCGACGTACGCGATCGAGATGACCCGCATCCGGGGGTCGCGGCCCGGCGTGCCGTACGTGCGCAGCTGCTCCAGGTACAGGCTCTGCGGCAGGGCGGAGACGCCGGTCTCCTCCGCCAGCTCGCGCAGCGCCGCGTCGTCCAGGTCCTCCTCGGCCTCGACGAAGCCGCCGGGCAGCGCCCACCGGCCCCGCTCCGGGTGGCGGGCGCGCCGGACCAGCAGCACGCTGAACCGGCCCCGGCGCACGGTGAGCAGGACCACGTCCACCGTTACCCCGACCGGCGGGTAGCCGCGCGGGTCGTAGCTGGCCAGGAACTCCTTCTCCGTCATGCTCGAGTCGTCCGTCAACGCCGGGCCTCCTCCGTCCGCCGCGCCCACAGGCACGCCTGCATCGCGGGCACGCCGGCCTGGATGCTGAGGTGCTCGGGCGCCAGACGCCGCTTCGCGGCCTCGTGATGCGCCCGCGCCGCCTCGACACCGCAGTCCCAGACGATCTCGCCGCCGGCCACCACCCGGGCCTGGAGCGGCTCGCCGGGCGGCGGCTCGCCGGGCGGGGCGGCGCCGGTCGCCAGGTGCTCGGCGACCGCGTGGCCGTCCGCGCCGTGCTCGCGGTACGCCCACTTCTGGCCGCCCAGGTTGGACTTGCCGGCCGACCGCTTGGCGACCGGGCGCATGGGCGCTCCGTCCCCGTCGCCCTCGGCGATCGCCACCAGCTTGTAGACGAACCCCGGGCTCGGGTGGCAGATCAGCCGCTCGCCGGCGCCGAACCCGTCCACCGGGCCCCGGCTCAGCTCGTCCATCGCGTACTCGTCGAGCCCGCCCGTGGAGACGATGCGGGCGCCGCGCGCGCCCAGCTCGTCCAGCAGCCGGCGGGCCCGGGGCACGAGCCGCAGCAGCTCGCCCGAGTCGATCCGGATGCCGCCCAGCTCGGGCCCCGCCGCCAGCACGGCGTTGCGGATGCCCTGCTCCACGTCGTACGTGTCCACGAGCAGCGTCGTGCCCGGCCCCTGCGTCGCGACCTGGGCGCGGAACGCGGACACCTCGTCGGCGTGGGCGAGCGTGAAGCAGTGGGCCGCCGTGCCCCGGACCGGGATGTCGTAGCGGAGCCCGGCCTCCAGGTTCGACGTGGCGCTGAACCCGGCGATGTACGCGGCCCGGGCGGCCGCGACCGCGGCGCCCTCGTGCGTGCGCCGGCTGCCCATCTCGATGATCGGGCGGCCGCGGGCCGCGCTCACCATCCGTGAGGCGGCCGAGGCCACGCCGCAGTCCCAGTTGCACACGCTGAGCAGCAGGGTCTCCAGCAGCACGGCCTCGCCGAACGTGGCCCGGACGGTCAGCACCGGCGAGTACGGGAAGTACAGCTCGCCCTCCGGGTACGCCCACACGTCGCCGGTGAACCGCCAGCCGGCCAGGAACCGGCGGGTCGGCTCGTCCACAGCGCCGTTCGCCTCCAGCCAGGCCAGCTGCGCCTCCGTGAAGCGGAACCGTCCCAGCGCCTCCAGGATCCTGCCCAGGCCGCAGAACACGCCGTAGCGGCGGCCGGGCGGGAGCTGGCGCGCGAACACCTCGAAGACCGCCCGCCTCCCGGCCACGCCCGAGTGGAGCGCGCCCTGGAGGTTGCCGAGCTCGTACAGGTCGGTGTGGAACGCCGCGGAGGTCTCGGTGTCGCGAGTTTTGGTCCTCATGACCTATTCTGAGGGAAAGCATACACCCTGCGACGGCGGCGGCGGCAGTAGCATCGAACCCGTGGCGCAACGCAGCGAGGAGCAGATCATCGACCGCCTGTTCGCGCTCGAGAACGAGGGCATGGCGGACCGCCGCGCCGAGCTGACGGGCGAGCGGTTCCTGTCGCTCATCCACGACCCCGACAGCGGGCGGGCGTACGTCTTCTAGCACGGGCTCGACGACACCGAGGGGACCGAGGTGCCGGAGGGCACCGAGTTCTGGGAGTACGGCACCGTGGAGCAGGCGGAGCAGGCCTATGAGCAGCAGCTCGGCGAGGCCCGGGCCGCGGGCGAGCTGGTCGAGGAGGACTCCGACGAGGACCTCGGCGACGAGGAGGTGGACGGCGCCGAGCTGCGTGACGTCTACTCGGCGGACGACGACGACCCGCTCGTCGTGGACGAGGAGGGCGAGCGCTCTGAACCCTAGCAGCACCATCGCCGCGGTCGCGCTCACCACGTTCCTGGCGTCGGCGGTGGAGGCGATCGAGATGGTCGCGATCGTGGCCGGCGTGGGCGCGACGCGCGGCTGGCGGGG
>VBJR01000026.1:5375-17083 GCA_005880175.1 Chloroflexota bacterium
GACCGCCATCCCGATCGACCCCCTGCGGGTCGTGGTCGGCGCGCTGCTGCTCGTGTTCGGGCTCAACTGGCTGCGCAAGGGCATCCGGCGGGTGGCCGCGAACGGTCTGCGCGGAACCACGATCGGCGCGCCGGCCGCGGGCGAGGAGGACGACGTGCCGGCGGACCGCCCGGACTGGACCGGCTTCGTCCTCTCGTTCAAGGGCGTCCTGCTGGAGGGCCTGGAGGTGGCCTTCATCGTGGTCACGTTCGGCAGCACGTCGGACCAGCTCGGCGTCGCGGCCGCGGCCGGCATCGCCGCGGTCCTGGTGATCGGCGCCCTCGGCCTGGCGATCCAGCCGGCCGTGCGCCGGATCCCGCGCAGCGTGCTGCAGCTGGTGGTCGGCCTGCTGCTGACCACGTTCGGGACGTTCTGGGCGGCCGAGGGCCTGGGCGTCGAGTGGCCCGGCTCCGACGCGGCGATCCCGGGCCTGCTGGTCCTCTACGTGGCGACCGCCGCGGTGTACGTGACGGTCGAGCGGGGCGCCCGCCGCGTGGCCCAGCCGGCGGCCAACTGATGCTGGCCGGCCTGGCCGCGTTCGGCCGCTTCTGGTACCGGTTCATCGTCGGCGACGACTGGGTCATCGCGGCCACCGTGCTGGTGACGCTGGTCGTGGTCGCCCTGCTGGTGCGGGTGGGCGTGCAGGCGTGGTGGCTGCTGCCGGTGGTCGTGATCGGGGTGCTCGGCGTCAGCTTGCGGCGGGCCCGGCGCCCCACTTGACGTTGGCGCAGGGGGGCGTAGGCTCCGGGCCGTGGGTTCGTACGACGACCTGGTCCGGGAGACCGCCGACGCCGTCCTGAAGCCCGGCGCGCCGGTCAGCATCCACCAGCTCGCGCAGGTCGTGGCGGCGCGCTTCCTGGCCGTCTCCCGGGACGACCGGCTCCGGCCGCTCGACATGCTCCTGCTGGAGGGCGTGCTCCGCAACGACCCCCGGTTCGTCGAGGTGGCGTCCGGGCTGTGGGTCCGCCGCGACGACGGTCCGGAGGCGGGCGTGCCGAGCCGGCCGCCCCGGCTCCCGCTGGCCGGCAGCGCCGCGACCGGGGCCGTCCCGTCCGAGCCGCCGCTGGACCTGGACGCCGTCGGCGGCGGAGCCGGCAGGGCCACGACCGCGCCCTAAACTGGCGGCGTGGGGGGTCGCTTCCGGCCGGGGGTGCTGGCGCTGGCCGTCGCGCTGGTCGCGTGCGCGCCGGCCGGCTCGTCGTCGCCGCCGCCGGAGCTCGCCTCCCCCACCGCCCGGCTGGGCGCGGTCTTCGTGGCCGATCCCGCGCACCACGACCTGCTGCTGTTCGGCGGCCGCTCGCGCAGCGGCGTCCTGGCCGACACGTGGCTGTGGACGGGGGGTCGCTGGCAGCGCCAGGACCCCGGGGCCGCGCCGCCAGGCCGCTCGTTCGCCGGCGCGGCGGCCGACCACGGCGGCGTCCTGCTGTTCGGTGGCGACCCGTCCGACCCGACCGGCACGCACGACGACACGTGGCGCTGGGACGGGACCCGGTGGACGCGGCTGCATCCTCGCACGGTCCCCGACGACGGCGCGTTCCGGACGATGGCGACCGGCCCGGACGGCGCTCCGGTGCTGGTGGTGTTCGCGGCCGATCGCACGGTCCACACGTGGACGTGGCGGGGCGACGACTGGGTCGAGGCGCCGGCCGGCACCGCGAGCCCGCCCTGGCTGGACGACGCCGCCCCGGTCCTGGACCGGACGTCCGGCCAGCTGCTGCTGGCCGGCGGCATCCCGCCGCCGGGGGCCAGGCCCGACGGCACATGGGCGTGGGACGGCACGGCCTGGACCGAGCTGCGCACGGCCCACCAGCCGGCCGGCGGCCCGGCCGCGGCGGCCGACCTGGCGGGCGGCCCGCTGCTGCTCGAGCAGGACGGCACGTGGACGTGGGGCGCCGGCGACTGGAGGCTGGCCCAGCCGCCGGGCGAGCCGCGGTGGATGGCGTACTCGGCGCTCGCCGCCGTTCCCGGCGCGGGCCCGGGCCAGGTCCAGGCCGTGCTCCTCACGGGCGCGGCGGGCGACCGGGGCCAGACCTGGCGCTGGAACGGGTACGGCTGGACCCAGACCTGAGCGGATCGTTCGTCACTCGATCCGGTGGAAGGCCAGGTCGAAGTCGTGCCTCCAGTCCGTGCCGTCCTCGGAGGCCTCCCAGGCGCCGCGCAGGGTGCGGCCGTCGTCCTCCACTCGCCCGGTGAAGCGCTGCCAGAACCCCGGCGCCTCGCGCCACACCTTCCAGGCGCCGTCCTCGAAGGTCGTGCGGTACACGCGGGAGACCCCGCGGGAGTCGTGGTAGAGCATCGTCAGCGGGCCGCCGGAGTCGTCGCTCCCGATGACGCAGGTGCTGTCCGGAACCGGGTCGGGCGCCTCCGACGTCCAGAGCAGGTACGCCCCGCCCTCGATGCGGCGGAAGGAGTCCCGCCCGCGGCTGCCGGGGAACAGCGGGCTCTCCATCTCCCACTCGCCGACCAGCGCCTCGAACGCCTGGAGCGCGCCCGCTCGCCCCGCGAGCAGCTCCGCGATCCGCTCCATCGAGTCCACCGCCCCTTCCTCCATGCCGGTCGCGACCATGGCGTCGCGGTCCTCGACGGTCTGGAAGACGGAGGTCGTCGTCAGGCGCGTGCGGCCGCCCAGGTCCTCGAAGACGGCCGTCTCCAGGACCACGTGGCCGGGCATCCCCTCGAACTCGAACGTCTGCACGATCCGCTCCGGCCGCGCGATCTCGTGGTAGACGCCGCGGAAGGCGAACTCGTTGCCGTCGGCGTCGCGCTGGACGAACCGCCAGGTGCCACCCGGCCGGACGTCCATGTGGTCCACGGTGGTGGTGAGGTTCCGCGGCCCCCACCATCGGGGGATCGTCTGCGGGTCCGTGTAGACGTCGAACACGAGCCGGCGCGGCGCATCGAACTCGCGCGTCAGGACGACGTCGTGCCGCGCGGGCGGGGCGGTCAGCGTGGCTCTGCTCATGTCGTCTCCTCCTGTTGCTCCGGGCCGGCCTCGGACTGCAGGTCGCGCAGGAAGTCGGCCAGGCGGTCGTGCCGCTCCTCCCAGAGATGCCGATAGCGCTCGATCCACTCCGACACCTCGCGCAGCGGTGCCGCCTCCAGCCGGCAGGGCCGCCACTGCGCCCTGCGGCTCTGGGAGACGAGCCCGGCCCGCTGCAGCACCTTGAGGTGCTTCGACACGGTGGGGAGCTTCAGGTCGAATGGCTCGGCCAGCTCCAGCACGGTCGCCTCCCCCCGCTCCAGCCGAGCCAGGATGGCCCGCCGCGTGGGGTCCGCCAGTGCCGCCAGGATCTCGCTCAGCCGATCGCTCATCTAGTTCTGCTCAGTGGCTAATTAGCCTATCGGCAGAATACGGCTGCTGGCGGGATCGCGTCAAGTCCCGGGGCCCGCCCGTTGTAGCCTGCGAGCATGTGCGGCCGCTACGGCATGAGCGTCTCACCGCCCCGGCTGAGCGAACGGTTCCCCCACGTGGACTTCCCGCTGACGATCGAGCCGCGCTACAACATCGCCCCCACCCAGGACGTGCTGGCGATCCGCGACCTCGGGGACGGGGCCCGGGCCGAGCTCGTGCGCTGGGGCATCGCGCTGCCCGCCGGCGACTCCGCTCGCAGCCTGATCAACGTCCGCTCCGAGACCGCGCTCGGCGCTGGCTTCTTCCGCCGGCTGCTCGAGGAGGACCGCGTCCTGCTGCCGGCCAGCCACTTCTACGAGTGGGCTGGCCACGGTCCCGGCCGCCACCCGCTGCTGATCCTGCCCCGCGACGGCCTCCTGGCCTTCGCCGGGCTGCGTGGACGCTGGACCGACCAGCGGACGGGCCGGTCGGTCCCGGCCGTCACCATCCTCACGTGCCCTCCCAACGACCTGATCCGACCGTTCCACGACCGGATGCCCGTGATCCTGGACCCGGCCGCCTGGGACGTCTGGCTCGATCCCCGGAGCGGGTTCGAGCAGCTGGCCGCGCTGCTGGCGCCCTGCCCGCCCGGCTGGCTGGAGACCCGGCCCGCGTCGCGTCTGGTGAACGACCCCCGCCGCGAGGGACCCGAGCTGCTCGAGCCGCCGCCGGCGACCGAGCCGGTCCAGCTGACCCTCCTCGAACCCCCGACCACACGTTCATGATTCGGGGTCGTCAACGACCGGCGCCGGCGCGAGATCCTGGCCGGCCTCGGCGGCTGACCGCCCCGTACGCCGCCCTGTGGTCGGGTGGCAAGGACAGCGCGCTGGCCGTCGTCCGGGCCCGCCGCGCCGGCCGCGACGTCGACCTGCTGCTGACGTTCGGCGACGCCGCCAGTGGCCGGGTCCGGTTCCATGCCACCACCAGGGCCATGGTCGAGCGCCAGGTCCGGGCCACGGTGGCCGGACGCGGGCGCGCCATCTTCACCTCCTGGGAGGAGATGCCCGCGGCCCTCGACGAGCGCCTGGCCGAGCTGGCCGGGGCCGGCTACGCGGGCGTCGTCCTCGGCGACGTCCACCTGGCCGACGTCCGTGCCTGGTACGAGGAGCGGGTGGTCGCCGCCGGGCTGGAGCACGTCGAGCCGCTGTGGGGCGAGGATCCGCGGGCGCTGGTCGCCGAGTTCGTCGCCGGCGGTGGCCGCGCGGTGGTCACGTGCGTCGACACCGAGCGCCTGGACCCGGCCTGGCTCGGCCGGGTGATCGACGAGGCGTTCGTCGAGGAGATCGCCGCGACCGGCGCCGACCCGTGCGGCGAGAACGGCGAGTACCACTCGTTCGCGTTCGCCGGACCGGCGTTCCAGGAGCCGGTGGGCTGGAGCCCCGGCGAGCGGCGGTCCGACGGCCGGTTCGTCCAGCTCGACCTGCTCCCGACCTGACCCGGAAGGTCAGGTGGCTGCCGGTGACGTGGTCGCGACCGGCGCGCCCTCCGCGCCCCACTGGGCGAGCGTCTGCCGCAGCATCTCGGCCAGGGCCTCCGTCAGCTCGGCGCGGGGCACCTCGGGGCGCTCGGCCCACTCCAGGCTGACCGCCTCCACGAAGCCGATCCAGCCCAGCACCGCCAGCCGCAGCAGCGGGGGCAGCGGCTCCTCGCGGCCGAGGAACCACAGCACCCGCCGGTAGATCGCCTGCCGGACCCCGTCCACGATCGCGATCACGTCCGGGTCGCCGCCCAGGTCGCCGCGCAGGATCGTGCGGTACGGGCGGGCGTGCTCCTCGACGTAGCCCAGGTAGGTGGCCAGGCCCGCCCGCAGCGCCTGGCCGGGCTCGCCCGACGAGGCCCGCTCGACGAGCTCCAGGAGCTGCTCGGCGGCGAAGCGCAGGGCCTCCACGTAGAACGCCCGCTTGGTCGGGAAGTAGCGGTAGACGAGCGGCCGGGAGATGCCGGCCGCCTCGGCCACCTCCTCCAGGGACAGCTCCTGGTAGGAAACCTGGCCGACCAGCCGGACGCCCACCTCCAGGAGCTGGCGGCGCCGCGCGTCCGGCTGCAGCCGGGATCGAGTGCCCACGGACCCCAGCATAGCGCGAGCTATTGACGTGGTGTCAGTAGCGAGCGTACGTTACTGACATGGCGTCAATAACGCAGGCCATCACCCCGGGACTCTGGTTCCAGACCGAGAACGCCTGGCAGTGGCTCGTCCTGGCCGTGGCCGTGGCGCCCCTGCCGGTCGGGCTCGCCGTCGTCCGCCGGCTCGGCCTGGAGCGGCTGACCGGCATGCCCGCGTGGGCCGCGGCGGCCGTCCTGCTCTCGAGCTGGGCCCTGGTCGTCGCGTTCTTCGGGTTCATGTGGGACGTGACCTGGCACGCCGACCTGGGCCGGGACGTGGAGCTCTTCACCGTCCCCCACGCCCTGATCCTGGCCGGCCTGGCGGGCATCGGCGCCGCGTTCCTGGCGGCGGTCGCGCTGGCCACCCGCGCCGGCGGTCCGGGCCTGCGCGTGGGGCCGCTCCGGGTGCCGGTCTCGGCCACGCCGCTCGGCCTGCTGGCCGCGGGAGCGCTGGCCGGCTTCCCGCTCGACGACTACTGGCACGCCGTGTACGGCATCGACGTGACGATGTGGGGGCCCACCCACCTCCTGATGATCGGGGCCGCCTCCCTCACGCCGATCGCGGTCTGGCTGGTGTTCCGCGAGGCCGGCGCCCACGACCGGCGCGGCCCCGCCCGCCGGCTCTGGCTGTCGATGCCGGCGACCGTGCTGGTCGGCCTCTCCACGTTCCAGCTCGAGTTCGACCTGGGCATCCTGCAGTGGCAGCCGCTGTACCAGCCGCTGCTGATCGCCGCAGCCATGGCCATCGCGCTGACGGCCGCCCGGGTGGCCGTGGGCCGGGGCGGCGCGCTGCTGGCCGCCGGCGGCTTCCTGGCCATGCGCCTGCTGGTCGCCGGCGTGCTGACCGTGGGGTTCGGCCGCGGATTCGCCCACTTCCCGCTGACGATCGCCGAGGCGCTGTGCGTCGAGGCCGCGTTCCTCCCGCCCCGGCTGCCGTTCCTCGCCCGGGCCGTCGCGGGAGGCCTGCTGGTGGCCACGGCAGGCCTCGCCGCCGAGGCCGCCTGGACCCACCTCTGGTACGCGGTGCCGTGGACCGGGGACCTGCTCCAGTTCTGGTGGCTGGACGGCGCGGCGGCCGTGGCCGGCGCCCTGGTCGGCGCCGGGATGGGCAACGTCGCCGCCGGGCGCCGGGCCGGCCTCCCGCCGCTGGCCGCCGCCGGCGCCCTCGCGGCCCTGGGCATCGTCCTGGCGCTGCACCTCCCGCTCCGTCATGCGGACCCCGGCGGCGTCACCCTGACCGCGACCCCGGCCGGCCCGGCGCGCCTGGAGACGACCCGCCTCGGCGTGACCCTGCCCGAGCAGCCGGTCTGGCTGGAGGTCACCCTCTCGCCCGCCGCGGCGGCCGAGGGCGTCGACTGGTTCGGGGCGGTCGCCTGGCAGGGCGGCGCCCCCGTGCAGCACGCGGCCCTGGTCCGGGAGGCGCCCGGCCGCTACCGGTCGGCCACGCCCGTCCCCACCGGGGGCGGCTGGAAGACGCTGGTGATGCTGTACCGCGGCGACGTCCTGGAGGCGACGCCGGTGGCGATGCCGCCCGACTTCCAGTACGACCTGGCCCAGGTGCCGGCGCCGCTCCAGCCCCGCGCGGACGCGTTCGTGCCCGCCTCCAACCTGCTGATGCGGGAGGCGCACGGCGGGCCGCCCTGGCCGGCGGCGCTCATCGTGGCGTTCTTCGCGGTGATGGCGGTGGCCTGGACCGCCGCGCTGACCCTCGCCTACGCGCGGGTCGGGGCGAGCGGGCCGGGGCCGTCGCGGCCGGGCGACGACGCGGCGGCCCCGGCCGGCGGTCCCCCGCGCCGGCGCCGGCCGCGGGTCGTGATCGTCGGCAGCGGCTTCAGCGGCCTCGGCATGCTCGGCGGCACCTGGCGCGACAACCGCTACCCCGGCTGCGCCTGCGACATCCCCTCGCTCCTGTACTCGTTCTCGTTCGCGCCCAGCCCGGGCTGGACCCGCAAGTACCCGCCGGCCGAGGAGATCTGGGCGTACATGCGGCGCTGCGCCGAGCGGTTCGGCGTCGTCCCGCACATCCGCTTCGACACCGAGATGACGGGCGCCGAGCTGGACCCGGCCGGCGGCGGCTGGCGCGTCCACACCCGGGAGGACGGGATCGTGACGGCGGACGGCGTCGAGCGGCCGGTGGACGTGATCGTGTTCGGCACCGGCTTTCACGTGACGGACGCGATGGAGCGGATCCCGGTGGCCGGCAGGGACGGCTTCCGCATCCAGGACGCGTGGCGCGACGGCGTCGAGGCGTACCTGGGCACCGCCGTGGCCGGGTTCCCCAACCTGTTCCTCGTCCTCGGTCCCAACACCGGCCTCGGCCACAACTCGATGGTGTTCATGATCGAGGCCCAGACGCGGTACGTGCTCCGCTGCCTGCGCCTGCTCCCGGCCGGGGAGACGGCGTCGCTGGAGGTGCGGCCGGCGGCGCAGTCGGCGTTCAACCGGCGCCTCCAGGAGCGGCTGCGCCGGGCGGTCTGGAGCGTCGGCGGCTGCGCCAGCTGGTACCTGGACCGCACGGGCACCAACCGGACGCTCTGGCCCGGCTCGTCGTTCCGTTTCTGGCTGCGCACCCGGCGCCCCCGGGCCGCGGACTACGCGGTGGACGCGGGATGAGCCGCCGTGGCCTCGACGGCCAGGTCGTGCTGGTCACGGGCGCGGCCCGGGGCATCGGCGCGGCATTGGGCCGGCGCCTGGCCGACCGCGGCGCCCGGCTGGCCCTGGCCGGCCTCGAGCCCGAGGAGCTGCGCCGGGTGGCGCGGGCGTGCGGGCCGGATGCCTCCGCCTGGGACGTGGACGTCACCGACTGGGACCAGCTGCGCGGCGCCGTCGCCGGCGTCGTCGAGCGCTACGGCGGCATCGACGTCGTGGTGGCCAACGCGGGCATCGCCGCGGCCGGGTTCGTCCGGTCCATCGACCCGGACGCGTTCGAGCGGGTCATCGCGGTGGACCTCCTCGGCGTGTGGCGGACGGTGCGCGTCTGCCTCCCCCACCTCGTCGAGCGCCGGGGCTACTGCCTGGTGATGTCGTCGATGGCGGCCGCCGTCCACCTGCCCGGCATGGCCCCGTACAACGCGGCCAAGGCGGGCGCCGAGGCGTTCGCCAACACGCTCCGGGCCGAGGTCCGGCACCTGGGCGTCGCCGTCGGCGTGGCCCACCCGTCGTGGATCGCGACGGACATGGTCGCCGCGGCCGAGGAGCACCCGGTGTTCGGGGCCGTGCGGCGGCGGATGCCGGGCCCGGCCACGCGGACGTACCCGGTCTCGGCCGCGGTGGACCTGCTGGAGGCGGGCATCGCCCGGCGGGCCCGGACGGTCCACGTCCCGCGCTCGATGCTGGCCGCCAAGCTGGCCCGGGCGTTCCTGCCCGCGCTGGTCGAGCGCGCCGCCGGCCGCCTGATGCCGGAGGCGGACGCGGCCGCCCTGGCGGACGTGGAGAGGCGGGGCGGCGAGGCCTCGGCGCCGGTCGGCCCGGGAGGCGCCGCCGCGTTCCGGCGCTGAGCGCGGTCAGGGCACCGGCTCGCGGGTCCAGGCCAGGCAGAACTCGCCGACCACCCCGTCCGCCAGGCAGAGGAGGTGGTACGTCGGGTCCATCCGGCACACCAGCGGCCGCCCGGCGCCGGCCGGCTCGTACGACCCCAGCCGCACGTCGCCGACGGACGCGGTGAATCCAGGCGGAACCCGGCCGGCCGGCACCGGCACGCGCCCGGTGGTCGCGCCGCCGGCCAGCGCGAACGACGCCACGAGCGCGCCGCTCGCGTCCACAGCGAAGCTGACCGGGTTTCGCTCCACCGCCCGGCACGGCGCGCCAGGCGCCTGGCGCGCCCCCGCCGGCTGCGGGGCGACGGCCAGGAGCGCCACGAGCAGACCCGCGGACAGCCGTGCCACGCCTCAGACGCTCGCACCCCGCCGGCCCGGCGCGCCCGACCGGGCACCGATGAGTTTCCGAACTACCGCCATCGTGACGGGCGCCAGCCGGGGCTTCGGCCGCGCCACCGCGGCGGCGCTGGCCGGCGCCGGCGCGCACGTCGTCGGTATCGCCCGCGACCGGACCCGGCTGGACGAGGTGCGCGCGGAGCTCGGCGACGCGTTCACCCCGGTCGTCGCCGACGCCGCCGACCCCACCGTCGCGGGCCAGCTGCTGGACCGGTACCGCCCGGCCACCCTGGTGCTCAACGCCGGGGCCAGCCCGCTGTCGCGGCCGCTGCACCGCCAGACCTGGGAGACGTTCAGCCGCAGCTGGGAGGTGGACGTCCAGCACGTGTTCAACTGGACCCGTGAGGCCCTGCTCCTGCCGCTCGCGCCGGGCAGCTCGGTGATCGCGTTCTCCAGCGGCGCCGCGCTCGCCGGCTCGCCGCTCAGCGGCGGCTACGCCGGCGCCAAGGCCACCATCCGGTTCATGGCGGCGTACGCCGCCGAGGAGTCCGAGCGGGCCGGGCTGGGCATCCGCGTCGTGTCCGTGCTGCCGGGCCTGACCCCCGCGACCGAGCTGGGCGCGGCGGCCGTGGCCGCGTACGCGCAGCGGCAGGGCCTGGAGGTCGAGGCGTTCCTGGAGCGGCGCGGGGCGACGCTCACCGCCGACCAGGTGGGCGCGGCGATCCGGGACCTCGCCACCGACGCCGGCCTGGACCGGGCCGCGTACCTGGTCACCCCCGATGGCCTGGCGCCGGCATGACGCCCGCGGACCAGGAGGCGTTCCAGCGGCTGGTCGAGCCCCACCGGCGCGAGCTGCGGCTCCACTGCTACCGGATGCTCGGCTCGCTGGACGACGCCGACGACCTGGTGCAGGAGACGTTCCTGCGCGCCTGGCGCGGGTTCGACCGGTTCGAGGGCCGCGCCTCGGTCCGCACCTGGCTCTACCGGATCGCGACGAACGCGTGCCTGAACGCGCTCGCCACCCGGCGCTCGGCGCGCCGGGTGCTGCCGGAGTCGGCGGTGCCGCCGGCCGAGGGGATGCCGGCCGGCGACCCGGTCACGGAGATCGCCTGGCTGGACCCCTACCCGGACGCGGCCCTGGAGGGCGTCGCCGACGCGGCGCCCGGCCCCGACGCGCGATACGAGCTGCACGAGTCCGTGCAGCTCGCGTTCGTGGCCGCGATCCAGCACCTGCCGCCCCGGCAGCGGGCGGCGCTCCTGCTCCACGACGTGCTGCGCTGGTCGGCGGCCGAGACCGCGAACCTGCTCGACGCGTCGGTGGCGTCGGTCAACAGCGCCCTCCAGCGCGCGCACGCCACGCTCGAGCGGCGCTTCCCGGACGGCCAGCCCGCCTCCCCTCCGGTGCCCGACGATCGCCAGCGGGCGCTGCTCGACCGGTACGTCCGGGCCTGGGAGGACGGGGACCTGGACGGCTTCGTGGCGCTGCTGCGCGAGGACACCGTGCTCAGCATGCCGCCGTGGCCCCAGTGGTACCGGGGGCGGCGGGCGATCGGCGCGTTCTTCGCCTGGGCCCGGGAGCAGCACGCCCGCACCGGGCTGCCGCCGTACCGGTTCGTGCCGACGGGCGCCAACCGGCAGCCGGCGTTCGCGATGTACGTCCCGGACGCCGAGGGGCGCGAGTACCGGGCCCACACGATCCACGTGCTGGCGCTCTCGGCCAGGGGCCTGCTGCGCTGGCAGCTCCAGGTCGCGCACGACCTGCTGGACGGGGCCATCGGACCGCTGAGCCCGGAGGCGGTCGGCCGGCGCCCGGCCGGCCCGGCCGCCCGCGCCGCCGCCTGCTACGCCGGGGTGCTGCTGAGCGAGGACCTGATCGTCAACGGCGTGCTCGCGGCGGGGCGGCCGCTCGCGCTCACGACGTGGGCGGGCCGGACCGGCGTCAGCGAGCTGCCGCCGCTGACCGCCCGGATCGACTGGCGGGGCTGGGTCGGGCGCGTGCGGCTGGACCTGGCCGGCCTGCGGCCCTACGGGCTGGCGATCCGGTCCGCGACCGACGCGTACGTGGCCGGGCTGCCGGACGAGGCGCTCGACCCGGCGCCGTCGTGCCTGCTCACCGCCCTCGTCCTGGACCTGGCGATGCGGCGGGGCGAGATCGGCTGCCTCCTCGGCCGTCCCGGGCCGGACCAGAACCGGTAGTTTCCCCGGGTCGGTCCGGCGGACCGGCGGGCCATGCTTGGTCAGCGATGGACGAGACAGGCGGCGGGATGGACGAGGTCGTGGCGGTGATGTCGCCGCGGTCGCGC
>VBJR01000027.1:0-9065 GCA_005880175.1 Chloroflexota bacterium
GGCGTGACGGCGGGCGAAGTCACGGACCTGATCGACCTGGTAGTGGCGCGAGCAGGTGCGGCCGTCCAGGATCACCATGGGCTGGCCGTGGTCGAGCAGCCAGGCGGCGGCCTCGAACAGCAGACGAACGCAGAAGTCGTCCTGGTCGCGGGTGTAGGCCACCGCCGTCGAGAACAGGGCATGACGGACGTCGTCCTTGTCCAAGACCACGGCGGACAGCTCTGTGGCCAGGGCGCGAGCCAGGGTGCTCTTGCCGGTGCCGGGCAGCCCTGCCATCTGAATGATCACGCCTGTATCTCCAGGCGGGCTATGTCGGCGCGTAGCCGGAGACTGATCGGACGGCGCACGCGCGCGTCCTGCTCGGCCAGGGCGCGAGCGTGGCGTAGCAGGAGTTCGGGCGGCGGGACGGGCAGTAGCGCCTCGGGATGGCCGGGGATCGTCTGCGTCGTCCGGGGTGCCAGGGCTTGCTCCAGCATCTCCGCGTCCTCCTCCGGCTTGCCAGTGAAGGTGGTGTGCAGGTCGATGACGACGAACGGCACGAGGGCGTCCTCGGAGGCCCTGTGCCAAATGTGTGCTGTAGGCCGTCCTCCGGGCCGACCGGGTAGGTAGCCGCGCCTAGTCAGGAGTCGGGCGAGCGCGGTGAGATCGGGCGGGCAGATGACGAGGTCGAGGTCGCTGAACTGACGCCCACCTCGACCGTCATACAGGGTCGATTCGACGGCGATCCCGCCGGTTGCCATTGCCCTGATGCCGCTGACTCCGAGCAGCGTCATCAGGTGGGCCGCCTCGGCACGGTAGACGGCGACGGCATGCTGGTTGGCACGCAGGAGCCGCGTCAGGAGGCGGTCGAGCCGATCCGGCAGCGCTTCGGCGAACGGAGGCCGGGTGAGAGCGTCAGCGATGAGGCACTCGGCCTTGTGCTCGACAGCCAGCCACAGCAGCTCGGCCCAACCAGGATCACCAGAGGTCAGGGCGCTGATCGATTGCGAGCGTTGGGGGGTTGGCGCTTGCACGCAGACCTCCAGCAGGAGCCCCGCTGGCGACAATGGTGGTGCGGTCATAGCAGCTCCGCCACGGCTCGGGCCAGATCGGCGGGGTCAGCTCCCGCTCGCACTCGGTAGCAGGGGACAGAGCGGGCGATCGCTTCGGCAAGCCGGGACAGGCGGGTCTCCTGCACCTCGGCGGCGGGGGTCGGGATGAGCCAGTGGTTGATGCGCGAGCCGGTTCCGGTGGCGGGGTCCACCATGAAGAGCCGCGTGCTAGTCAGCGCGCTGCGGACCTCGGCGCGGTCGACGCGCTCGACGCGAGCTGTGGTGTGCTGGGCCGACACGTCCGGCCAGATCATCAGCTCCGGGACGCAGTGGTCCGCGACGGTGCCGTCGCCGATCAGCCGGTGGAAGTCGGGCGGCTCCAGGTTGACCTTCTCACGTAGGGTCCACCGTGCCTCAGCCGGAGTGGTCCGCAGGTGTTCGGGAACCAGGTCGACCATGTGGGGATAGGCCAGCAGGGTTCCGATGCCGGCGTGCATGTGGACTGGCCAGGGAACGCCGCTGATCTGCCCGGATGGGTCCAGCCGCAGCAGGAGGCGGTCGTTGGTCACGTAGTCGCCGGGTAGGTGCTGCAGGAGCGCGATCAGGGTCGTGGTTTTGCCGCGGTTGCGGTTGCCCGCGATCACGATCCCGCGCCCGGCGATGTTCGCTGCGGCGGTGTGCGCGTATACGGCACCCTCTTTAAGGAGCTGCGCCGTGATCACCTGACGGATCAACCGGGTAGTGAAGAACGGGGCCGCATCGGCGGAGCCGCAGCCGACGACGACGGCGCGTGAAGCGAAGTCAACATCGACGCGCGCAGGTAGCGTGTCGATCACGAAGGCGGTGCGGTCGTCCCCGGCTTTGGCCCGCGCGGTGAGCCTCCGGCCGATATCGACCGTCACAGCCGGCGCCGCGGGCAGGGGCTCCCAGTCTCCAGTGCGGCGGATGGTCAGGGTCCATGCGGCCTCTCTGCCGGGCCTCCGTCGATAAGAGTACAGGGTCGCCTGCGCGTGCGCGAGCGCCGCCGGGTCGTCGCAGAACACCGCGACGCTGGCCGCTCCCTGGTTGAAGATCGTGCCAGCTGTTGTGGCCTCGGCGTCCCAGGGGCCGATCATCTCGGCGACAGCTGTTGGCATGGGCTCATCGGGTTCCGGGCGTGAACGGCGAGGTCCCCAGTCCGATGGCCGGCGCCAGGTTCTTCCGACGTTCGGCACTGTCGTGGGCGCGTCTCAGGATCGCGGCGAGGTTGGCGTCGGAGCCGTTCACGAACAGCCCAGCCAGATCGCTACCGGCGGGAAGGAGCGCCGCGGTCCACGGTCGTGGGCCGGCGACCGGCTTGGCGACCGGCGCCGGGTCGGCGGTGGGGACTACCTCACAACCGGCGGCGGTGTTGATCACCGCGATCTCGGGACCGGGTTTCTGGTGGTACTTGCTCACGGGGTTGATGGCGTGGACGCGACTACTGTCGCCGCTCAACTGGTGGTCGTCGGTGTAGACGTTGAACACGGCGGCAGGGCCGTCCAGGCAGAAGGTGACGTGCCAGGCCCCGAACGGGATGACGGCGAGGTCGCCAGGGTGGCAGACTTGGTACTCGACGGCGTTCTTCCCACTGTCGCAGTGTGCGGTCAGGATCAGGGTCGTCCCGGCCAACGCCTGGAAGATCTCCAGCTGGGCCGGGGAGTTCCAGTGCCCGGTGGAGCGGGTCAGCTGGCCGTCGGGCAGGACGCCGGGCGAGTAGACGACCAGGTCGGCGTACCAGAAGTCGGCGTCGCCGGTGAACGCCTGGTCGCTGGTCTTCCGCCGGGGCGGCAGGATGTCGCGCCAGGCCCGGTACAGCACCGGGTCCACTCCGGCGCCGACGGCCGCGCGCAGCGCGGCGAGATCGGCGAACCCGGCTGTAGGCGCGCCGGGCGGGGGCAGGATGTCGGACAGGCGGCGTTCGGAGGCGCCTCGGAGCCGGGCGCGTCGAAGCGTCTCGCCACCGACGGGGCAGACGCCAGCGAGCGCAGGTCGTGCCCTCATGCCGGAACGCCCTGGACTTCGAGTGCCGCGAGGGCATCTTCCACTTCGGCCAGGCGGGCGATGGATGGAGCCTCGGCCCGCTCGGGCTCGCGGTAGGGGTTGAACCAGACGGCATGGCAACCCGCAGCCATCGGTGCGGCCACGTCGCTGCGCCACTCGTTGCCGATGTGCACGATCCGCTCGGGTGCGACCGCGGCGGCCTCCGCAATCGCCGTGAACACCTCTGGGCGCGGCTTGGTGAACCCCAGGTCGCTGGAGAAGAAGAACCTCTCGAACATCGATCCGATGCCGAGGTGGTCGAGCAGTTGCCGCGTCACCTTGCCCGGGGTGGCCAGCGTGTTCGAGGTCAGCACCAGCGTCCGTCTGCTGGCCCTGACTGCGGTCAGCGCCTCCGTGGCGTGCGGCATCAGGGCCGGGCAGGCCCGCAGCACGGCGTGCGTGTGCGGGACCACCAGGACGTCGATGAGCGCAGGGTCGGAGACCCCCAGGCGCGCGGCCATGATCGCGATCTGATCGCGGGCGCTGATCTGGACGCCGTCGCGGCGCTGATCAGTGGACGTCTGTTCCCGCACCTCGGTGACAACGCGTAGCACCTCATCGGGGGTGAAGCGGTGGCCGAACTCGGCGAGCACCCGGCTGAACTCTGCGACTCGCCAGGCGGCCTCAGCCCGGCGATCGCCATGCGTGATCAGCGTGCCCCACAGGTCGAAGCTGACGACGTGGACGTTCATGTTGACTCCGTGCGGCCGACCGCGAGGCTCCGCATCCAGGCGGCGGTGGCGGCCGGCTTGAGGCTGCCGAACAGCAGCGACCCGGCTACGACGCCGTCGGCTCCTGCGGCCAGCAGCGGTGGAACGGTGTGATCGCGAATCCCGCCGTCCGCGAGGACGGTGACTGCTGCCGCGTCGGCCCGCGCGCTCAGCAGGGAGCGTACCTCGTGCAGCCGCGCCAGCGCGTCCGGGGCCAGCTCGCTGGCCCGCGTGCCCAGCGGTGTCCCGACCATTACGATGCGGTCGACGCCGGGGAGAAACTCCATGGCGGCGCGCGGTTCGGTGTCAGCCCGCAGTGCTACGCCCGCACTCCTGCCAAGCTTGCGGATCGTCTCGATCGCCTGCACGGCTTTGTCTCCGATCTCGGCGTGGACGGTGATCGCGTCGGCCCCGGCCTCGGAGAATGCTTCCACTATCAGCGTGGGGTCAGTGGTCATGAGATGGACGTGGAAGGGAGCAGTGCTGTGAGGGCGGATCGCGGCCAGCAGCTCGGGGAAGAACAGCAGGGCCGGGGTGAAGTGCGCGTCGGCGACATCGACATGGAAGGCGTCCGCGAACGGGCTCATGCGCTCCACGTCGCGGGCAAGCGACCCGAGGTCGGCGGACCACAGCGATGCCTCGATGATGGGACGGGTCGGCCGACTCATGACAGGGCCGCCCTGCAGTGCGTCACCGAGCTGGCGATCAGGGCGCGGACCTGGATGTCGTCGTCCTCGAAACGGGGGTAGACCTCCAGGATGACCGACACGTCGCCGAGCCCGGCGGTGCGTAGGTCAGCTCCGAGATCGGCGACGTCAATGGTGCCGCGCTCGTCCGGCCAGCCCCAGTGCGGATCGCCGTGCCGGTCGGTGTTGTCAAGGTGGACCATGCCGATCGTCGCGCCCAATGCGTCGATCCACTCTCTGGTGGTGGCCGAAGGGCCGTACAAGGGCTCGTACACGGTGTGACCGACGTCCAGGGTCAGCGCGACATCGATCACGGCGGTCGCGGCGAGGTCGGTGACCAGTTGTTGCGACTGGTAGATGGTGGAGGGGATCTCGCGGGCGATCGGAGTCGGCTCGATCAGGAGCCGCCTCAGCCCCGCCGCGCGGGCGTGCTCGGTGATCGCGGTGACGGCCTGAAGGAGTTCGTCGTACCGGCGCGCTCGGGCTTCCCGGCTGGCGCCGTCGGCCACGCTGAGAGTGCCCAGCGGGCCGCCAATGGCGCTCGCGCCCAGCGCGCCTGCCACGTCGCAGGCCCGTCGCCACCACGCGGCAGCCACGGCGCGAGCATCCCGGCTCGGGTCGAGCAGTCCGCCGGGCAAGTAGTGGCCCAGGCCGACTTGGGCACTGGCGATGTCCAGGCGGAAGGCGTCAGCGGCCTTCACGACGCCCTGGATCAGGGAGTCGCGCTCGCGCTCGGGCCACCAGGGGTCCAGCAGGTCGAAGGTGAACTGCACCGTGGAAAGCCCCAGGTCTTCGGCGACGAACTGCGCCCAGGATTCCGGCTCCAAGTAGCGCTTGACGGCAAAGCACAGGTTGATGCCCAGGTTCATGATGCGGGGCTCCTTTCGGACACCAGGCCGGCGGCGGGGTCCGCCGAGTGGGCAATGAGCATCGCGACCAGCTCGTCCAGGGAGTGGGCGATCCGACCGCGGAGCGGGTAGTCGATCATCAGGTTGTTGTCGCCGCCAGCGAAGCGGCGGCAGTCGGTCTGCAAGGCGTAGAGGGCTTTGCCCAGGACGTACGCCATGCCCATCTCGAAGCAACCGCCCTCGTCGGGGACCCGGCCGTCCAGCAGGAACACGAGCAGGTCGCACTCGCGCACGGCGGTGACGTCGGCCTGGAACAACTGCTGCTTCACCGTGTCAGGATCGGCACCGCCGCGCACCATCCGCACACCCTCGCCGCCGTCGCGCTGCGGCAGGTAGGAGTCAATGCCCAGCGCGGCCAGGCAGTCGGCGACGCTCTGGTTGAACTTCTTCTCGGCGTCGCTGAACAGTGGCGCGGCGATGTACGCCTTCATGCGTGGTCTCCTTCAGCGGCCGAGAGTGCGGTGCTCTCAGTCGGGGTGATGCCGACGCTCGCCATGGCGCGCCAGAACTCTATGGCCCGGTGCTCGGGATAGGTGCCGTCGCTCATCGCGGCGACGTAGAACTGTGACACTCGATCCCAGGCCCATGGCGCGTGCTCGAACGAGGCGTCAATGCCGTTGTTGGTCAGGGAGATCCAGCGGCGAAGGCAACTGGAGCAGCGTCCGCAGTGCTCGCCTGCGCCATCCTCGCGGGAGCAGGAGAACGTCAGCAGGAGATCGTCGGCTGGCAGGCCCGCGTTCAGGTACCAGGCAATGATCTCGGTCTTGGTCTTGTGCCAGAACGGACTGTCCATACGCACATCGCCGCCGGCGAAGCGGGAGACGAACTTCGAAATGTCGGCGAACGCCTGCGGGCTCTTGTCCGCGGTGGCATCACCCTTGACTCCGACGCACCAGATGGTGACGGCGCGGTTGGCGGCCAGCATCGCGAAGTACACGTTGCGCATGGGAATGATCGCATCGGCGGCCTCCCACGCCGAGAGGTCCAGCTCCGTGCTGACCTCGACGTCGACGCCGCAACGCTCCGACAGGGCCGTGATCGCCGCGAGTTCCTGATGGCGGTAGCGGTGACGGATGTCGAAGTACAAGCACGGCGGCCGACCCAGGTAGTGCCAGGCCGGGAAGGAGTCCAGGCCGGCGGAGAACAGCAAGATCTGACTCATGTTGCGGCTCCAGTCTTCGACGGGACACACAGTACGGCTAGCGCGAGCGTTACGAGTTCGCACACGACATCTTCAATGCCGCGCAGATCGACCACGATCCGGCGGAATCGATCAGCCTCGGCTCGGGCGATGAATCGGTAGGCAGCCTCGTAGCGAGGAAGGAACAACAGGCGCTCCACGGACGCCGGGTTCCCCGCACCACTGGCGCGGGCGATGGCCCGCTCGCGTGCCAGCGGCCATGGGACATCCAGGTAGAATGCGACGTCCGGGCGCAGCAACCAGGGCTCGCCGATGGCTCGGAGCGCCGCGAGAAGGTCGTCCACCTCGCGGTCCGGGTACTGTTCGCTAAGGATCGCCAGGTGGTAGGCGAGCTTTGAGTAGACGCCGTGATCCAGGATCACGACGTCAGAACTTCCCAATGCCGGCCGGTAGCCGTGCGTATGGTGGTGGGCCTCTCGACAGAGCCGCAGGAACACATCGACAGTGGCATGGTGCGGTGCGGCAAACCCTCCAACACCTACCCGACGGCGCAAAGGGTTCTCCGTCAGCCACTTCGACAGCGCCTCGATCGTGCCGGCCTCGGCGCCGTAGTGCAAAACTCGGGCATCGATGCCGCGGTCGCGCAGTCGCTCGCCCAACAGCCGGGCAGCCGTTGTCTTCCCCGCGCCCCATACGCCTTCCACAGAGAACAGGACGCCGCCGCGGCGGCCGAGCAGGCTCTCAGCGCCCACGCCGATCACCCCATAGCAGGACGCGTCGTTTGGGTGGTGCCCTCGGGCATAACCCAGATTGGCGCGAGCCCGAACTCCTCGGCCATCGCCGCGACGTGCTGCGCATCGCACATTCCGGTCACGACGAACTTGAAGACGGCGTTGCCACTAGCGACGAACGCCGCCAGCGCCTCTGGCTTGACGCGCTTGGCCAGGGCCACGCCGGAGTTAGCCAGCTTCGGCGAGACGTTGAACCGGTCAACAAGGGCGACCAGGCGCGTGTCCGGCACGATGGTGCCGTTGGTCTCGATCTCCACGCGGCGGCCAGCGGCGACCAAGCGTCCCACCAGGTCGATCAGCGGCTCGGTCTGGATCAACGGCTCGCCACCGGTGATCACGACCAGCGATACGGGGTGTAGGAGTGCCGAGGCGGCGACCTCCTCGACGCCCAGGCGGTGCGACTCGACCTTGACGTCGAAATGCTCCCAATCCCAGGCGTAGCGGGTGTCGCACCACGAGCAGGTCAGGTTGCAGTTCGATAGGCGGACGAACACGGCCTGCTGCCCGGCGGACGGTCCCTCGCCCTGAAAGGTCGGGCCGAAGATCTCGTTGACCAGCAGCTGAGACCAGCCGGCCGCCGATCCGCGGCTCCAGGTTGCAGATGAACCACTCAGCGAGGTGAATGGCGATCCGCTCCGAGGTCGGCGCGAAGCAGAGCACCTCGTTGAGATCGCGGTGGTCTAGCTCGGCGTCGATGTAGTCGTCGAACGGCTTCAGATCGGCGAAGTCAGTGACGAACCCTGGCTCGCGCAACTCGGCGCTGACCACGGTAACGGTCACGTTCCAGGTGTGCCCGTGCGGACGGCTGCACTTGTGTCCTTTGGGTAACCCGGGCACGTGGTGCGCTGCGGCGAACGTGAACGTCTTATCTATCTGAAACAAGACCCCTCCCTACGAGCTGGTCCGTCGTGGGCGATGCCGGCACCAGCGCTCATGGCCGCCCAGCGCTCAGCTTGTCTTCGGTCTCGCCGATCCAACCTTCAACCGCGCTGCACCACCGGTCGATCCTCGCAACCACCCGGCCGAGTAGATATTGCAGAAGGAGCTGAAATCTCCTCACTGTGGACTCGCACTTGCGTGCGCACCCCGAGGGCGATGGTGTACCTTGACCTTCATCTCGGGTAGGTTGGGGAGCGCGACTGTTGCTACCGAAGCCATGCGGATACTGAATACCGCCCTTCATGGAGCGATGGGGCCGTGCAGGACGATAACGACCAGGTGAGCAAGCAGGACCAGCACCAGCGCCCACAGCAACACGACCAGGCATATGAGACGCCGAGATGGCCCGTACTGTGCGTTCATACGGCGGCGACGTGTCCGCGGCCGGCGCTGGTGAGCGCACCGGTGCAGGGTGGTTCCGAAGTAGAGCCGGTCGCCGAACCTGGATAGCCATCGTGGCACTGCGAGCCAGATTCGGAGTCGTGGCCTGAGTAGCCTCTCGGCCCAGGGTCTGGACTGATACACAAGCCAGTTGATCGCGCGGACGACCAATCACCTACGGCTCCCTATTTCGCCATCTGGCGTTGGGCAGGAGCAACTGATCGCACCTCCCCTGCTGGCGAAGGAGACTGGTCATTCGTGCCGGCTCCGCGGAAGCACGATCCGGAACGTTGAGCCGTGCTCAGGCGTACTGTCGAGCGTCACCCTGCCCCCGTGCCACTCCACGATTTGGCGGACGATCCACAGGCCGAGCCCGAGCCCACCGGCGGCGCCCGACCCCTGGTACCAGGGATCGAA
>VBJR01000027.1:9081-13771 GCA_005880175.1 Chloroflexota bacterium
CTCCGCTCAGGTCGGGCTGGATCGCGACTTCCACGTTGGAGCCGGCGGGACTGTGCCGAACGGCGTTGCTGACGAGGTTGACGAGCGCGATCCGAAGGCGATCGGGGTCCACGTCTACCTCGACTTCCGGGCCATTCTGGCCAACACTGATACGGCGCGTTCGGGCCTCCTGCTCGACGGCGTCCACGGCCGAGGCGATGACCCGACGGAGCCGATATGGCCTCCGTCGTAGGACGTCGGCCCGGTCGTCGCGCTGGGCGACGGATGCGAGGCCCTCAACGAGGGTCGCCATCTCCTGCGTCGCGCCCGCCATCGCCGCCAAAGCCTCTTCGACTTGGGATGACGCTGATAGTGGCCCCAGGCTGCCGTCACGGAGCATCGAGAGCCAGCCGTTCATCACACCCAGCGGCCGGCGCAGCTCGTGGACCGTGAGCCGCAGGAGGACGGACTGATGCTCCAACAGCTCGCGAACGGCCGTCGGCGTGAGGCCCATGCTGCCGGCTGCGAGTTCACCCGAACGCGAGTCGAGCTGAAGGCAATCCGATGTCATTCCACGACCCGCCGCATGACGGTGAACCCGATGTCACACTTCCCCCGCAGCTGCGCGCTGGCTCCGCCTGGTAGCACAGATCCGCGCCTCCCTTCCATACGCCATACGCCGGACACCACGCACAGCGCGATTCCCCGACAATCCGCACCCGACGACGAGCCGTTCCGGCGTCCCGTCCCTGGAGGACCCGACGCCTACCAAGAGCGACCGATGGGCGCCGTTCTACGCGTCCACGCTAGCCTGGCCGCGCGACCCGCAACACGTACTAGTTGTACGGCCTGGCGCTGCTATGCTCTCGTACGATGAGTGCCAACATCGCGATCGGGGATCGCGTGCGCTTCTTCCGGGAGGGTCGGCGGCTGACGCAGCTCCAAGTAGCCACTCGTACCGGCCTAAGCCTGGACTACGTCGGCATGATCGAGCGTGGCGTGCGCAATCCGTCCGTGCATGCCCTGCATCTGTTCGCCCAGGTGCTGGGGGTTTCGATAAACGCTCTCCGGGGAGAAGCCCAGGTCGAACCAGGCGGTATCGGTCATCCCAGGATGCCCCACATCTATGACGCGCTGCTGGGACTGGGAAGCGGTGAGCGCAACGTTGACCTGGAAACGATGGGCGCACGTGTGCAGGCTCTGGGCGGCACTTGGCTTGGGGCGCGAACGAACAACTACGAGCGCACGTCTGCAATGCTCCCAGACATGATTCGGGATGCAGAATGGCTCCGACGCTCTCTGCGGACCGCCGAGCCGGAGCAGCGTCGTCAAGCTGCCCGGATGGCAGCACTTACCTATTTCGTCACCCGTCAGTTCGCGAAGTCGGTCTCCCGCTCCGAAGTTGGTGTGCTAGCGGCAGACCGCTGCGTGCAGGCTGCCGAGGACGCGGACGATCCATTCCTGTTGGCCGCCGCGAAATGGCACCTCGGCGGCCAGCTGTTGCACGACGGCCAGTTAGACGGTGCCCAGGAGGTCACGCGCAAGACCATCGAGGACCTCGAATCCGTTATGGGTGACGACCCAACAGGACGTGCGATGTACGGGATGATGCACCTCCAGGCCAGCATCGTCTCTGTGCGTCTCGGCGACGTACACGCGGCACGCCGATACATTGATAGCGTGCGGTCCGTAGCGAACGGGACTGGCGAGTTGAACGCCTACTGGACTGTCTGGGGTCCGATGAACGTGAGCTTGTACGCAGTTGCCATCGAGGCGGAGGCCAGCAATCCCCACGACGGACTGCGCGCGGCGGAGGCGGTCGACGATGACGGGCTCCTCGCAATGCCGTCGGTCGATCGGCGGGCGCGGCACTTGATGAACGTGGCGTGGCTGTACGATCAGATTGACGAGGACCCTGGAGTCATCGTGCACCTTGAGAGGGCCGAGCAGCAGGGACCCGAGGAGGTGAAGTACAACGTCCTGGCCCATCAGATGGTGCGGCGGCTGTTGGGCCGTGCCCGTTCCAGCTACAAGAGCAACGTCGTCAATATGGCCGAGAGGCTGGGGCTGCTGCGGTAGAGCATTCAGACAGCGGCCGGCCGTCAATCTCCGGCGAGTCCAGATCGGTGCACTCATTCGTGAAGGAGACGGTCATGCACGCTCCCGATGATCTGCTCCCACCGTCGGATGCGGTGGTAGTCCCGCGTCGCCCTGCTGACGCCCACAAAGGGAGCTTCGGCCGGGTGGCAGTGGTCGCCGGGAGTACGACCTTCACCGGAGCTGCATACCTGGCGGCCACCGCCGCGATTAGGGGTGGCGCAGGGCAGGTCCGTCTCTTGGTCGGACGGTCGATCCACCCGATCCTGGCCGTGAAGTGCACCGAGGTCGAGGTCGCTTCAATCCCCGATGACGCCCACGGCGCTCTCGGTCCTGACGCGTGGGACGAGATCAGGCACAACCACATGGAGTCGTGGGCCACGGTCGGCGTGGTAGGTCCTGGACTCGGACGGAATCCCGCCACTTGGCGCCTCGTGCACCTCCTGCAGTCCATCGACCAGCCACTCGTCGTAGACGCCGATGGGCTGAACGCGCTTGCCGACGCTCAGGGTTTGTTGACTCGGCTCGGCGAAGGCGGGCACACGAGAATTCTGACGCCGCATCCAGGTGAGATGTCCCGTCTGGTGCAGCGTCCTACTCAGGACGTGCAGGCGGAGCGCCAGACGATCGCGCTAGACGCGGCGCGCCGCTGGGGTGCCATCGTCGCGCTGAAGGGGGCACATACCGTTGTCGCCTCTCCCGATGGCCGGGTGGCAGTTGACCCGCACGCCGTCCCCGCCCTCGCTAGCGGTGGCACTGGTGACGTGCTTGCCGGGCTAATCGGCGCCCTGCTCGCTCAGGGCAGTCCACCGTTCGAGGCGGCGGTGACCGGCGTGTACGTCCACGCAGCGGCCGGTCGGCAGATCGCCGCGGACGTAGGGCTCTCCGGCCTGGCGGCGTCGGATCTCCTGTACGTCATCCCGCGCGTCATGCAGGCGTTGAGACAGCTCGGCCGGTGAGACAACCTTACTGGCCGAGCGTTCTGAGGCGGACCCGATCCTCTGTCGCGAACAGATGGCCAGGAGCTTCGATGCCCAGCAAGGCGTACACCTCGTCAGGGATGCCGATGTCAACGACCCAGATCTCACCCGCCAGCTCGGTCCCACGCTCAGTGAGGAGAGCGGGCTTGGGCAGACATAGGGTCACAGTCACCGCCGCGATTACGCACGCGCCAGGAACGGTACCGCTATCTGCGACGAGGCCGGATGGTAGATCGACTGCCACAACGTCATGACCAGAGGCGTTGATGATGTCAATCCACCGAGCCATCTCGCCAGATGGCGCACCCGTCAGGCCGGTGCCCAGCAGCGCATCGAGAACCAGCTCGGCGCCTGCCAGTCGTGGCTCGCGGTCGGGCGTGATGCCCAAGACTTGGAGCGCCTTTGCTTCTGCCATGGCAGGACCCGACAGTCCGTCCAAGTCAGTACAGGCAACGCCAGCCAGCAGGCCCCAACGATGGAGGTGCCGGGCGACGGCCAATCCGTCGCCGCCGTTGTTGCCCCTGCCACAGAGCACGTAGGTGGGTCTGCGGCAAAATCGCGCCAGCTGCCAGCCGGCAGCCTCCATCAACCAGCTCTCGGCGATGCCAAATCGCTCCGACGTCATCTGGTCGACCTGCTTGACCTGCGCGCTTGTGAGCGTTGGAATCGACCGACGTGCCATCATCAAGTTCTTCACCTCCATTGAGAAGCGTACCGAATAAGGGGGTAGTACGTCAGCATGCCAGACGTATCGACCAGCGGTGGCAGTAAGGTCGATTAACAACCTGCGAAGCTACTGCGGGCCGAGGCTCAAGCGTCAGGTCGGACAAGCGGCATGCCCGGTAGATATAGTCACCTGGTGCGGATCGAACCACTCATGGAGCGTGCCCTTCGGGATGAAGTGTGGCGGAAGCAGCCATCCGACATTGCACCTGAACCCGAGCTGCTACCAGTGCCTCTGTCGGCGTCGCCGCGGATTGTGCCACGCCATGCGGTCGGCACGTGGATCATAGATTCGATGAATCAGCTCTCTGTTCTGTGCGAACTGGAGTTTGACCCGACGCACCTGCGAATGCTGACTGGCCATGGCCATAATCCAGAGAAGCTTGCGGTCTACAGTCGTTGGCTCCAAGAGGGGCATGAACCTCCGCCGGTCTGGGCTGAAATAGGTAATGACCACACGGTAATCGTCGTGACTGACGGCGAGCATCGTATGGCGGCCTTGCAACGGGCTGGACGGTGTGCCGCTGCTTGCGCGGCGCCTTCCGATCCTGCTCCAGGATGGCGTCGATCACCGGCCGCAGCGGCCCTAGTACCGGCCGCGACCGGTTCAGCGGCGCGGACGGCGGCGGCTGGGCGTTGAGCAGCGCCTGGCGCACCTCGCGGCGATGGACGCGATGCTCTTTGGCCAGGCGCCGGATTGACCAGCCGCGTTCGGCATGGTCACGGCGGATACGCTCGTACAGCTCCACCTTGCGCATACTCCTCGACTCCGTACGGATGTTCGGCTAGGGTCCCGAAACCGTACGGGTTAGGCGCGCAGGGTGGGGCCAATCTCGCGTATCGAAATGCCCTCAGCTGGGGCCAATCTCGAGTATCAAAACCCAGGCGCTCCCACCACGTGGGCTTGCCGA
>VBJR01000028.1:0-9722 GCA_005880175.1 Chloroflexota bacterium
CCATGCAGTTCGCGGTCAAGCTGTTCGCGATCACGGTGCCGGTGTTCGTGCTCCTCGTGCACTTCGGCACGCCGGGCGGCCTGTTCGCCGCGCTCGCCGGCCGCGAGGCCCCGGCCCCGCCGCAGCCGGTCGTCGTCCACGCGGCGCCCGGCGACGAGTGGCAGGTCACGCAGGCGATCTCCGTGCACCTGGACCGCCCCACCCCGGTCCGCCTGCTGCCCGGCGCCCGCCCGCCCGCCGTCTACGTCGGCGCCCCCCAGGCGCCCGCGCCGGCCGGCGACGGCACCGAGACGACGCTGGCGACCGAGGCGTTCCTCCCGGCCGGGCGCGTGCGCTGGGTGCAGGGGACGGACGTCCGGCTGCCGGCCGGCCAGCCCGTCCCGTTCGGCGCCCAGACCCCGCCCAGCACCACGTCGAGCTGGCTCCAGCCGTTCGGCCCGCTGGCCGGCGGGAGCGGGCAGCCGCTGCTGTTCACGTACTCGCTGATCGTGGCCATCCTCTGCGGCACGATGGGCCTGCCCCACATCCTGGTCCGCTTCTACACGAACCCGGACGCTCGGGCGGCGCGCCGGACGGCCTGGCTCGTGCTGGTGCTGGTGGGCCTGTTCTATCTCTGGCCGCCGCTGTACGGGGTGATCGGCAGGCTCCGCGCGCCGCAGCTGTACACCGGCGACCTGACGGACTCGGTCGTGCTGCTCCTGCCCCGCCAGGTCGAGCCCCGCCTGCTCGGCGACGCGCTGGCCGCGATCACGGCCGCGGGCGCGTTCGCGGCGTTCGCGGCGACGCTCAGCGGCCTGCTGATCTCGCTGGCCGGCGCGCTCGGCCACGACATCTACGGGCGCTGGCTGCGGCCGGACGCCAGCGGGCCCGCGCGCAGCCGCGCGTTCCGGGCCAGCGCCCTGGGAGCCGGGGTGGCGGCGGCGCTGCTCGGCCTGCTGGTCGAGAACTTCGACATCAACGTGCTGGTCGGCTGGGCGTTCGCGATCGCGGCCAGCTCCTTCTTCCCGCTGCTGGTGCTGGGCATCTGGTGGCGCGGGCTGACGACCGCCGGGGCGGCGCTGGGCACGGCGGTCGGCGGCGGCGCGGCCACGCTGGCGATCGTGACGACGATGCTGGCGGCCGCCTCGCCCCAGCTCAGCGAGGTCCTGGTCCGCCACCCGGCGCTGGCGGTGGTGCTCGCCCAGCCGGCGATCGTGGCGATCCCGCTGGCGTTCGCGGTGATGGTCGGCACGTCGCTCGCCCGCCCCGGCCTGCCCGGCGGCGTGGCGGGCAAGATGCTGCAGCTGCACATCCCCGACCGCCTGGGGCTGCGGCGCGACTACATCCCGGAGTGACGACGGCCGACGGTGAGCCGCGCGACGAACGTGGCCGTCAGCCGCGGCCAGCCGGCGAGGCGGCGGCGCACCCGCTCCAGGAACTCGGCCCGGCGCTCCGGCCCGAGCTGGGCGGGGCCGGTCTGGGTCCCCAGGTTGGCCAGGTACTCGTCGGCCGTGTACACGCGGCGGAACGGGTACGTGCGGGCGGCCACCTCGGCGAAGAACGCGGCGGCGTCGGGCGGCAGGTGCGACGGCCCGATGGCGTCGAGGGCCGGGTGCGGGTCGCCCGGGAAGTCCACCGCCCGGTAGTCCTCCTGCACGTCGCTCCAGAACCGCTCCGCGTCAGGGGCGGCGGCCCACTGGGTCGAGATCACGACCATGTGGCCGCCGTCGCGGATGAGCTCGGCCGGCCGCCGGTAGCGGAGGGCGGGGTCCACCCAGTGCAGCGAGTTGCACGCCAGCACGGCGTCGAACGGGCCGCCGTCCGGCTCCCACGCCTCGAACGTGCTGGTGACGACGCGGGCGCCGGTGCCGGGCCCGATCTCGAGCACCCGCGCGCCCGGCGCCAGGCCGGCCAGCTCGACCAGGTCGTCGAACAGCTGGGCGGGGGACACGGGCCGGCTGCGCTGGTAGTCCTCGGCGGCGGCGTCGAAGACGGCGGGCAGCCGCGCCCGGTCCTCGGGGCCGAAGTCGAGGATCACGGCGCGCCGACGCCCTGGGCGCCCGCCACCACCGGAGACACGTGGATCGTGCCGTCGGGGCAGGCCTCGATGCCGGCCGCGACCGTGAGCCGCGCCGAGTCGTCCGGCGGCGTCACCTGGACGCTGGTGCCGGCCGGGCAGGTCACGCCCGGATAGCCGGTCCCGTTGGACCAGCCGGCGCTGAAGGAGGCCCGGCCGCCCGGCGCCAGGTCCACGTGGCGGGGCGGGACCTGGGCGAACGTGTACGCGCCGGTGCGCAGCACGCGGGTCGGGACCGTCCGGCCGCTCGCGTCGACCAGCTGCACCCCCGGGAACCCGGAGAGGGAGCAGGTCGCGCCGGACCGGTTGGTCAGGACGAAGACCTCGCCGGCGTTGCCCGCGCCCACGCCGGCCCGGCCCGCGCTCAGCGCCAGCTGCGCGGCGACGCAGCGCTGTTGGCCGGCCGGCGGCACGGCGGCCAGGCCGAACCGGCTGCCGCGCGCCCAGAGCAGCGCGGCAGCCGCCACCATCGCGAGAGCGAGCGCGGCGACGAGCGCGGTGGTGCGCAGCGGACCGGAGACCGACATCCCAGCACTCAGCCGCCGACGGGCACCCGCTCCGCCAGGTAGTTGCCCATCCGCTCCAGGCCCACCCGGAGGTCGGCCTCCGACTGCGTGTACGCCAGGCGCAGGAAGCCCTCGCCGGCCGGCCCGAAGGCCGACCCGGGCAGCAGCGCCACCCCGGCGCCCTGCAGCAGGTCCTCCGCCAGCTCGCGCTCGTCGAGGCCCGTGCCCCGCACGTTGGGGAACGCGTAGAACGCGCCCTGCGGGACCTCGCAGTGGACGCCAGGCATCGCGTTCAGGCCCGCGACGACCAGGTCCCGGCGGGCCTGGAACTGCGCCACCATCCGGCGCACCGCGGCGTCCGACTCCGGGGAATCGAACGCCTCGATGACGGCCATCTGGGCGAACGCGGCCGCGCAGGACGAGGAGTTGATCATCAGCGCCTCCATCCGGCTCGCCAGCTCGCGCGGCGCCACCCCGTAGCCCAGGCGCCAGCCGCACATCGCGTATGCCTTGGACATGCCGTCCATCAGCACGGTCCGCTCCTTCATGCCCGGCTGCGAGAGCACCGATACGTGCTGTCGGCCGTACACGATCTGCGAATAGATCTCGTCCGAGATTACGAGCAGGTCGTGCTCGATCGCCAGGCGCGCGATGAAGGCGACGTCCTCCGCGGTGAGCACCCCGCCCGTCGGGTTCTGCGGGGAGTTCAGGACCAGCAGCCGGGTGCGCGGGGTGACCAGCCCGGCCAGCTCGTCCAGGTCCATGCGGAACCCGCGCTCCTCGCGCAGCCGCACCGGCACCGGCCGGGCGCCGATGAAGTTGATCAGCGACGAGTAGATCGGGTAGCCCGGGTCCGGGTAGATCACCTCCTCGCCCGGCTCGACGCACGCGAGCAGGACGAACAGGAGCACGTTCTTGGAACCCGGCGTCAGCACCACCTCGGCCGGCTGCGCCTCGATTCCCAGGCGGCTCGAGACGAACCGGGCCACCGCCTCGCGGGCCTCCATGATCCCGCCGGCCGGCGTGTAGTGCGTGTACCCGGCGTGCAGCGCGGAGACGGCCGCCTCCGTGATGTTGTCCGGCGTCGCGAAGTCCGGCTCGCCGATCTCCAGGTGCACGATGTGGCGGCCGGTCGCCTCCAGGCGCCGCGCCTGCGCCAGCACCTCGAACGCGCCCTCGGTGCCGAGACGGTCCATGCGCTCCGCGAATCGAATGCCCATCAGTGAACCCCTCGCAGCGCGCCGCCGTCGATGCCGATCGTCTGGCCGGTGATGTAGCCCGCCTGGAGCGAGCAGAGGAACGCGCACGTCGCCCCGAACTCCTCCGGCGTGCCGATGCGGCCGGCAGGGATCGTGCTCGTCACCTCCTCCGTGTCGCCCGAGTAGAGCTCGCGGATGCGGTCCGTCAGGATCGTGCCGGGGGCCAGGTTGTTGACCGTCACCCCCCGGCCGGCGACCTCGCCGGCCAGCGTCTTCGCCATCGCGGTCACTGCGGCCCGGAACGCGTTCGAGAGCAGGATGATCGGGATCGGCTGGCGGACCGAGATCGACGTGATGTTCACGATGCGGCCGCGGCCGGAGTCCAGGAGGTGGGGCAGCGCGCACTTCGACAGCCGGACCGTGCTCATCAGGGTCAGGTTGAAGCCCACGTCCCACTGCTCGATCGGGGTGGACTCGAACGTGCCGGGCGGCGGCCCGCCGGCGTTGCAGACCAGGATGTCCAGGCCGCCGAGCGCGGCCACGGCCGCCTGGACCGCCCGCTCCGGCGCGTCCGGCTGCGAGAGGTCCGCGGCCAGGTGGCCGACCGCGCCGATCTCCCCCTCGACGGCGCGCAGACGCTCCTCGTCGCGGGAGACGATGAAGACGCGCGCCCCCTCGTCCGCCAGCGCGGCCGCGCAGGCGCGGCCCAGGCCCTTGCTGGCAGCGGTGACCAGCGCCCGTGTGTTCTCGAGTCCCAAATCCATACGGCTGTGGCTACCCCTCCTCGGCGATGTCGGCGAGCGTGGCCAGCTCGATGTCCCGCAGCGCCTTGCCGCGGTCTCGCTCCAGCACCCGCATCCGCTTGTCGAACTGCGAGCTGGCGAACTCCAGGAACTTCTGCATGGTCTGGCCGAACGGCCCACGGTCGGGATCGAAGTGCTCCCAGAACTCGGATACGACGCCCATCGCCGGGCCGAGCAGCTCGTTCATCCGCTCGTTCATCACGTCCCACCCGCCGGGGGTCGTGGCGATCAGCCGGTTGAGCAGGAACACCCCGTACCGGATGTGGCGGCTCTCGTCGCGGGCGACCAGCGTGATCCCCTCCAGCAGGCCGGGCAGGAGCCGGTTGGCCACCAGCGACTCGCGGAAGCCGTGGTACCCGGTCTCGGCCAGGACGCCCTCGATGATCATGTTGTAGGTGGTCGCCGCGCGGATCTGCGATACCGGCGAGCGGTCGGTGCGCAGCGCGGCCATCGACCGGGGCAGCTCGCCGGCGAACAGCAGCTCGTAGCTGGGCGTCACGTACCCGGACAGGTCGTGGCGCGCCTCGGCCACGTCGTCCAGCCAGCGCCGGAAGAGCTCGACGTGCTTGGCCTCCTCCCACAGGAACGAGGTCAGGTACATCTCCTCCTCGATCCGGCCCTCGGCCGCCATCACCTCGAGCAGGGGCAGCAGGTCCACCGTGACCGCTTCCTCGCCGGCCTGGAACAGCGCGATCGTCCGCAGGATGAACTCCCGCTCCGGGGCCTCGAAGGTGGTCCACTGTTCCCGGTCGGCCGCGAGGTCGATCTGGGCCGGGTCCCACACCCCCAGGCGCTTGGCCTTCTGCCAGAGGCGCATGGGCACCGAGTCCCACTGCAGCCCCCGCTCGGACGTGGTGGCATAGCCCGATCTCGTGGCGCTCATCTCGTGGAACAGGGTAGACCCGTCGTCAGTGTCGGAAGTAGCTGAGCAGCACGAGCACCACCGTCGTGATGCCCAGCACGCCGTGGCCGAGCACGACCACCGTCGGCAGGCGGGACACGGGGGGCGCCCGGTGCACGCTGTGCGCCGCCCGGCGCGCGCGCCGGCTGCCCAGCCAGCGGACGAACATGCTGGCTCCCAGCACAGCCACCAGCCCCAGCGCCGGGAGCGCCGCGTACGCGAGCGGGTCGAAGAGGTAGAGCGCGCCCACCCAGGCGCCCAGACCGGCGATGGCCAGCAGCACGTGCAGGAACACCAGCAGGCGCGGGATGTACGGCGGCGGGCGGCTGTGCGTCGAGCGCGCCGTGGCTGTCGCGCGTGAGAGGCGCCCGATCCACCAGTACAGCAGGAACCCTCCGAAGCCGGCCGTGGCCAGCCACGAGATCAGCGCCAGTTGCCCGTAGTTCACTCCCCTCTCGCGCAGCACGGCCGCTGGTCCCGCTCGGCCGTTTGTACCTGGCGCAGCAGCCTAACACGTGCGCCGGATGGGGTAAGCTGGCCGCTTCGGGCGTTTCGCCCTGAGGAGGGGGTTTCATGCGTCAGACGAGGCTCGTGCTCATGGTGGGCGGCGGTGTGCTGCTCCTGTGCGTGCTCGCGCTGGTCGTGTCGCTGGCGGACTACACGCAGCAGCAGCCGACAGTCGCGAACGCGCACGTCCCGCCCGTGGTGGGCGCGCCGGTGTCGGCCGGCACCCCGACGCCGGCGGACGTGCCGACCATCCCGGTCACGACGGTGGACGTGCCCACGGCCGCGCCGGCCCCGACGCCGTCGGCGGCGCCCCAGCGGAGCCGGGTCCAGCAGCCGACGCTGGCCGAGATCCTGCAGCAGCTCCAGCAGCGGCGCCATCACCGGCCGCCTCTGAACTGACGAGTGCGCGCCTACTCGCCGCGGCGGTCGACGATCACCGCCGACGTGGTCACCTCACGGATTGCCCCGTCGTCTACCTGGACGCCGAGCCCGGGGCCGGCCGGGACCCGCAGCCTGCCCTCGTGGAGCAGGAACGGCTCGGTGATGTCCCGCCGGTAGTAGCGGCCGGACGCCGAGATGTCGCCCGGCAGCGTGAACCCGGGCAGCGCGGCCAGGGCCACGTTGCCGGCGCGGCCCAGCCCGGTCTCCAGCATGCCGCCGCACCAGACGGGGACGCCGTGGGCCAGGCACACGTCGTGGACCCGGCGGGCCTCGAGGTAGCCTCCGACGCGCGAGGGCTTGACGTTGACGACCGAGCAGGCGCCCATCGCGATCGCGTCGGCCGCGGTCTGGGCGGAGACGATCGACTCGTCCAGGCAGACGGGCGTCGCCAGCCGGGCGGCCAGCGCGGCGTGGGCGCGCAGCTCCTCCTCGGGCAGGGGCTGCTCGATCAGGAGGAGGTCGAACGCGTCCAGCCGGGCCAGGTGGCGCGCGTCCGCCAGCGTGTAGGCGGCGTTGGCGTCCACCTGGAGGGGCAGGTCCGGGAAGCGCTCGCGCACGGCGCGGACGGGCTGGACGTCCCAGCCCGGCTCGATCTTGAGCTTGACCCGCCGGTAGCCCTCGGCCACGTATCCCGCGACGGCTTCGAGCAGCGCGGGGACGCTCTCGTGGATGCCGACCGACACACCGGCGTCCACCGTCTCGCGCACGGCGCCCAGGTGCCGCGCCAGCGGCTCGCGAGCGGCGCGCAGCTCGGCGTCGAGGACGGCCATCTCGATCGCGGCCTTGGCCATGCGGTGCCCGCGCACCGGCCGCAGTACCTCGGCCACACCGGCGGCGGTCAGCGAGGGCGTGGCGAACAGGCGGGGCAGCAGGTGGTGGCGGAGGACGTGCTCACAGGCGTCGACGTACTCGGACATGTACAGCGGCTCGGGGTGGGCGCAGCACTCGCCCCGGCCGTCGCACTCGTCCGTGATGGCGCGGAGCAGCAGGATGTCGCGGGTCGTCTCGGTGCCGGCCGCGGTGCGGAACGGCGCCACCAGCGGCATCCGGACCCGACGCAGCTCGACCGCCTCGAGCCTCATGGCCCGTTAGTGTGGCTGGCGCGCCGGCCGGGGCGCCAGCGCGAGGAGGTGCCGCCCGAACGCGCGGGGCCGGTCTTCGGCCCCGCCATCCACGCTCCGCCCCCGGCTGCCTGATGCTCGAGCCGCCGCCGAGCACCCGTTGGGGCGCTGGTGCCGGCTGGCGGGGACGTGCTTCCCGCCTCCGGCCTCATGAGCTCCCTTCGCCTTGGATCGAGTGGCGGGCCGCCGGCACCCGAGCACAGCCGATGCTGCTCGGTCACGGAAACAGGTGGCTCGCCGCCACGCCGGCATCCTGAAGGCCAGGCGGGCTACCGTGGCACGGTGACCACGCTCCGCGACTCGCTCCTCACCGCCCTGGCCGCTGGCCGGGAGATGGAGGCGGCGCTGCTCGCCGCCTGCGACGACTCGCCAGCGGCGGCGCCGGACGCCTGGACTGTCAGGGACCACGTCGCGCACATCGCCCACTACTGCGACCACGCCGCCGCCGTGCTGGACGCGGCCCGGACCGAGGCCCCGATGCCGGAGGACGCGGAGGCCGACCTGGACGCGCGCAACGCCCGGATCTTCGCCGCGAACCGGGGGACGGCCGCGGCGGAGGCCGTGGCGCGGGCGAACGCGGCCCACGACCGCCTGGTCCGGGCGGTCGAGCGGTGCTCCGACGAGGACCTGGTCAGGCCGCGGTCGCCGGCGTCAGCGGTCCCGGTGTGGCGGGTCGTGCCCGGCAGCGCCTGGGGCCACGTCGGTCAGCACCTCGTGCACTGGCACCTGGACCGGGGCGAACCGGCCGCCGCGGAGCGCGCGGCACGCCGCGTCCACGAGATCGACACGGCCAACCTCGAAGACCCGCGCCAGCGCGCCGAAGCGACATACAACCTCGGGTGCTTTTACGCCACGACCGGTCGGCCCGACGAGGCCGTGGCGCTCGTCGGCGAGGCGCTCACCGCGGACCCCGACCTGCGCGACTGGGCGGGGCAGGATCCCGACCTCGTCTCCATTCGCCACCTGCTGCCGGCCGGCGCCTGACGGCGGCCCTCAGCCGCCCTCGTTCGTCGCGAACCAGTCGGTGACGTACTGGAAGCGGTCCACCGGCTCGATGACCGGGTTCGTGTGGACGCCCCGGACCCGCTTCGACACCACGTACGTGTAGTGCGGCTCGAACAGGAACACCGCCGGCGCCGCGTCGGCCATCAGATCCTGGAAGTCCGCGTACGCGGTTCGCCGGGACGCCACGTCCGTCTTCACCACGCCGTTGTCCACCCGGCCGATCCCGTCCTCCAGGTCCTTGTCGATCAGGGCCTGCTTGGGCAGCCGGTCGCCCGTGGTGAAGTTCAGGCTGTCCGCCTGCGCCCCCGAGTGCCACAGCTGGGACTGGTCCGGGTCGGACCCGATGTCGAAGTCGGCCAGGGCGAGCTGGAACTGCTTGCCGAGCAGGTACTTGCTGACCAGGACCGAGGCAGGCACCGGGTCGATCACCACCTGCACGCCGACCAGGCGAAGCTGGTCCCGCACGGACTCGGCCACCTGCCGGTACGGGTACGCGTCGGCCGTCACCAGCTGGACCTGGAAGCCGCGGCCGCCCTTCTCCAGGACGCCGGTCTGGAGGTTACGACTGCTTGGAGTACGCCCAGTCCGTCGGCGGGATCGGCCCGGTCGCCGGGTCGGCCCGGCCCTCCAGCACCGTGTCCACGATGTGCTTGCGGTCCACCGCCTGCGTCAGCGCCTGGCGGACCGCCGGCGGCTCGAAGAACACGGACAGGTCGGGCGTCAGGTTGAAGAACACCGCGACGAAGTTGAACGTGCTGATCTGCATCAGGTCCACGTCCGGCCGCTTCGCCATCGCCGCGGCCCCCTGGGACTGGAGGTCGCCGAACGTGTCCGCCTCGCTCCGCGAGACCGCGTCCAGCGCGTCCGCGGGCGTCGGGTAGCTGCGGAAGACGAAGTGGTCGAGGTACGGCCGCGGGCTGGCGTACGGGTTCCGCTCCAGCGTCACCGTGTGCCGGTCGCTGGAGATCGAGGCCACCTTGAACGGCCCCGTCCCGACCGCCCGGGCGCCGCTTCGCGGGGAGCGGGCCATGTCGGCGATCGCCACCCCCTGGAACGCGTGCTTGGCCACGATGCCCTCGCGGAGCGCCAGCGGGAACGCCGCGCTGGGCGCCTTGAGCGTGAACTTGACCTGCTGCTGGTTGACCTTCGCGATGACGACGTCCTTCCAGAGCTGCTGCGTCGG
>VBJR01000028.1:9755-16914 GCA_005880175.1 Chloroflexota bacterium
CGTGAAGACGTACGACAGGCCGTCCGGGGACACCGTCCAGCTCTTCGCCAGCAGGCCGACCACCTGCTGCTGCGGGTTGATCGTCGTCAGGCCCTGGTAGATCAGGCTGTCGATCTCCCGCTCGTTGTCGCCCTGCTCGAACAGCGGGTTGAGCGGGCCCGGGGTGCCGGCCACGGCCTCGACCACCTGGCCGCCCGACACCGGGCCGGTGCGGGCGATCGGCAGCGAGGACACGCCGGATTGGCATGCGCACAGCAGGAGGAGGGCGGCGACCGCCGCACCTCCCGAGAGAGCTCGGGTCACGCTACTGGTGGGAGTTGAGCCAGATGATCGCCAGGGAGGAGACGAAGAACGCGCCGGCGAGGACCCAGGTCGTGTAGAAGAGCTGCCGCTCCAGGCCTCGCCTGGTCCGGTAGCCGCCACCGAGGCCGCCGTCGCCGCCGCCGATCGTTCCGCCGAGACCCGTCGCCTTGGGCGTCTGGAGCAGGACGCCGGCCATCAGCAGGATCGCGATGGCCACCTCCACGATGGTCATCGCGTTTCGGATGGTGGTGATCATGGAACCCGGGAAGTTTACACCCCTCCCCCGCGCGGGGCGGGAGAGGGGTGCAGCTCCTTATCTCGCGCTCGCCAGGCGCTCGTTGACCGCCGCCCAGTTCACGGTGTTCCACCAGGCGCCCACGTAGTCCGGGCGCTTGTTCTGGTACTTCAGGTAGTACGCGTGCTCCCAGACGTCCACGCCCAGGATCGGCACGCCGCCGCCGCTGATCGGGTTGTCCTGGTTCGGGAAGCCCTTGATCGTGAGCTTGCCGCCGGACAGGAACGCCCAGCCCCAGCCGCTGCCGAACTGGCCGACCGCGGCCTTGCTCAGCCCGTCCTTGAACGAGGCGAAGTCCCCGAACGCGTCGTTGATCGCGTCCGCGATCGCGCCGGTCGGGTCGCCCCCGCAGTCGGGGCCCATGATCTCCCAGAAGATCGAGTGGTTGAGGTGGCCGCCGCCGTTGTTGCGCACGACGGTCCGGATGTCCTCGGGGATCGCGTCCAGGTCGCTCAGCAGCTCCTCGACGGTCTTGCTGCCGAGCTCGGGGTGGTTCTCGATCGCCCCGTTGAGGTTGTTGACGTACGTGGCGTGGTGCCGGTCGTGGTGGATCTCCATGGTCCGCGCATCGATGTGCGGCTCGAGCGCGTCGAAGGCGTAGGGCAGCGGGGGCAGGACAAAGGCCATCTCTCGAACCTCCGTGAAGAAGAAAGGGTGCTCTTCGACTGTAATGAAACTACCGCCGGCCCTGGTTCCGGACCGCCTCGATCGAGGCCGCGGCGGCCTTGGGGTCGAGGTACTCGCCGCCCCGCTGGAGGGGCCGAAGGTCCGCGTCCAGCTCGTACAGGAGCGGGATGCCGGTCGGGATGTTCAGGCCGACGATGTCCTCGTCGGAGATCTGGTCGAGGTGCTTGACCAGCGCCCGCAGCGAGTTGCCGTGGGCCGAGACGAGCACCACGCGGCCCGCTCGCAGGTCGGGCACGATCCCGTCGTACCAGTACGGCAGCATGCGCGCCACCACGTCCTTCAGGCACTCGCTGCGCGGCCGCAGCTCGGGCGGGAGGCCGGCGTAGCGGGGATCGCGGGCCTCGCTCTCCAGCGCCTCGCCCTCCAGCGGCGGCGGCGGGGTGTCGTACGAGCGGCGCCAGAGCATGAACTGCTCCTCGCCGTACCGCTCGAGCGTCTGCCGCTTGTTCTTCCCCTGCAGCGCACCGTAGTGGCGCTCGTTCAGCCGCCACGACCGCCGGACCGGGATCCAGTGCCGGCCGCAGATGTCGAGCGCGACGTCCGAGGTGCGGATGGCGCGGCGCAGGACGGACGTGTGCAGGACGTCGGCCAGCAGCCCGCGGTCGCGCAGCAGCTCGCCCGCTCGCTTCGCCTCGGCCTCGCCGGTCGCGGAGAGGCCGACGTCCACCCAGCCGGTGAACAGGTCCAGGGCGTTCCACTCGCTCTCGCCGTGGCGGAGCAGCAGCAGCCTCGTCATCTCTCTGGCGCCTCCACGCTCGCCACCGCGCCGATCATCGTCGAGAACTCCTCCACCTTGAGGCTGGCGCCGCCGACCAGGCAGCCGTCGCAGCTGTCCAGCTCCACGTACGACGTCACGTTGGCCGCGTTGACGCTGCCCCCGTACAGCACCCGCACCCGGCCGGCGGCCTCGGCGCCGAACGCCTCGTCCAACCGCCGCCGGATCACGTCCATCGTCGCCCCGGCGTGGGCGGGGTCGGCGTTGCGGCCGGTCCCGATCGCCCAGACGGGCTCGTACGCGATGACCAGCCGGTCCACGACGTCCGCGGTCAGCGGCTGCAGCGCCGCCGAGAGCTGCCGGCGGCACACGGTCTCGGTCTGGCCGGAGTCGAGCTCGTCCTCGCGCTCGCCGATGCAGACGATCACGCTCAGGCCGAACTCCAGCGCCGCCACGGCCTTGTGGGCCACCTGCTGGTCGGTCTCGCCGAAGCGGGCGCGCCGCTCCGAGTGGCCCGTGATCACCCAGCCGCACCAGCCCGCGAGCATGGCGGCCGACACCTCGCCGGTGTACGCGCCCGACCGCTCCCAGTAGCAGTCCTGGGCGCCCAGCCCGACGCCGGTGCCCTCGAGCACGCCGGCGACCGGCACCAGCCAGCAGAACGGCGGGAAGACGGCCACGTCCACGTGCTCGGCGTCGGCCTGGGCGGCCGGCGTCATGCCCCGCGCCAGCGCCACCGCGTCGGCCTGCGTGACCGGGTTCATCTTCCAGTTCCCGGCGAGCAGCGGCCTACGCATCTCTGAGCACCGCGACGCCCGGCAGCTCGCGTCCTTCCATGTACTCCAGGGTGGCGCCGCCGCCCGTGGAGACGTGCGAGAAGCGGCCGGCCAGGCCGAGCGCCTCGACCGCCGCCGCCGTATCGCCGCCGCCGACCAGCGAGTAGGCGCCGGACGCGGCCACCGCCTCGCCCACCGCCCGCGTGCCGGCGGCGAACTCGGGGATCTCGAACACCCCGACCGGACCGTTCCAGACGACCGTGCCCGCGCCGCGCAGCGACTCGCCGAACCGGTCCACCGTGTCCGGCCCGACGTCCAGGATCATCCAGCCCGCCTCGACCGCGTCCACCGGGCGGACCGCGGTCTCCTGGCCCGGCTCCATCGCCCGCGCGCAGACGGCGTCGACCGGCAGGACGAGCTTGCCGTCGCCCTCCTGCTCGACCTCGCGCGCGGTGTCCAGCGCCCCGTCCTCGACGAAGCTGGCCCCGACCTCGCGGCCCTGCGCCTTGAAGAACGTGTTGGCCATCGCGCCGCCGATCAGCAGGGCGTCCACCTTGGGCAGCAGGAAGCGGAGCACGTCGGCCTTCGTCGAGACCTTGGCCCCGCCCACGATCGCGACCAGCGGCCGCCGCGGCTGGTCCAGGGCGCGGTGCAGCGCCTCCAGCTCGGCCAGCATCAGGAGCCCGGCGTACGCCGGCAGGTGCTCCGCCACGCCCACGACGGAGGCGTGGGCCCGGTGCGAGGCCGCGAACGCGTCGTTGACGTACACGTCCCCGAGCGCGGCCAGGTCGCGGGCGAACCCGGGGTCGTTCGCCTCGTCCCCGGGGTGGAAGCGGACGTTCTCCAGGAGCACGACGTCGCCCTCGGCCATCCGCTCGACCGCCCGCCCGGCGGGCTCGCCGACGCAGTCCTCGGCGAAGCCGACCGGCCGCCCGAGCAGCTCCGCGAGCCGGGCCGCGACCGGCCGCAGCGACAGCTCCGGCACGGGGCGCCCCTTGGGCCGGCCCAGGTGCGACATGACGACGACGCGGGCGCCGCGCCGCCTCAGGTCGTCCAGGGTGGCGAGGGCGGCCCGCACGCGCGTGTCGTCGGAGATCGCGCCGTCCTTCAGCGGCACGTTCAGGTCCTCGCGGACGAGCACCCGCTGCCCGCGCAGGTCCAGTCCCTGATAGGAAGCCTTCACCGGGTCCTACAGCCGCTCGGCCATGTACGTGATCAGGTCGACCATGCGGCAGCTGAAGCCCCACTCGTTGTCGTACCAGGACACGACCTTGGCCGAGCGGTCGCCCAGCATCAGCGTCGCGGGCGCGTCCACGATCGACGAGTGGGGGTCGTTCTTGAAGTCGGACGACACCAGCTCCTCGTGGCTGACGGCCAGGATCCCCTTCAGGTCCCCGCTGGCCGCCTCCTCGAACGCGGCGTTGATCTCCTCGACCGTCGTCGCCCGGCCCAGCTCGACGCTCAGGTCCACGACCGACACGTCCAGCACGGGGACCCGGAACGACATGCCGACGAACTTGCCGGTCAGCTCAGGCAGCACCTCCGCCACCGCCCGGTTGGCGCCGGTCGACGTCGGGATGATGTTGTCCGCCGCCGCCCGGGCCCGGCGCAGGTCCTTGTGCGGGAGGTCCTGCAGCCGCTGGTCGGCGGTGTACGCGTGGATCGTCGTCATCATGCCGCGGTCGATCCCGAAGTGCTCGTTCAGGACCTTGGCCAGCGGCACGAAGCAGTTGGTCGTGCAGCTGCCGTTGGAGATGACCGTGTGCTTCTCCGGGTCGTAGCCGCGGTGGTTGACGCCCATCACGACCGTGTAGTCCTGGTTGGTCGCGGGCGCCGAGATGATCACCTTGCGCGCCCCGCCCTTGTCGATGTGCACGCGGGCCTTGCTGGCGTCCGTGAACAGGCCCGTGGACTCGACGACGATGTCCACGCCCAGGTCGCGCCACGGCAGGTCGCCCGGGTCGCGCTGGGAGAGGAACTTGACCGTCCGGCCGTCCACCCCGATCTCGTTGCCCCTGGCCTGCACCGCCGGCTCGAACGTGCCCAGGGCGGTGTCGTGCTTGAGCAGGTGCGCGAAGGTGCCGGCGTCGCCCAGGTCGTTGACGGCGACCACCTCGATGTCCCGGTTGAGCTGGTACGCCGCGCGGAAGATGTTCCGGCCGATCCGGCCGAACCCGTTGATACCTACCCGAACTGACATGCAGCATCCTCCGAACGGATTTGCGCGGCGCGACGGCGCCGGGGAAACAGCCCCGCCCGGCTCAGCCTGGGCGGGGCCGGTAGAAAGGCTACGCCAGGTGAGCTCCCACGGCGGCGGGGACCCGGGCCTCCGCGTACTCCTCGTTCTCCTCGGCGATCTCGACCAGCCGGCGCAGCCGGTGGTTGACCGCGGACTTGGAGAGCCGCATGCGGAGGGCGAGCTCGGCCAGGTTCAGCTCCGGGTGGGCGCGCCGGGCCTGGGCGACCTCGCGCAGGGCGGGCGACATCTCGGCCAGCCGGCCGCAGCGCTCGAGCTGCTCGATGGCCGCCACCTGCCGCATCGCCGAGCCGATCGTCTTGTCGATGTTCGCGGTCTCGAAGTTGAGCCGGCGGTTCACCTGGCCCGAGACCTCGCGCACGACGCGCACGTTCTCGAACTCCATCACCGCGCGAGAGGCGCCCATCAGCGACAGCATGCGGACGATGCCGTCCCCATCCTTCACATAGAGAAGCTGGTGGCCGGCCCGCTCGGTCACGCCGGCGCGCACGCCCTGCTCCTTGAGCAGCTCGGCGAGCTTGGCGGCCCAACCGGGCGTCGGCAGCACCATCTCCAGGTGGTACCGCGCGTTCGGCGCGTTCACGGAGCCGCAGCCCATGAACAGGCCGCGCAGCATCGCCTTGCGGTCGCAGGCGGATTCCGGGCACGCCCCCGTGGCGCCCTGGGCGAAGTGCTGCTCGAGGGCCCGCGGTAATGGCAGCTCGATGAAGAACGTCATCTGCTTGGCGCTCTTGGCCGCCTGGTACTTGGCCTCGATGCCGCCCAGCAGCCGCGCCAGCCGGACCACCTTCCGCGCCGCGGTGTTGCGGAGCAACGGAAAGTATGCGGCCCGGCTGTCGCCGCTGCGAATAAGACGGCCACGCGACGAGTAGAAGATCCCGAGCAGCTCGCTCAGCTGACAGCAGGGACGCGCGGGGGTCAGTCCCGCGAGCTCGCTCTTGACTTCGGCTGCGAATGAGATGGCGCCATCACCTCCGGCGTGGACTGCCCTCCCCCGCGCGGCTGGTCCAGTCTAGTCACCGGGTCCCATCCATGCCAAGCCAATTCGGTCAAGGTTTCTTGAGCGCTGCGCGATAATCGGCTGACGATGAGCGAAGAGGATCGGGCCCGGGTGACCACCGCCCGGCAGCCCAGGCACGTCGCGTTGGGGCTGTCCCCCGACGATCTGCGCACGATGTACCGGCAGATGGTGATGGCGCGGGCCCTGGACCGGCGGATGTGGGTCCTCAACCGCCAGGGCAAGGCGCCGTTCGTCATCTCGGGGCAGGGCCACGAGGCGGCCCAGGTGGGGGCCGCCGCCGCGCTGCGTCCCGGCGTGGACTGGCTGGCGCCGTACTACCGCGACCTTGCGTTCTGCGTCGCGCTGGGCATGACCGCGCGCGACTTCATGCTGGGCGTGTACGCCCGCCGCGACGACCCGTCGTCCGGCGGCCGGCAGATGCCCTCGCACTTCGGGCTCAAGCAGGCCCGGATCATCACCACGTCCAGCGTCGTCGCCACCCAGGTGCTGCACGCGGTGGGCATCGCCTACGCCGCGAAGGGGGTGCCGTTCATCTGCCTGGTGCAGGACAACGACTACGCGATCTCCGTCCCCCACCGGCTGCAGATGGGCGTCGACTCGGTCGCCGAGCGGGCCCACGGCTACGGCATGGCGGGCGCGACGGTGGACGGCGGCGACATCCTGGCGGTCTACGAGGTGACGCGCGCGGCGGTGGACCGGGCCCGGGCCGGCGAGGGCCCGACCCTGATCGACGCCAAGGTGGCGCGCTTCACGTCCCACTCCTCGGACGACGACCAGCGCCGGTACCGGCCCCAGGAGGAGCTGGAGGCCTTGCTCCGCCGCGACCCGATCGAGCGCTTCCGCAACTACCTGCTCGACGCGACCCTCCTCTCCGACGAGGACGACGAGCGGGTGCAGCAGGAGTGCGCCGGCGAGGTCGAGGAGGCGGTGCGGTTCGCGGAGGCGGCGGAGGAGCCGGACCCGGCGGACCTGGAACGGCATCTGTTCTCGGAGGCGCCCTGAGCCATGGCGGTCAAGACCCTGATCGAGGGCGTGCGCGATGCGCTCGCCGAGGAGATGGAGCGCGACGAGCGCGTGTGGGTGCTCGGCGAGGACGTGGGCCGGA
>VBJR01000029.1 GCA_005880175.1 Chloroflexota bacterium
CTGAACGCGACCAACCTGCACTTCGCGGACGTGGTGGTCACCACCAACCTCGCCGCCGCCGCGGGCGCGGTCGCGGCGCTGTTCACCATCTACCTGCTGACCAGGACGCTGGACGTCGGCATGGTCGGCAACGGGGCGATCGCGGCGCTCGTCGCCATCACGGCGCCCTCCGGCTACGTGGAGCCATGGGCGGCCATCGTGATCGGCGCCGTGGCCGGCGTGATCGTGGTGGGCGGCGTCCTGGCGATCGAGAAGTACCTGGATGACCCGGTCGGATGCCTCCCGGCGCACGGCCTGGCCGGGATCTGGGGCACGCTGTCCTGCGGCCTGTTCACCGTCCCGGCCCTGGCCAAGTTCAACGGCGTCGGCCAGGGCGGGCTGTTCTACACCGGCAGCTTCGCCCAGCTGGGGGCGCAGGCGGTGGCGGTGACCGCCTCGTTCACGACCGTCTTCTGCCTGAGCTTCGCCATCTTCTGGGTGATCAAGAAGACGATCGGCCTGCGCGTGTCCCCCCGGGAGGAGATGGAGGGGCTCGACATCAGCGAGCACGGCATGTGGGCGTACCCGGAGAGCTTCATGCCCGTGCCCGGCGGTGTGTACCGGCCGGCCGAGTTCCCGACGGTCAACCCGCACGAGGCGGCACATCCGGCGCCGCGGGTGAACGAGGGGGCGCGAGCATGAAGCTGGTCATGGCGATCATTCGCCACGAGGCGCTGCAGGAGGTCCAGGACGTGCTGGACGAGTGCGGCGTGAGCGGGGTCACCGTCACCGAGGTCAAGGGCTGCGGCGCGCAGCGCGGCTACACGGAGCGGTATCGGGGCACGGCCGTCAACATCTCCCTGCGGCCCCGGCTCAAGATCGAGGCGGTCATGCGCGACGAGATCGTCGACCGCGTCGTGGAGATGATGGCCGGCGCCGCCCGCACCGGCGAGCAGGGGGAAGTGGGCGACGGCAAGATCTTCGTCCTCGACGTGGAGCAGGCCGTCCGCATCCGCACGGGCGAGCGGGGGCCGGAGACGGTCCAGCATGCGGCCCGCGCCATGTGGGGCCACTGAGCCCCGGACAACGCACGAAGGCCCCGGGCGTGTCCCCGGGGCCTTCGTGACCTCGTGGCTGCGCGTCAGGGCCCGGAAGGGCGCCCTCACGGTCGAGCGCTGGTCGCCGGCAGGCAGGCGCCGCGCACGTGGGCGGTGCACCAGCGCCCTGACCGCGGCTGCGCGGTGGCTCCAGCGGTGCCTCTCCGCTGGGGCCATTTGTGCGTACGCCCCTGACTCAGCCCCCGCCGACGGCGTCCGGCGCACCCGCGTCCGGCAGCAGCGGGTCCCAGCGCAGGCCGCTCGACCGCTCGCCGCGGCCGGGGCGCTTGCGGCGCTGGAGCCACACGTGCAGCGAGCCGTCCTGCCACCGGCCGAGCTGCCAGCTGCGCTCCACCACCGCGCCGCCGCGAGGGACCTCCTCGTCCTGCACCCACCGGGGGCGGCGTGGGTCCAGCAGCGTGCCCTGGGGACCGACCTGGCCGCCGTCGAGCCGCTCCCACGCGCGCATCCGCGCCCGGCGCAGGCGGATCTCGGCCGTGCCGGCGCGCAGGCGTTCGGGCAGCAGCGGGATCCACCACGGCGGCGGTTCCCCGGACTCCAGGCGGTAGCGCCACGCGCCGGCGCCGGCCGCTGCGGACGGCGGGGCCAGCGCCGGCCGCGAGGCATGCCACGCTTCAGCGCGGTCCACGGCGCGGCCCAGCGGCCCCTCGACCAGGCGCTCGACGGCCCACGCCAGGTTCGCGCCCTCGTCGCGGGCCAGCAGCACGCGCTCCAGCGCCGGGCCCGCCACGTCGCCGCTCAGCGCTGGCGGCACGAACAGCCACGGCGCGCGGTGGCCGTCGTGCAGCTCGTCGCCGTCCAGCTCGTACAGCCGCCAGACGCGACGGGCCGGACCGGCCCGCCCGGCGTCGGCCCACGCCGTTGACGGCACCGCGGACCGGCCGCCGAACGTGTCGAACACCGCCACGGACGCGATCTCGGTCAGCGTGCCCGCCGGGACCCGCAGCGGCACCACGAACCAGTTGTTGCCGTACACGACCGCGAACTCGGCGACCAGCAGCCGTGCCATGTCGGCCGGTCCGGCCTCGATGTCGCCGAAGTCCACGCTCGCGTCCTCGAACTCCCACCAGCGCGACGCCGGCATCCCGCGGTAGCGGACTGGCACCGGCAGGGCCGTGACGGTCCGCTCGGCCGCCGTGCCGCGCGGCCGCCCCGAAGCGGGCGCTGACGCGATGTCGAACGAGTACCAGTCCAGGTGCCCGCCGTCGTGGGCCGGCGCCCGCAGGGCAACCGGCGCGCCGGCTCCGGACACCTCCACGGAGAAGGAATACTCCAGGCGCTCGTCGTCCCAGGCCAGGTCGCCGGGCGCGCCGCCGCGGCGCCGGTACCACTCGCGCCAGGACGCCACGATCGCCAGCGCGCGCGCCGCGTCCGGCCCGGCCAGGGCCGCCCGCAGCGCGTCGGCGGAGGCGTCCGCCACCGCCGCGCCGTCGAGCCCGCGCCGCGCCAGCAGCGCCGCCGCCTCGCCCCCGGCGCTCGCCATCGCAACGAGCCGGTCCGGCGGCGCCGGCGCGAACGCGCGCGTCAGCGCGGCGGCGGCCGCGCCCAGCCCGGCGTCGCGGAGCATCCGCACCAGCCGGCGCCCGGCCCGCACCGACGCGTGGAGCCCGGCCGCGCCGAAGTCGGGGTCGGGCGCCGCCTCCACGACGGCCTCCAGCGGCCGGTCGCCGGTCAGCGGGTGCCGGTCGCCGGCGATCCCGACCACGGCCGTCACCGGCGCGCTGCGGCCGCTCACGCGGATGCCCGCGGGCCGGGCGGCGTCCTCGCCGCGCAGCTCGCGGAGCTGCCACTGGCGGGAGACCAGCCACAGCGGGTCGGCCACGCGCGCCTCCAGCCCGCCGGTCAGCGCGACGTCGCGGGCCATGGCCTCGATCCGGGTCCAGCTCGTCCTCACGGCGCCACCCGGCCCGGCGCGAACACCGTCGGGATGGCGCGGCCGTAGTCGACCATGTCCTCCGGGCACACCGCCCGCAGCGTCGCCCACTCCATCGTCTCCAGCAGCGTGTCCACGACGAGCTCCAGGCTCCAGCGCTCGCGGTCCGGCGTGACCGCGAGCAGCCACGACTGCGGCGGCCGGCTGGCCGGCGCGTCGAACTGGACCGCGAGCCCGGTCACCTGGTCGGGCGCCGGGATGCGCTCGGCCCAGCGGTCCACGACCAGGCCGGTGACCTCGCCGGCCGGCCGCGCGCCCGGCTGCGTCACCGCGACGACCGACAGCCGGCCGCCCGCCCCGGGCGCCGCGGGCCCCATGGCCACCCACGGCTCGCCTGCCACCCGTGGCGACTGGCCGGCGACCGCGCGCAGCCCACCGGAGGGGCTCAGCAGCTCGCTGAGCATCCCGGCCGTCGCCAGGCGGCCGATCGCGGGCCGGACCCTGCCGACCGCGTCCAGCCAGTCGTCGACGTCGGCCGGCGCGGCCAGGGCCGGGTCCAGCGCCACCGCGCCGTCGAGCGCGAAGCGGCGCAGCACCGGGAGGCCGCGGCCGAGCAGGACCGCCAGCCGGGCGGTCAGGCCGGGCTCGCGGTCGGCGCGGTCCACCGCGATGGCCGTGACCGCGGCCATCCGGGCGTCGGCGAGGCCCTCGAGCGCCGTCCCGGCGGCGAGGTCCGCCGGCGCCGCGCCGGTCGCGATGCCGAGCCGCGCCAGCGTCCCGGCGGCCGCGGCCACCGCCGCGCCGTCGCCGGCCTCCAGCGCGTCGTCGAGGCGGTCGCGGAGCAGGTCGATCCGCGTGACCAGCGCCTCGATCGCGTCGAGCGCGGCCGAGGCGTCGCCGCCGGCCGTCTCCGCGGCGGCGCCCGGCCGCACGTCGGCCGCGCCCGCCGGCCGCAGCGACTCGACCGCCTGGCGCAGCTCGCGCGCCAGCACCCCGAACTCGCGCAGCGACACCTGGCCGGCACCGGCGGTGTCCACGGTCACCGGCACGCCCCACCCGGCCCGGCCGGCGGCCAGCGTCCGCAGCGCCGCCGTCGCGACGGCCGGGTCGTCGCCGGTCAGCGCGATCGCGTCGAGCGCCGACAGTCCGAGGTCGGCCAGCGTGAGTGGCGCGGTCCGGCCGGCGGCGGAGGAGACGGTGAACCCGACCGCGCTCGGCGCCGGGAGCAGCGACGCCACCCACGCCTCCAGGCCCGGCGCCACGGCGTCGCGCAGCCCGGCGGCCCAGCCTCCGCCCGGCGGCGGCGCGGAGGGGTCGAGCAGCACCAGCACCCGGTGCTCGATCGCGGTCCCGGCGCGCGGCGTCAGCGGACCGCGCAGCTCCGGCGGCGGCCGCTCGCCCAGCGCGACCGCGTCCAGGATCGCCGTCGCCCGCTCGTGGTTGCCGGCCGCGAGCTGGTGGACGCCCTCGAACAGCGCGGCGTCCGAGACCGAGTCGAACGCGTCCGCCAGGCGGTCGAGCGCCGCGCGCACGGCCGTGCCGGCGCCGCTCAGGCCGCCCGCCCGGTCCAGCTCCAGCAGCGCGATCCCGTCCACCGGCCGGTCCGGCGCCGCCCCGGGCGTCCCGGCCGCGGCCAGCACGAGCTTGCGGACCGGTCTGATCTGGGCGTCCGCGCCGAGGTCGTGGAGGGCGCGTTCGAAGCCGTAGCCGAGCAGGTCGCCCGGCGGCTGCCCGGCCCGGACGCCGTCCAGCAGCCACAGCGCCGAGCGCATCCGGCTCGAACGCAGGTCGACCGCGCCGGCAGACGCCGGGTCGTCGGAGCCGTGCGCCTCCCAGCCGGAGCGCAGCAGCGCGGCCGTGGCGGCGTGGGCCAGCGAGGGCGCGTGCACGAAGCCCGAGCTCGTGGCGTCCGCGGCCCGCGGCGCCAGGTCGGTGACCCATCCGAACCCGCCCACCTGGACGCCCTCCGGCCGCGCTCCGCGCAGCCGGTCGAGCCGTTCCGACGCCAGCGACGTGGCCCACGCGTCCAGCCGGTGCGTGCCCAGGCCCAGCGTCTCGCGCAGCAGCCACTCCAGGGTGCCGTCGTCCAGGGCGGCCAGGTCGTGGAGCGCCGCCCGCACCTCGTCCACCGCGCCGGCCGGCAGCAGGTCCAGCGTGCGGTCGAGGAGCTGGTACAGCAGCGGCTCCGGATCGGGCGGAGCGGGCGCCGGCGCGCCGCCGAGCCGGTCGCGCAGCCCGGCCAGGTAGTCGGCGGCCGACTGGCCGGAGGCGGCGACGAGCGGGGCGTCGCCCCACTCGGTGGCCTCCTGCTGGTACACGGCGCCGACCAGCTTCGTGTCGTCCTCGTCCAGCCGGCCCTCGTAGCGGTCGAGCCCGATCCAGCGCACCGGACGCTGCCGGTGCTCGAAGCCCCACAGCAGTCCCCGCACGGCATCCACGATGTCCAGCGCCCTGGCGCGCGTGTCGCCCAGGAACTGGTTCTCGACCGCGTCGTGGACGGCGTCCCACAGGTCGATCTGGGCGTCGATCGAGTCCGGGTCGCCCGCGCTCGCGAGCTGGTCGGCGTAGACGATGCCGACCTCGGTCGTGCCCTGCTGGTAGGGGCCGGTCGCCGCCGCCGTGATGGCCTCCAGCTGCGCCTCGTACGCCGACTGCGGCGTGAGCAGCGCCTCGATCCCGTTCAGGTCCGCGAAGGCGGTGATCGGGCGCGCGAACAGCCGGGCCGGGTGGGGGAGGCCGGCCAGCACCGTGGCGACGGCCGCCTCCAGGTTGTCGCCGCCGGGGTCGAGCGTCGGCACACCGGCCGCGCTCTCGCGCCAGACGTCGATCAGCAGCCCGACCAGCCGCTCCACCTGGCCGGCGGTCGTGCCCGGGTCCGGCTCGGCGACAGAGCGGCGCACCGGCAGCACGCCGTACGGCTGCTGGCCGACCCGCAGCGTGGGCAGCGGCGCGCCGCCGGTCACGTGGTGCACGAACCAGCGGCGCAGCTCGTTCAGGGCCGCTTCGCCGAGCGCGTCCCGGTCGCCGACCTGGAGCAGCCGCCGGACCATCGTGCCCAGCACCGCCTCGTACAGCGCCTGCCGCATGCTCCGCGAGCGCGCCTGCTCGCCGCCGGTGCCGGCCGTGACCGACCGCCACCGCCCGCTGGCACCGAGACCCAGCGCGTCCGCCAGGCGGTCCACGTCGTCGCCGGCGTCTCCGGCGGCCGGCACCCAGCCGGCGGCCGCCGACGCCGTCTGGTTGGTCGGCGTGCCCTGGGCCACGAAGGACAGCGCGCCGGCGCGGGCGTGCGCGTCGAGCAGCCGGCGGACCGTGGCCGCGCCGGCGCCGGGGTCCACGCCCACGACCAGGAGCGCGTCCAGGCCCGCCCGCGCCGCCGCCGCCGTGCCGGTCAGCGGCACCGTGATCGCCATGCCCGCCGCCACCGCCCGGTCGTAGTCGACCATCCAGGCGAGGCCGTCGTCGACCACCAGGCCGCTGGCGCTCACCTCCCAGGTCGGCGCGGCCGGGTCGGGACCGGTGCGCAGGCCCGACGCCACGGGCAGGCCGGCGTGCTGGAACACCTGCTGGCCGCCCGCGAACCCGATCGCCAGCCACTGCCCGGGCAGCAGCACCGGGTGGCCGGCGTCGGCGCCGGCGCGGGTCACGACCTGCGCCTGGTCCGGAAGGATGCGGATGCGCAGCTCGGGCGGGTCGGCGTCGAGCGCGTACCGCGTCTCCAGCCGGACCGGCAGCAGCAGCAGCGGCAGGTCCGGGTCGAGCGCCGCGAACGGCAGGCCGTCGAGCACGCCGTCGGGAAGGTCACCGGGGGTCCACGGCGGCGGCGGCGCGGGCGGCTCGAACACGCTGAATCGCCGCCCGGTGACGACCGGCCGGCGCGGATGCGGTCTCATGAGGCGTCCTCCGGGAGCATGGCGCTGGCGTGGATCAGCACGCGCACCGGCCGCTGGAACGTGATGCGCGCCATGGCCGCCGCGTCGTCGCCCCACGCGTCGCGGCCGCCGTTGCCGGCGAGCGCGCCGGCCTCCACCAGCCACGAAGGGCCGGTCACGTCCACGAACGCGGGGGCCGGGCCGCCGGCCGGCGCCAGGTGCGACCAGGACAGGTCGGACCACCGCTTCGGCGGCCTGCCGCGGAGCTCGGCGCGCTGCGCGTCCAGCCCGAACCGCGTGCCGGACGGCCGCTGCTCCAGCACGAAGAACCAGCCCGGGTGCTTCGCCGGGTCCGTGCTGCCGCGCGCCGCCTTCACGGTCAGCGCGAAGCCCATCGCACGCGGCCTCGACCGCATAGACCCGCGTGTCCGGGTAGCGGCGGAGCAGGGCGCCCTTGACCAGGAGCGCGAGGCTCGCGGCCGGCGCGCCCTCGGGCGCGTTGCCGCCGAGCCCGGCGGCCGGGTCCCACTGGCGGATCGGGACCACGTCGGGCGGCCCACCCGGGCCGGTGTCCCAGAAGCGCTGGAACCACGTCCCGCCCGGCCGCGCCGGGAACTCCCGCCACAGCATCTCGCGGTCCATCTCGTCGTTTAAGCCGGCCAGGAACGCCTCGACGAACGCCGGGTTGGCCGCCAGGAGGCCGACCGTGTCGTCGGGCACCGCGCCGACGCCGGGCACCACGTACTCGGCCGAGAGCGCGGCCAGCCGCGGCTCCATCGGCGTGGAGAAGACGGGCCGGGACAGCGCCCGGTCGGGCACCGGCTGCCCGCGGCCCGGCGCCAGCCCCGAGACCCGGCCCTCGACCATCGCCACGATCGCGGCACGCGGGTCCAGGTCCGACCGGACGACGCCGGGCAGGTCGCTCCGGGCGCCCGACTGCCCCGTCCGCGGGTTGCCGTGGTGCGGGATGCCCGCCCCGGCCTGGACCGGCGGCCGCGTCAGGACGCGCTCGCGGGTCGGCCGGGGGACGGGGGGGCGGGCGCGGCCCAGGCTCGACTGGTCGAGCTGCACCTCGGCGCCGGCCGGCGGGCGCGCGTCGGCCCAGGCCGAGACGAAGCCGACCGGGTCGGCGAGCGCTGCGTTCGTGACCGCGGCCACCTGCCGCGTCCCGCCCGGCACCCGGCGGAAGGCGCCCGAGACGAGCCCGGCCGGGAGCGCCGACGCGTCGATCTCGCCCCGCACCATCAGGCCGGACGGGTGGGGCAGGCGGGCGGCGGCGGGGCCGGCGATCTGGAGCAGGTCGGGACCGGGCAGCGAGTCGAGCGCCGCCCGCGTGCTGGCCGCGACCTCCCACGCCCAGCGGGCCCGGCCCAGCAGCCGGTCGACCGCGACCGTCGGGGCGGCCATGCGCCAGGCGGCGGCCATCAGCGCCTCCTGGTCGCGCCGCGCGACGGCCGCGCCCAGGCCGGCCACCACGCGGTGCGGGGGCTCGGTCGCCAGCTCGCCGAACCAGGCCGGCGCGTCGCCCTCGGCCGGCACGGCGCCGGCGCCCGCCTGCGCGGCGGCGTAGGCCGGCGGGCCGACGACCGGGTCGTCCTCCAGCGCGTCGTACGGATCGGGCACGCCGGGCCGGACCAGGTCCTGGTTCAGCGCGTCGCGCAGCGCGTCCTTCAGTTCGGTGCGCTGGGGCTCTGGCCAGGGCCGGCGGCGGCCGCCTGGGGAGAGCAGCGCGCCCTCGAAGCTGACGACCGTGCCGGGCGCGGCGGGGAGCCCGTCGCCGGACCGGCCGATGTCGAGGTCGCGGCGGCCGACGCCGGCGGGCAGCGCGCGCGCCCGCAGCCGCCGCGCCAGCGACTCGAAGTCGCCGCCCGGCCCCGTCCGGAACGTCCAGGAGTGGTAGACGGGCAGCACCACCTCGCCCGGCCGCGCGGTGTCCCAGGCCAGGCCCAGGTCGGGCGCCAGCGGGAGGCCAAGGCCGGCCCGGCGGCCGGCCTCGAACGTCGGGACCAGGCACGCCAGCCAGGGCAGCCCGGGCCCGAGCCGGCGCGGGCAGAGCAGCCGCGAGCGGAACGCCGCCGGGTCCGCGGCGAGCGCCGCGGGCACACCGCCGGCCAGGTCGCTGTCGGCGTGCACGTGCGCCCATGCCCAGCACTGGCGCGCGTCCGGCAGCTCGCGGGCCGCGTCGTCCACGTGCAGCGCGGGCAGGCGGCCGGCGCCGCGCTCCTCGAGCCAGACGCCGCCACGCTGCTCCACGACCACCAGCGCCAGCCAGGGCTGGAGGCGGTCGTCGCCGGCCGCGGCCGGCGTGAACCGCCAGGGCAGGTCGGGCGCGGCCAGCTCGACCAGCGTCAGGTAGATCCCCTCCGCGTCGGTCGTGCCCGGCTCCGGGTCGTGGCGCACGACCTGCGCGGGGTCGAGCCCGACCACGTCGCCGGGCCCGCGCAGCCGGATCGGTGGGCCCGGCACGGCCACCACGGTCTCGCCGGCGTCGCCGCTCGCCCGCAGCTGGACCGACACCTCGGCGTCAGCGCTGTCGTGGGCCGCCAGGCCCTCCACCGCGGGGGAGGCGATGGCCGTCGCCAGGCCGGTGCGCAGCCAGGGCAGGAAGCGAGGCGCGACCACGTCCGTCACCGGAGCGCCGCCTCCCAGGCGGGCGAGACCGCGTTGTCCGGCCGGCGCCCGGCGCTGGACTGGTGGCACGCCGACCAGCTCGGCGCCGTCAGCCGCACGGCACCGGTGTCGCTGTCCGCGACGCGGAACCGCGGGTCGACCGGCGCCAGCCCGCCGTCGCCGCTCACCGCGAAGCCGCGGTCCGGGATGCCGCTGGCCGACTCGGCCAGCAGCGCGCCGCTCGCGACCAGCACGGGGAGGCGCGTGCCGTCCTCGTCCAGCTCGGGGTCGCGCACCACCTGCTCGAACTCCAGCGTCGCGGCGCGGGCCGGACCGGCGGTCGGGTCGCCGCCGCCGAACGCCAGGCCGGCCGGGAGCAGCTCGAACGACGGGGCCGACAGCGCCTCGGCCGGCGCCAGGTCGAACAGCTGCGCTGGGGCGAACCAGTCGGTGGGCTCGCCGCTGCTGGCCATGCCCTCGCTCACCTCCAGCGTGAACAGGTCGTAGTCGCCGGCCCGCTCCTCGCCGAAGCGGTCGATGGCGACGCCCAGCGGCACCAGCCGCTGCGCGACCACGACCGTGCCGTCCGGCGTGGTCGCGAGCCCGTCGTCGCCGGCCGCCGCCAGCAGCACGCCGGGGGTGGCGCCCGCGACGGCCGACCACGCGTCGGGATCGGCCAGCGCCGTGCGCAGCTGGTCAAGCACGTCCGCGTCGGGCACGTCCGGCTCGCGGCGCGGCGCGCCGATCGTCAGGTCGATGGGCAGGTCGTCGCGGACGCCGAGGATCTCCAGGCCGGCCGTGCCCGTCACGCGCCACGGGTTGGGGCCGGTCAGCACGCCCTCCAGCCAGACCCCGGCCAGGTCGAGGTTGGCCGCCGTCACCGTGACGTGGCAGCCCAGCTCGGTCTCGATGGAGAAGGGCCGGAAGTTGACGACCGCGTCGAACTCGGTGCCGCCGTCGATGCCGAACCCCTCGACCTCGGCGGTGAGCGAGAACGCGGCGCCGAACTGGACCGTGTTGGACGCGACCGCCACGTAGCAGTCCAGGTCGATCGCGAGCCCGTCGCCGGCGCTGAACGCGACGCGCAGCCGGTCGAGGTCCGGGAAGCCGGCCGGCGGCGGGAAGCCGGGGTGGAAGCCGCCGAGCGCCATCAGGAACGCCGGCGAGCCGAGGAAGTCCGAGCGCAGCGCCATGCCGCCGGACAGCGCGAAGCCCACGATCTCGGAGTCGTGCAGCGCGGCGTCGAGCGACAGCGAGCCGGCCCCGAGGTCCACGACCCCGGCCGCGTCCAGGTGCAGGCCGACCAGGTCGAACTCGGCCTCCGGCAGCACCGACGTGACCGACCCGAGCACCGTGATCGTGATCGGGTCGGGCAGCGAGATGACCACGCCGAGGTCGGCCGTGACCAGCGCGGGCGTGCCCCAGCCGATCCGCGCCACCGGGCCGAACACGGTGCGGCCGCCGGCCGGCGGGAAGATCGCGCGGAGCTGCTCGATCACGACCGGCGCGTCGGCGATCGGGTCGGCCGGGAACAGGACCGTGCCCAGCGCGCCGGAGGTGATCGCGGCGCGCAGCGCGTCCGTGTCGGCGGTGCGGTTCACGCCGGCCAGGCCGCCCACCCCGTTCAGCGTGAAGCCGAAGCCGAGCTGGATCGAGGGCAGGCGCAGGAACAGCGCGAGCAGCAGCGACCAGCCGTCGACGTCGGGCGGGTCGGTGTCCAGGATGCCGGTCGCGCTGATCGCGACCGAGAGCGCGCTGAGCTCCAGCACGCCGCTGTAGCCGGTCGCGTCGGCCGCCAGGTAGCCGCCGCCGGAGACGACGCCCGCGTCGATGCCGAGCCCGGCGCCGCTGGGCGGCCGGAGGCCCAGGCTGGGCGCCAGCACGCCGAGCGCTCCCCCGGCCGCCGCGGCGACGGCGGCCGCCAGGCCGACCTGGTCCAGCGACAGCTCGACCGGCCCCAGCAGGACCGACAGCACGCTGGTGATCTCGGCGCTCAGGCCGCCCGCGTCCCCGCTCAGCGCCAGCCGCAGCGTGTGGACGGTCACCGGTCCGATCGCGCGCTCCAGCGGCACGGTCACGTCGAACCCGGCGCCGCCGTTCAGCGCGAGGCCGGCCTCCGACCAGGTCGCCTCCAGCGCCGCGTCCACCGCCAGCTCGGCCGCCCCCAGCAGTGAGGCCACGAGCGAGTCGCCCTCCGCGCCGGCCAGCACCAGCCGGAGCCCCTGGGTGGCCAGCGTCGCCGTCAGGTCGGGCGCGGTGAGCAGCGCGGACGCGTCCAGCCGCACGGTCAGTCCGGCCAGCTCCAGCCGCGTGCCGCCGGCGACGCCGAGCAGCGGCCACGGCGTGGGCGCCACGCCCGTGAACGCGATCGAGGCCGCGTCGGTCACGCCTTCGCCGTCCGGCCGGGGGCCGTCCGGGTGGACGACGACCGCGAGCGGGCCGGCGCCGCCGGCCGTGGCCTCGACCGTCCAGCCGGGCGCCAGCGCGGCCGGAGCGCCCAGCCCGTCCAGTCCGTCGAGCTGGAGCCGGACCCCGCCGTCGTCCGTCAGCGTCACCCGGGCGCCCAGCCGCCAGTCGGCGCCGGCCGCGGGCGAGACCAGCGCCAGGTCCGAGGCGGGCGCCCAGGGCAGCTCCACCTGGTCGTCCTCCGTCACCTCCCCGTCCTCGATCGTCAGGCGGGCGGGCTTCGCCTTCCAGCCCAGGCCGGCGACCAGCGACGTGAGCGGGCGGACAAGCAGCTCGGGGCGGCTGACCAGGAGGTCGCGCACGTGCTCCGTGGGGTCGGCCAGGAAGCTCGACACGGCGTCCAGGTCCGGGCCCGAGCGGTCCGGGTCGGGGGGCCAGGCGCCCAGCGCGTCGAGCGTCGCGTGCACCCGTGGGTGGCCGTCGCGCAGCCACCGCTCCAGCAGCCAGCCGGGCAGGCGGGCGGCCAGCTCCTGCCAGACCCACGGCGTCTGGAAGATCCAGGCCAGCTCGTCCGTCGCCCCGTCCAGGGCTCCCTCCAGCGCGCGCACGCCCGAGACGACGCCGGCGGTCGCCTCCAGGGCGGCGGCCAGCCGCGCCGCGGCCGGGCGGTCGTCCGAGTCCAGCGCCTCGAGCGCCGCGATGGCGGCCTCGACGTCGTCCGCCAGGTCGCTCAGCGCCTTCGGGATGGCGAGGACCGGCGAGGGCCCGGTGAGCAGCCCGAGGTCGAGCAGCGCCGCCGCGAGGGCTGTCTCCGAGCGCAGCGCGCCGGCGAGGGGGGCGAGGAAGAGCGACAGGTCGGCGCCGGCGCTCATCACGGCATGCCCTGGAAGAAGTTCTGCAGCTCCAGCCGCAGGTTCGTCGACAGCAGCACCTTCGTCTTCATCGGCTTGCCCGTCGCCGCCCTGATCTCCTGGCGCGTCAGCTCCCGCTGGATGTCGGCCTCCAGCCAGCCCACCCCGTCGTTGTGGAGAGCCTCGGTGAAGACGTCCTGCAGGTTGGCGTCGACGTGCAGGAGGTCCGTGCCCAGCAGGCGCGCGTAGAAGGCGGCGGTGGCCTCGGAGACGCTCAGGTCGCGCAGGAGGCTCACGGTGGTGCGGCCGCGATAGGCGGTGGCCCGGAACACCGCCTCCGAGAACACGTTGGCCATGTAGACGTCGTCGAAGACCAGGAACTGGGTGTCGCCGAGCGGTGCCCAGCCGGCGGCGGCCGGGTTCGCGGGCGCTCGCAGCGCCTCGACCCCCTGCGGCGGTATCCACCTGACGCGGTCCACCACCCACCAGCCGCGCCGGATCTGGTCCTTGACGAGCTGTGCGGTCGCGTTGGGCCCCCGCACGGACTTCATCTGGTCGAGGCCGTTCCGGAGGAACCAGCAGGTGCCCGACGTCATCGGGTTCGGGTTCCTGGTCGCCTTGACCTGGATCGGGTAGGCGATGCCGTCGAAGATGACGTAGAGGTCCACGCCCGACTGCAGCTCGTCCCCGGCGACGCTCGGCATCGGGACCTGGAAGCGGAGCTCCTCGATGAGGCCGGCGAGCGACTGCATCACGTCGATCGACGTCCGCAGCTCGAAGCGCGGGCCCCATTCCTTGCCGCCGCGGGTGATGAACATGCGGATGAAGTCGCGGACGGGGCCGAGCAGCCCCGTCGAGGTCAGCCGCGTGGCGTCCAGGCCGAGGTCGGCGGCCTCGCGGTACACGATCACCAGTCCCTGCGTCAGCCGGTAGGCCCGCTCGGAGCGCGAGACGAGCTGGCCGTTCAGGTAGTCGCCGCCGATCAGGAGCTTCTTCGCCTCGTACGACATGGTGTCGAAGTCCGGGCCGAGGATCGCGTCGGCGTCCGCCAGCAGCTGGTCCAGTCGGAACGGGACCGTGTCGTTGGCCGGCCGCAGGGCGCCGCCGGCCTCGATCCACATCGTCCTGGGGTCGTCGATCGCCGCCTGGCCGTGCTGCTGCACCAGGTCGAGGACCGGCGCCCGGCGGAGCGGCCCGATCCTCGCGCCCGGGCCCGCGATCGGTGCCAGGCCGTCGCACGAGGGCATGTTCGTCCGGCGCGAGGCCGCCCGCATGCCGTCCTCGGTGCGCAGGACCCCGTTGAAGATGGCGCGGGCCCGGTCGAGCGCCGCGGACTGCACGTAGAGCGACCGGTCCGCCTCGGGGTGCGCGACCAGGTAGCGGCCCAGGGAGTCGT
>VBJR01000030.1 GCA_005880175.1 Chloroflexota bacterium
CGCGCCGTGACCGAGCTGCTGACCGGCAGCCGGCAGCCGTACCGCGCGATGGCGATGCGGGCGGCTGCGCTGGCCCGGCCCCGGGCCGCCATGGACGCCGCGACGCTCTGCCTGGAGCTCTGCGCGGACTACAGGGCCGCGGCGCAGGCGAGCCGGTAGGCGCAGAGCGAGCAGCGCCGGCGCTCGGGCCGCGGCTCGAAGCGACCGGCGCGGACGCCGGCGGCCACCTCGGCACCCACGGCCCTGGCCTCGTCCAGCAGCTCCTCGTCAGCCGGCAGGACGACGCGGTCGCCGTCCTTCAGGTAGACGATCTCCAGCGCGACCGGGTCCAGTCCCAGCGCCAGCCGGGCGCCGAGCGCATAGAGCGCGACCTGCAGGTCCCGGCGCAGCCGGCTGGCGGGCAGGGGGCTGCCGCTCTTGTAGTCGATGATGCGCCAGGCGCCGCCGCCCTCGCTGCCGTCGCCGCCGTCGTCGGAGGGCTCGTCCACCCGGTCGATCACCCCGCGCAGCGTCCAGCCATCCAGCTCCGCGGCGAAGGGCGACTCCACCAGCAGCGGCCGGCCGTCCAGCCCGCCGGCCGCCAGGAAGCGCTCGAGCAGGCGCCAGCCCAGCGCCTCCAGCGCCGGCCGCCGCCGCGGCTCGGCCAGCCCGATGGTCTCCCAGGCCTCCTGGTGGAGGTCGCGGAGCAGCTCGCTCGTCACGTCCCGGCCGTCGCGGCGAAGCCGGCCGGCGCGCATCAGCGCCAGGTGCAGGATGGTGCCGAACTGCGCCTCCACGACCGGCGGCGCGGGCAGGCGGAGGCGGTAGCGGAACCAGTGCTGCCGTGGACACTCGCGGTAGGCGCTGATCGCGCTGAACGACAGGACCGGCGCCGGCTGGCCGAGCGCTTCCACCGGCGCCTCGGCCGGCGCCGGGGCCTCGGCCGGCTCGGCCTCGCCGCGCAGGTCCCGCACCAGGACGTCGGGTCCCAGCTCGGCCAGGAACCGCGACGGCCGCCACGGCCGGCCGCCCTCGTACCGCTCCGCCCACGAGAGGACCAGGCGCCGGCGGGCCCGCGTCATCGCCACGTAGCAGAGGCGGCGCTCCTCGGCGAGCTGGTCCTCCCGGCCCCTGACGGCCGGCTCCAGCAGCTGGGGCGGCAGCTCCAGCCCGCCCACCGCGGAGACGCCGTCGCGGCGCCGCGGCTGGGGCAGCCGGCCCTCGACCAGCGCCGGCACGAAGACCAGGTCGAACTCCAGGCCCTTGGCATGGTGGATCGTCATCAGCTGGACGGCGTCCTCGACGTCCTCGATCTCCGCCACGTCCTCGTCCAGGCCCGAGCGCAGGACCAGGTCCAGGTGCTCCACGAACAGGCTCAGCGAGTGGTCGCGCCGGCGCTCGCAGTACTCGGACACCAGGTCGGCGAAGCGGCTCACGTTGGCCGCGACCCGCCGTCCCTCCATCCCGTCGGGGAGCCGCGGCAGCAGCACGTCCAGGTAGCGGGTGCGGTTCAGCAGCTCGAAGAGCAGCTCGTCCACGCCCAGCGTCGCCTTCAGGGCCGCCAGCTCGGTCAGCAGCGCCGCCCACTCGGCGGTCGGCGCCCACTCCCGCAGCGCGCCGAGCGGCGCCCGGCCGCCGCCATCGGCCCGGATGCGGGCGAGCGCCTCGGCCAGGTCGAGGCTCAGCGGGGGACGGGCGACCAGTCGGGCCAGCGCCAGCAGGTCGGACGGGTCGTGGAGCAGCCGGAGGTACGCCACGAGGTCTCTGATCTCCGGGCGCCGGAACAGGCCCTGCCCGGCCCAGTGCTGGTACGGCACACCGGCGGCGGCCAGGGCGGCGGCCACCGGCCGCGCGATGGCGTGGGTCCTGGCCAGGACGGCGATGTCGCGGAGCGGCACGCCGGTGGCGTGGACGCGGACGGCCTCCGTCGCGATCGCTGCCGCCTCCTGCTCCGCGCTCGCGGCACGCCAGACCTCGACCGGCGTCCCCTCCTCCCGCTCGGGGTCCGGGGCCAGGGGCTTGTCCAGCCGCTCCGGGTTGCACTCGATCAGCCGGCACGCCGCCGTGACGATGCGCCGCGTGCTCCGCCGGTTGCGGCCCAGCGTCAGCGTGACGGCCGTCGGGAAGCAGGCGAGGAACCGGTCCATGCTGGCCCGCGACGCGCCCCGGAACCGGTAGATGCTCTGGTCGTCGTCGCCCACCACGCAGGCGTTCCCGCCCGGGCCGGCGACCAGCTCGACGATCCGCTCCTGGGCCAGGTTCGTGTCCTGGTACTCGTCCACCAGGACGTACGGGAACCGGGCCTGGAACCGCTCCCGCACCTCGTCGTGGTCCTGGAGCAGACGCACCGTCAGCACGAGCAGGTCGTCGAAGTCGAGCAGGCCCTCGCGCCGGCAGCGGCCCGCGTACGCGTGGAACAGCGCGACCGCCGCCTGCAGCACCGCCCGCCGCTCGGCGTCCTCGACGTGCGACAGCCACGCGTGCAGCCGGGGCAGCGGCACGAGCTCCTGCTTGGTCCGCTCCAGCAGCTTGAGCAGCGGGGCGACCAGGTCGTCGGGCCGCTCGGCGCCGACCAGCGCCGGGTCGCCCAGCTCCCAGAGCAGCTCCCGCATCACGATCCAGCGGTCGGGCCCGGCCAGGATCCGGAACGCCGGATGGACGCCCACCCGCCGGCCCTCGTCGCGAAGCCAGCGCATCGCCAGCGAGTGGAACGTGCCCACGTGCGGCGCCTCGTCGATGCCCGTGTCGGCCAGGATCCGCTCGCGCATCTGCCCGGCGGCCCGCTCGGTGAACGTCATGACGAGGATCGACGCGGGCTCCACGCCGGCCTCGAGCAGCCGCCGGAACCGGGCCGCGATCACGGCGGTCTTGCCCGTCCCGGCCCCGGCCACCACCCGGACGGGGCCGTCGAGCACCGCCGTGGCGGCGCGCTGCTCCTGGCTCAGCTCGCCGGCGACCAGCACCGCCATCAGCCTCCTCGCGGTCGCGCCGGCCGGCCGATGCGCACCTTGATCGCGCGCACCGGCCGGGCCAGCCGGACCTGCGCGTTCAGCCGCGCCATCAGCTCCTCGGCGTCCAGTCGCAGCTGGTGGGCCAGCGCCGGGTTTGCCGTCGAGACCGACACGGTCGAACCCTGCACCTCGATCGTCTCGCACGCGGTGGCCAGCGCCTCGCCGAGCACCTCCCGGAACGCGAGGCGCAGCCGGTACTCGGTCACGAGCGACGAGCGGGGCTGCCTGGCGAGCACCCGCGGCAGCACTTTGCCCAATCTATCCACAGGTTTTCACCATCCCCCGTTCGATACACCTGACCACCGAGCTGCCGATGACCGACTCGGGGAACGGGTCCGCCTCGACGGACGTGATGATCACCTGGCCGGGCTCGCCGAGCTGCTCGAGCAGCGAGCCGCGGCGGCCGGCGTCCAGCTCCGACAGCACGTCGTCCAGCAGCAGCACCGGCCGCTCGCCGGTCATCTCCGCGACGACCTCTGCCTCGGCCAGCTTGATGCTCACCACTGCCGTGCGCTGCTGGCCCTGCGACGCGAAGGCCCGCGCATCGCGGCCGTCGAGCCGCACGACCACGTCGTCGCGGTGCGGCCCGATCGAGGTCGTGCCCCGCCGCAGGTCCTCCCGCCGCGAGCTCTGGATCGCCGCGAGGAGGTCGTCGGGCGGACCCGCGTAGCGCAGCTCGAGCACCTCGCCGCCCGAGATGGCGCGGTGGCCGGCGGCCGCGCTGACGGCCAGGTCGGCGACGGCCTGGCGCCGGGCGGCGACCAGCTCCTCGCCCAGGCGGGCCAGCTCCAGGTCCCACACGTCCAACGCGGACGGCGGCTGCTCGCCCATGGCGACCTGCTTGAGCAGGCTGTTGCGCTGCTCGAGCACCCGGGCGTAGCGGCTGAGCGCCCTCGCGTAGCCGGGCCGGACCTGGACCAGCATCTCGTTGAGCAGCCGGCGCCGGTGCTCCGGCCCGGACTTGACCAGGTTCAGGTCGTCCGGCCAGAACAGAGTGACCCTGAACAGGCCCGGCAGGTCGACCGCGCGCCGGGGCTGCCCGTCCACCTCGATCCGCCGCCGGGCCCGCTCGCCCTCCACCCGGATCGAGATCCCGATCTCCGCCCGCCGCGCGCCCGTCTCGACCACGGCGCCGATCCTGGCCTCGGGGGCCAGCGGGCCCACCAGCTCCGAGTCCCGCCGGGCCCTCGGCGACGCGGACAGCGCCAGGAGCGCCACCGACTCCAGCAGGTTCGTCTTGCCCTCGCCGTTGGCGCCGAGGAAGACGTTCAGCCGGGAGCCGGGCTCCAGGTCGAGGCGCTGGTAGTTGCGGTAGTTGCGAAGCTGGAGCGACGTCAGGCGCAAGCGGGGGCGGGCCCCCCCATCCGGCGTCCGGCGATGCGCTGGCCTCGGACGGCCACGAGATCGGTCAGTGCGTTGCATCCTGGATCGTTGAGTTGGACTGATGGCACGTCGCTGATTTGTCTCATTGTCGCACTCACCGGCCCTACATCGCCACCCGGACCGGCATGATCACGTACAGGTAGTCCTCGCTGCCCGGCGCCTTGATCAGGCCCGGGCTCAGCGGGCCGTCGAACTTGAGCTCCACGCTCTCGCACTCGACCACGCCCAGCGCGTCCAGGACGTACCTGGCGTTGAACGCGATCTGGATCTCCGCGCCGTCGACCTCCGCGTCGAGCTCCGCCCGGCTGTCGCCGACCTCGTTGGTCGTCGCCGACAGCACCAGGGAGCCGCTCTGGGCACGGATGCGGATCACGTTGGCGCTGTCCCGGGCGAAGAGGGACACGGCTCGCACGGTCTGCGTCAGCACCGTGGTAGGGACGCGGATGCTCGTGGAGCTCTTGCTGGGGATTACTTGTGAATAGTTTGGATATTGGCCGTCGATCAGTCGTGAGGTGACCTCTGACGTGCCGGCCCGGAAGAATACCTGGTTGCGGGCCCTGGAGACCAGCACCTCCACGTCGCCGGCCTCGCCCCGGAACGCGCGCGGCAGCTCAGCCAGGGCCCGCGCCGGCACGATCAGGCGGGCGTCGAGCTCGTCCGCGGTCGTGGCGCTGAGGCGCCGCTCGGCCAGCCGGTGGCCGTCGGTGGCGACCAGGACCAGGCGCTGGCCGTCGATGTGCAGCAGCTCGCCGGTCAGCACCGGCCGCGCCTCGTCGGTGGACGCGGCCATCTGCGTCTGCTCGACCGCCCGGAGCAGGCCCTCGAGCGGGATCGTCAGCCGGTCGCCCTCCTCCGGCCGGGGGCCGGGCGGGAACTCGTCGGCCTCGATGCACTTGATGTGCGTGTCGAACCGGCCGCAGCGGACGCCGAGCGTCTGGGTCCCCAGGTCGAGCGCCATCTCCAGGCTCTCGTCCGGGAGGCTGCCCACGAAGTCCGTCAGCAGCCGGGCGGGCGCCGTGGTGCTGCCCTCCTCCGCGACCTCGGCCGGGACGACCTTCCGGATCCCGATCTCCAGGTTGGTCGCCGTGAGCGAGAGGCCCTCGCTCGTGGTCTCCAGGAGGATGTTGTTCAGGATCGGCAGCGTCGTCCGGGTGGAGATTGCCCGAGACACGGTCTGGAGCGCGTGACCGAGGGTACTGGGCTGACAGGTGAGTCTCAAGGCTGGCTCCTTGTCCACACGAACTTACTGCTTACTCTGAACACTGAATCCGTAGCCGTAACAGTAGGGCCTGTGGATACTGTGGAAACTGAACTCGGGCCCGCTTCGGCGACGCGGGGGAAAAGCATAGGGAAAGTCCTGGGAAACCAGAACTTGCTGAGGACCAAGTTGTTGGTAACTGAGAGCCCCCCGCGCTGTCCCCGGTTCTTCTCCAGGTCTTCCACATGGGGGTGTGGACAAATCGCGAGTTCCATCATGCGTCTCACTGGTCCACGTACAGTCGCTCGCGGATGGCCTGGAGCTCGTAGCGGAGTCGCTCGTCCTCCTTCAGCTCGTTCATGATCTTCTCGATCGAGTGCAGCGCCGTCGTGTGGTCGCGGCCGCCGAAGGCCTGCCCAATCGCAGGCAGCGACGACGGCGTCTCCTCGCGGACCAGGAACATCGCCACCTGGCGCGGGAACACGATGTGCTTGTCCCGCCGCTTGCTCTTCATGTCGTCCAGGGAGATCTGGTAGTAGTCCGCGACCGTCTCCTGGATGCGCCCGATGGTGAGCGGCCGCCGCGTCCCCGCCGGGATGATGTCGGTGAGCAGGTCCGCCGCGTCGGCCTCGCCGATCTGGCGCTGGTGGATCGCCGAGAAGGCCAGGATGCGCGTGAGGGCTCCCTCGAGCTCACGGATGTTCTTCTGGACCTTGTGGGCGATGAAGCTGAGCACCTCCTCGCTGACCGTGCCGTTGCGGCTGCCGAGCTTGGACTTGAGGATCGCGAGGCGCGTCTCGAAGTCCGGCGGCTGGATGTCGGCGAGCAGGCCCTGCTCGAACCGGGAGCGGAGGCGGTCCTCCAGCGTGGGGATCTCCTTGGGGGGCCGGTCGGAGGAGATGACGATCTGCTTGTTGATCTCGTGTAAGGCGTTGAACGTGTGGAAGAACTCCTCCTTGGTCCGGTCCTTGCCGGCCAGGAACTGGATGTCGTCGATGAGGAGGACGTCCACGGTCCGGTACTTCATCCGGAGCTCGCTCTGCCGGGCGTTCTGGATCGAGGCGATGACCTCGTTCATGAACTGCTCGGATGGCTGGTAGAGAACGCGTTTGGCCGGGAACCGCCGGCGGACCTCGTGGCCGATGGCGTGCATGAGATGCGTCTTGCCCAGACCCACCCCTCCATACAAGAAGAGGGGGTTGCTTGAACTTCTCGTTCAGCTCGCTCGGGGCGATCGCCGGCGCCTGCTCCTCGACCTCGTCGACGGCGAGCAGCACCTCCTCGCCGTCGCTGCCGGGCCGGTGCTCGGTGGCGGAAACGACGAAGTCGACCTCCACCTCCGTGCCGGTCACCGCCTGCAGCGTCTCCTGGATCAGCCCGGCGAACCGGTCCTCCAGCCAGTCCTTGGCCAGCTTGCTGGGGACGCCGATGCGGAAGATGCCTCCTTCCGCCGAGAGCAGGGAGGTGTTCTTCAGCCAGGTCTCGTAGCTCGGCTTCGCCAGTTGGAAGCGGAGCTCCTCCTGGACGGCGCTCCAGATCTGGTCAGGTCTCACTGTGCGTCAACTCCTCGGCCGGGGATGCGGCCCTCGCGCCTGTGGACAACAAAAGCGTTCGAGGTTGGTTCCCGCCCCCGGCCGGGCCGTGCGCCGCCGTCGGGCAGCGCGCGCGCCGCGATCGAAGAGGCGCCGGCGAGAACCGGGCTCTGTGGATAACCCCTGGAAAGTCGGTGGTCAGCCTGGGAGCTTTGCCGCTGGAGGTTTGGAAAGGCTGTGGATAACCTGCCGTAGACCGGGTCCCTGCTCTCTCGAGAACCGCAGCCCCCACGCGCCCGCCCGAGGGAGACGGGGGCTGCGGCGCAGGTCTCCGGCCTGGACCGCAAGCGCTGGCTCTCCTGTTGACACTATGTGGAAAACATGACGAAGAGCGTTCCTGATCGGGGAGCCGCACTCTTCGCCGTCTCCGCGATGTAGGGAAACGGCGGCCGCAGGTCCAACTGGTGGTCAGCTGGGTGAGGCTGAGAAGACCCGCGCACACGCGCGCGGAGGGTGTGATCGCTGCGACCGGGGTGCTCGTCGTCCGCTTTGGCAGGCAAGCGTAGCAGAGGGGGGATGCGGCCGCAACGCACCAACTGCGGCCAGGCGACCAACCGTCGGTCCGTAGCTCCTCAGGGCTTGCGCTATACTCGGCGGATTCCGTTATGCCTGTCAGGGTGAGGACTAAGAATCTCACCTATTGAATATCTGCTGTTCAGAGGTCTGCCATCAAGCGCACGTATCAGCCCAAGAAGCGGTATCGCCGCCGCGTCCACGGCTTCCTCCAGCGCATGGACTCACCCGGCGGCCGGCGCATCATCCAGAACCGCCGCCGCAAGGGTCGCAGCCAGCTCACGCCCCGGTAGCCGCGGAGGCCGGCCGTGAAGCGGCGGTTCCGGCTCCGGCGCCGTCAGGACTTCGATCGCGTCATGCGGACGCCGCGCGTCTTCGCCGGACGGGCGATCGTCGCCTTCGCCACCCCGAGCCCGAGCGGCGGGTGGCGCGTCGGCGTGACGGTCAGCCGCCGACTGCGCGGCGCGGTGCAGCGCAACCGCCTGCGCCGCCGGCTTCGCGAGGCGGCCAGGGCGAGTCTGCTGGTTCCTCCCGGGTCGGGCGCGCCGCCGGACCAGGGCTACGACGTGGTCCTGCGTGCGCGCCCGGCTGGCCGAGGCGGCTGGGCGGACGAGTGGCGGTTCTGCGGGCTCCGGCGGCGGTCCCGCCGGCCGGACGTCGGGAGAGGTGGGCGGATGACCCGCGTCTTCCTCTGGTCGATCAGGGCGTACCAGGTCACCCTCTCCCCGATGATGGCCGCCCTCGGAGGTGGCTGCCGGTATTTCCCTACTTGCTCCCAGTACACTTACCAGGCGGTCGAGAGGTACGGGTGGGTCCGTGGATCCTGGATGGGGATCAAACGAATCGGCCGCTGCCATCCCTTCGCGAAGGGTGGCTATGACCCGGTACCTTGATCGTCGCCGGGGCTGCGTGGGTGAACGAGATCTGAAGCATTGAGGCAAGTGTTCAGCGTCGCGGCTAGCGCGGGCCCAGCCCGCGCGCGTGTGGGAGTCGGCTCCGATTAACCAGCGGAGCCTGTTCGACTACTTCCTGCCCAACCGGCGTCGCGTGGCGGCCGGCCGCCGGCCATACCCCCGAGCCGGGGCAGTCGAGCATCCATCACCTCCCCCGGAGCCTGACGGCGAGAGCGACGAGGAGGGCTAGGAGACCTATGAAATCTGCCGAAGGCCGGGGCCGAACGCTCGACGAGGCGGTGGACGCCGCCCTGATCGAGCTCGGCGAGAGCCGGCGCAACGTGGACGTGAAGATCCTCAGCGAGAGCACGGACGAGACCCGTGTCGAGGTGACCGTGATCGGACAGGCCGAGGCCTCGTCCACCGCCACCGCGGCTGCCGCCACCGTGGCGAAGCCGGCGGGCGCGGCCGAAGCCGATACGGCCAAGGAGATCGTCGGGCAGCTGCTCGCCCGCATGGGCATCCGCTGCTCGGTGACGTCGCGCGCGACGCCAGAGGCGATCGTCGTGGACGTGAGCGGCCGGGACCTCGGGGTCCTGATCGGGTGGCGCGGCGAGACGCTGCGCGCGCTCCAGACGATGACCAACCTCCTCGCCAGCCGGAAGATCGGGCCCGACCAGCGCGTCATCGTGGACGTCGAGCGGTACCGCCAGCGCCGCGAGAACACGGTGCGAGAGATCGCCTACCGGGCCGCGCGCCAGGTGAAGGTCACAGGCGACCCGATCACGCTGGACGCGATGCAGCCGTTCGAGCGCCGGGCGATTCACCTGGCGCTGGAGAGCGACCCGGACGTGACCACCGTGAGCATCGGTGAGGAGCCGGACCGCCGGGTCGTCGTCGGGCCGCGCCGCAACCGGGAGGATTGACGGCGACCGCGGGCGTCGAGCTGATTCGGCGTGCCATCGGACTGGCCAACGCGGCCGCCGATGGCGCGGGGGACGAAGAGGTGACTCCGAGCGAGATCGCGGAGGTCATCCGCGACGCGCTCGAGTCGCCCGAGCTGACGCGTGACCGCCAGGTCGTCCGCTACCTGCAGGAGGCGCTCGACGCCGTGTCCGACGGCATGCCGCCGGACTACACGGCGATGATCCTCTACTCGGCTCTGGGACGGCTGCGCGAGGGCTGACCGGCATGGTCGTCGCCCGGGACGTGCCCGTCTCGGGCTTCCCGGGCGGGTGTGGCTATACTGGCCCTGCATGGGCCTAGCCCCGAAGCACTTCCGACACGAGCTCGCGGGAGGGGCCAGGCTCCTCACCGCTGAACTACCCGACCGCGCGTCGGTCAGCGTCGTGCTGATGCTGGCCGTCGGTTCGCGCTACGAAGAGGACCGCGTCGGCGGGGTCTCGCACTTCGTCGAACACCTCTTCTTCAAGGGAACCTCCCGCCGGCCGACCCCCAAGGACATCGCCGAGGCGATCGAGGGGGTCGGCGGGGTGATCAACGCCTCGACCGACAAGGAGGTCACGGTCTACTGGACGCGCGTGCCGGCGGACCGTGTCGAGCTCGCCACCGACGTGCTGTTCGACATCGTGTCCAGCTCACGGCTGGAGCCGCAGGACGTCGAGCGCGAGCGGATGGTGATCCTCGAAGAGCTCAAGATGTACCTGGATCAGCCCCAGGACTACGTCCACAGCCTGTTCGAGCAGATCATGTGGCCGGAGCACCCGCTGGGCCGGGACATCATCGGCACGGTCGAGTCGGTGTCGAGCACCACTCGCGAGGAGCTGGTCGACTACATCGCCGGCCACTACAGCCTGCCCAAGCTGGTGATCGGGCTGGCCGGCGCGGTGGACTCCGACGCGGCGCGGCGGATCGTCTCGTCGCGGCTGTCCCTCCCCGGGAGCGGCAGCGGCTCGAGCTACCTGCCGGCGCCCGGCCCGCTGGAGCGGCGTGTCCTACCTGGACGACGACCGGTACGCACTGGACCTTCTGAACACGATCCTTGGTGAGGGCATGAGCTCGCGGCTGTTCCTGGAGATCCGGGAGCGGCGGGGTCTCGCCTACGACGTCCACAGCTACACGACCAAGCACAGCGACGGCGGCTACTTCGCGGTCTACCTGGGGGTCGATCCCAGCAAGGCCGAGGAGGCGGTGGACGCGGTGCTGGCGGAGCTGCGGATGATCGCCGAGCAGCCGGTGCCGGAAGGCGAGCTCACCAAGGCACGGGAGTTCACGAAGGGTCGGATGCGGCTGGGCCTGGAGGGCACCAACTCGCTCGCCAGCTGGCTCTGTCAGCAGGAGCTGCTGATGGACCATATCCGGACGGTGGACGAGGTCATCGCGCGATACGAGGCAGTGACCGTCGCCGACGTGCAGGCGATGGCGAAGCGGGTGCTCGCGCAGCCGCTGCAGATGGCGCTCATCGGGCCGTTCCCGACTGACGCCCCGTTCCGCACGTCGATCGGCGCGTAGGCGGGCGAGTCTCCGACCTGCCCGGCTCTTCCCCCCTGGTTTGGGCGGAGGAGCCGTGGCCTCCGCCTCTCCCCGCCCGCCGCTCAGGCGGCGGCGCCGGGCTGCAGCAGGGTGTTGGTGATCTGCGGCTTCTGCGTGTCGATCGGACCGATGCGGGAGAGCGGAATAACGCGGATCCAGGCCCTGGCCTCGATCTGGTCCCGGCGCACGGGTCCGAAGACGCGCGAGTCGCTGGAGTGGTTGCGGTTGTCCCCCATGACGAAGAACTCGTCGGATTTCAGGAGGACGCCCTCGGGGTCGGTGGTCTGCGCTATGGGCCAGTCGGCGTTCTCGGTCCAGACCTCGTTGTTCACGTAGGTCTCTCGCAGCAGGTGCCCATTGATGAAGACCTGGCCCTGCCGGATGAGGACGTGGTCGCCGGGGACGCCGATCACCCGCTTGATGAAGTCGCGGGTGTTGTCGTAGGGGTCGCGCATGATGATGATGTCGCCCCGCGACGGCGGGTGCAGCCGGTAGTCGATCTTGGTGGCGATCAGGTAGTCGTTGTCGGTGACGGTCGGGTACATCGACGAGCCGATGACGTGGACGGTCTGGATCGCGAAGTTGATGATGAGGTAGAGGCCGAGCGCCAGGAGGAGCACCTCGGCGACTTCGGTGAGGATCCCTCTGCTCTTTGACACCCGCGTCGTCTGCTTCGTAGCTTCCACAGCCTGCTCACCATACCGTTCCAGGAGGCTTCGTGCCGGCGCAGGGGGCGCTGGCACGACCACTCGATCGATGTTCCACGTGGAACATCGCGGGTCCCGGGGCCAGCGGGGTCAACGGCCGATCAGGAACTCGAGCATGTCGTCGAGCTCGGCGGCGCTGTCGTAGCGAAGGGTCACGTGACCGCGGCTGCGGCTGCCGGTGATGCTCGCCGCGTCGCCGAAGCGCTCGTGGAGCTGCCTGGTGACGTCGTCCAGCGTCTCGCCGGCGGGCTCGGTCTCGGTCTCCTCCGGTGCCGGCCGCCCGACCTTCTCCGGCTTCCGCGCCGGCGGCGCCGGCTTGTAGTCGTGGACCCAGCGCTCCGTGTCGCGGACCGACAGGTGGCGGCCGAGCACGACCTTCAGGCCCTGCTCCTGCGCGTCCGGCGTGGGCAGGCCGACGAGCGCGCGCGCGTGGCCGGCGGAGATGGCGCCGGTCGCCGTGGCCGAGAGCACGGCGGGGCAGCCGGTCAGCAGCCGGAGGGCCTGGGTCACGGCGACCCGGTGCTTGCCCAGCCGGTTGGCGGCCTCCTCGTGGGTCAGGTGGAACTGGTCGATCAGGCGCTTGATGCCGCGTGCCTCCTCGATCGGGTCCAGGTCCTCGCGCTGCAGGTTCTCGATGAGGCCGAGCAGCAGGCTGTCCTCGGAGTCCGCCTCGTGGCGGATGATCGCGGGGACGCGCTGGACGCCCGCCAGCCGGGCGGCGCGCAGCCGCCGCTCGCCGGCGATCAGCTCGTAGCCGTGGCCGGGAAGTGCTTGCGCATCTGCTCCGGCGACGGCTTGACCTGGTCGACGTCGATGAACTGGGGCAGGCCCGGGTCCTGGTTGCCCTCTGTACCCGGCCCGATTGGGATCAGTGACTCCAGGCCCCTGCCGAGGCCGCGGCCCCGCTGGCGGGTCATCGGTATTCCGGGAGGGGCGGCCTGGCCCCGCGTGCGGAGTTCACTGGTTCATGACCTCCTCTGCCAGCTGCCGGAAGGCCTGGGCCCCCCGGCACGTGGGATCGTAGATGGTGACCGGCTGACCATGGCTGGACGCCTCGGGGACGCGGACGTTGCGTGGGATCAGGGTCTCGTACAGCTTGTCCGGATAGGCCCGGCGCACCTCGTTGAGGACGTCCCATGACAGCGTGGTGCGGGCGTCGAACTGCGTGATGAGGATCCCGGCCAGGTCGAGCTTGGGGTTGAGGTTCATGCGCACCAGCTGCAGCGTGTAGAGCAGGTGGGCCAGGCCCTCCAGGGCGAAGTATTCGGCCTGCAGGGGCACCAGCGCCTGGTCGGCCGCGGCCAGCGCGTTGAGGGTCAGGAGCCCGAGCGACGGCGGGCAGTCGATCAGGACGTAGCCGAAGCCGCCGGTCAGCGCGGAGAGCGCGCGGCGGAGCCTGGCCTCGCGGTCGCTCTCGCCCACCAGCTCGATCTCAGCGCCCGCGAGGGCGACCTGCGATGGCACGACGTGGAGGCCGGGGACGGAGGTGGCGGTCGCGACCTCGTCGATGCTGGCCTCCCCCGAGAGCAGGTGATAGACGGTCAGGCGGGCGCGCGAGGGGTCGATCCCGAGTCCGCTGGTGCTGTTGGACTGCGGATCGAGGTCGATCACCAGCACCTGCGCGCCTCGCTCGGCCAGCGCCGCGCCCAGGTTCATGACCGTGGTCGTCTTGCCCACGCCCCCCTTCTGGTTGGCCACCGCGATGATGCGCGGAGTCGAAATCAACATGTTGGGGCTAACCTGGGGAAACTCGACGACATGTCGTGTCATGGCTCGGCTCCCGATTCTATGGGGCAGTTCTCAGTCTGCCTAGCCGACCTGTAAAGAACGCGGCAGCGCTGGCAAGCACCAGTGCGGCGCCGACGATCACCGCGGGTCCGAGCAGCACACCGCTCACTCCCACTCCCACAAGAGTGTTGTACACGACATGACACGCAGTGCTCGTCGTCGTGTTGGTCTGGCGCCGCAGCAGGCCCAGTCCGATGGCCAGGATCAGCACGGCGATGGCGTCCAGCGACAGCCCGTACTGCGTGTGGACGGCGGTGAAGACGATCGCGACCCACAGGATCCCGAGCCGCGGCTGGAGGGCGCCCCGGAAGAGCGCCTCCTCGCAGATGCCGGCGGAGAGGGCGATGGTGGCGATGCCGATCGGGTTGCCGAGCTGGCCGAACAGCCGCTGGTTGGCGGCCTCGACCTTCTGGGCCGTCCCGGGGGTGATGAGGTGGGCCAGGGCGTCCATGCCGTTGCCGAACGCGAAGAAGACGAACGCGGCGCCCAGGCCGAGGACGATCTGCCACGGGGTGGGCCGGACGAGGCCGAGCCGGTCCAGGGTCGCCGCGGGCCCGCGCCGGATGAAGAGGCCGACGCCGAGGGCCGCGGCGAACAGGAACGGCACCTCCTGGAGGACCAGGTCCAGAGGGGTCAGGGCGGACCCCGTGCTGGCCTGCTGGCTCAGGACGTCCACGGCGAGCTGGTTGGCGATCTGGCTGCCGACCAGGACGGTCGTGAGCACCAGGGCGGTCGCGTGGACGGCGCTGCGAGGATCGATCGGGAGGAAGCGCGCGACCGCAACCCGCACGGGCTCGCTGATGAGCGCGGCGGCCACGCACCCGGCCAGGAGCAGCACGAGCGCGTAGAGCAGGAGGCGGCCGCCACCGGCCGTGGGCGTGAATGCGACGGTGAAGAGGGCGAGGAGGACGGAGAAGGCGGCGACCAGCCCGAGCAGCATCCAGACGGCGCCGCCGAGAAGGGCGGCCCCCCGCGCCCAGGCCGACTCGCCGCGAGGTGGCTGGTCGTGCCAGTTGGCCACGACGATGAGCGGCAGCGGCAGGAGCAGGACCAGCACGTCCAGAAAGGCCAGGGCCTGGACGATCAGCGAGGCCGGCTGATGTTCCACGTTTTACAAACTCGCCCGCGCGCCCATGGCCGTGCCGGTCACAGCGTCGCCGCCGGCCGGAGGCAGCTGCCGGTGCGTCACCGGCGAACCCGCCTTAACAGGTTGGATTGACCGCACACACCGCCCGGCCGTACTGTGGGCCCGCCCCCCTGGGCGGGTGGGGGCGCTGTGGTGGGGTGGCCGGGGGCGGTCAATCTTCTTCTTCTCCCTGCTGGGGTCCTACTGTGAGCCTTGTGGCACCCGCGTGGGCCCTGGGTTGGGTGGCGGGCTGGCGCCTGGCCCTCGCGGCGTCTGCGCGGATGCTATCCGGCCAGGCTGGGTAGTGGCTGGGCCGGGGGTGGGTCGGGCGCGGCTGGCTGCCTTCGGCGTGCTCATCTGGTCGGGTTGGCCGGCTTCTCGGGGCTGCCGGGCTCGGTGGCGCGTCCGCTCGTGTCCGCGTCACTGTCGCTGCCGGCGTCGGCCGCCCAGCCGGCCTCGGCGGGCGGGGCCGGGCTGGCCGCCGGGCCTCGGCGATGTAAAACGTGGAACATTCCGAGACTGCTCAGAAGCCGATCCGCGCCTGGCGGCGGCTGGCCATGGCGGCAGTATACGGAGCGATCGGGCCCCTCCCTCAGTGTCCTTAGAATGGACCCCCTGATGGGATCGAGCCCCAACCAGGAACCGGGCCAGGAGGGCTCCGAAGAGCAGCGCGTCGAGGACCTCACGGCCGCCGCCGGCCGCGCGCACCAACCCGACGCGGCCGAGCACCAGCGGCTCATCGAGGCCGCCGGTCGTGGTGACCAGGACGCACGCGACTCGCTGACCAACGCCCACCTCGACTGGGTGCTCAGCGCGGCGCGCGAGCGGGCCGACCGCGGGCTCAGCCAGAGCGACCTCTTCCAGGAAGGGACGATCGGCCTCATGGAGGCGATCGAGAACTTCCCGCGCAGCGGCCGCTCCGACTTCGAGTCCTTCGTGCGCGAGCAGGTTGGCCGGCACATGGACCAGGCCCTCCGCGACGAGCAGAAGGCGGTCGACGACAGCCGCCTGCTCGTCCAGGCCGCCCACGACTACGTCGAGGCGGAGATCAGCGCCCGCCGCGAGCTGGGCCGGGCGCCGAGCAGCTTCGAGCTGGCAGCCAAGCTCGAGTGGTCGAGCCAGCGGACCGAGGAGGTCGGCCAGATAGTGGCCGACGCCCGGCGCCGCCACGACGAGGAGATCCTCCAGTACCTCGAGGTGGAGGACGTCGACCTGGACACGCTCATCGATGACCAGAACGGGTCGGATGGCAAGTAGGCGGACGCCACTCCACGCTCAGCAGCTCGCCGTCGGCGCCCGCATGGTCGACTTCGCCGGCTGGGAGCTGCCCCAGCAGTACCGCAGCGTCAAGGACGAGCAGGAGGCGGTCCGCACGGCGGCCGGCGTCTTCGACGTCAGCCACATGGGCCGCTACGAGGTCCGGGGGGCGGCCGCGGGGGACTTCCTCCAGGGCGTCGTCACCAACGATCTCGGCCGCCTGCCGCCGAACCGAGCGCAGTACAACCTGCTCTGCCGGCCGGACGGCGGGATCGTGGACGACCTGGTCGTCTACCGCGGTGACCCCGCGTGGTTCGTGGTCGTCAACGCCGCCAACCGCGAGAAGGACATGTCCTGGCTGCGCGAGCACGCGCCGGCCGGCGTCGAAGTCGTCGACCGCAGCGACGAGCTCGGCCTCCTGGCGGTGCAGGGGCCGCGGGCGGAGGAGCAGCTGCCTGTCGCGGACACCGACCTGGCCGGCCTCCGCTACTTCGGCATCGCCGAGGCCACGCTGGCCGGCGCTCGGACCATGATCTCCCGCACCGGCTACACGGGCGAGGACGGGTTCGAGCTGTTCGTGCCGGCGGCCAGCCTCGCCGCCACCTGGGACGCGCTGCTCCGGGCGGGCGTCCAGCCCTGCGGCCTCGCGGCCCGGGACGTCTGCCGGCTGGAGGCAGGCCTGCGGCTGTACGGCAGCGACATGGACGAGACGACGAACCCCTACGAGGCCGGCCTCGGCTGGACGGTCAAGCTGGGGAAGGGCGACTTCGTGGGTCGCGAGGCGCTCTTACGGATCAAGGAGGTGGGCCCGAGCCGGGAGCTGGTGGGCCTGGGCTGCGCGGACCGCGGGATCCCCCGCCATGGCGCCGTGGTGCGCCTGGGCGGCCGTGACATCGGCGTGGTGACCAGCGGGACCTACTCGTTCTGGCTCCGGCGAGGCATCGCCATGGCCTTCGTGGAGGCCGGGGCGGCGCCGCTCGGGGGCCAGGTCGAGGTCGCGACCCGGAGCGGCGAGGCGGCGGCGGAGGTCGTGCCGCTGCCCTTCTATCGGGGGTCGGCGCGGCGAGCCGCGGTGACCCAGGGCTAAGGAGGGAACGCGTGGCGCAGCGCTACTACACAGAGACGCACGAGTGGGTGGCGCTGGACGGCAGCGTCGCCACGGTCGGCATCACGGACTTCGCCCAGGCGCAGCTCGGCGACGTGGTGTTCCTGGAGCTCCCGAGGGTCGGGAAGCTCCTCGAGGCCGGCGACACGTTCGGGGTGGTCGAGTCCGTGAAGGCGGCCTCCGACCTGTACTCGCCGGTGGCCGGGACCGTGCTCGAGGTCAACGAGACCCTGAACGCCAACCCCGAGCACGTCAACGAGGACCCGTACGGCAATGGCTGGCTCATCCGGGTCGAGCTGAACGGCGACCTCAGCCAGGGCCTGCTGGACGAGGCGGGATACAAGGCGTTCTCCGAGGGGCAGTCGCACTGATGGCGGCGCCTCGCGGGGTGGCGTAGGCGGGCGGGTCATGCCGTACCTGGTGCACTCGGCCACCGACCGCCGCGAGATGCTCGACGCCCTCGGCGCCGGTTCCCTCGACGACCTGCTGACGGACGTCCCGGCCGGCCTCCGGCGCGACGGCCTCGACCTCGAGCCGGGCCTGTCCGAGTTCGAGACCATCGCCCGCGTGCGGGCGCTCGCGGGCCGGAACCGCGTCTTCGAGGACCGGCTCTGGTTCGCCGGCGGCGGCGTCTACCGCCGGTTCGTCCCTGCCGCCGTCTCCGCCGTCATCTCCAAGCCCGAGTTCTACACGGCGTACACGCCCTACCAGCCCGAGGCGAGCCAGGGCACGCTCCAGGCGATCTTCGAGTTCCAGACCCTGATCGCCGAGCTGACCGCCATGGACGTCGCCAACGCCTCCCTCTACGACGGCGCCACGGCGCTGGCCGAGGCCGCCATGATGGCGGTCGTGCACACCGGCCGGCCCGAGGTCGTGCTCGCCGGCACCGTGCACCCCGAGTACGTCGAGGTCCTCCGCTGCTACCAGGACGGCCGTGGCTTCGAGCTCCGCAGCGGCCTGGAGCACGTGGGCGAGCGCACCGCCGCCATCCTGTTCCAGCAGCCCGACTTCCTGGGCCTGCTCGAGGACGCGACCGGGCTCACGCGCCTGGCCCACGAGCACGGCGCGGTGGCCGTCGCCTGCGTGGACCCGATCAGCCTCGGGATGCTGGCGCCGCCCGGCGAGTACGACGCCGACATCGCCGTCGGCGAGGGCCAGCAGCTGGGCCTGGCGCCCAGCTATGGCGGCCCGCACGTCGGGTTCATCGCGTGCCGGCGCGAGCTCATGCGGCGCCTGCCCGGCCGCCTGGTCGGCGAGGCCCACGACGGCCGCGGCCGCCGCGGCTACACCCTGACGCTGACCGCCAGGGAGCAGCACATCAGGCGCGAGAAGGCCACCTCCAACATCTGCACCAACCACTCCCTGTGCGCGCTGGCGGCGAGCGTCTACCTGACGTACATGGGGCCCGACGGCCTGCGCCAGGTGGCCGAGGTCGGCTACCAGCGGGCGCACGCGCTGGCGGAGCGGCTGGCGGAGGTCCCGGGCGTCGAGCTGGCGTTCCCCGACCGGCAGTTCGTGAACGAGTTCCCGGTCCGGATGTTCCACGTGGAACATCGCCTGCGGCACCTGCGCGACGCCGGCATCCTCGGCGGGCTGCCCATCCGCCGCTGGTTTCCCGACCGATCAGACCTGCGCGACGTGGTGACGTTCTGCTGCACGGAAGTCAACGACCCCGCCGCCATCGACCTCCTCGTCGAGGAGCTGGGCAGAGCATGACCGAGCCGCTGAGCTTCGAGAAGAGCCGCGCCTCGCTGCCCGGCCCCCGCCTCCCCACCGCCGGCGTCGAGACGACCGCCACGCTGCCCGAGGAGCACAGGCGCCGGCGTCCGCCCGCGCTGCCGCGCCTCAGCGAGCCGGAGATCATGCGCCACTACAGCCGCCTGGCCTCCATGAACTACTCCATCAGCGAGCAGTTCTACCCGCTCGGCAGCTGCACGATGAAGTACAACCCGGTCCTCAACGAGGAGGCCGCCCGGCTGCCCGGCTTCGCCGGCCTCCACCCCTACCAGGACGAGGAGACGACCCAGGGCGCCCTGGAGCTGATGTGGCTCCTGGAGCGGGCGCTGTGCGCGGTGGTGGGCGTCGAGCGCCTCACCCTGCAGCCGGCCGCCGGCGCCCACGGCGAGTGGACGGCGCTCCGCATGATCCAGGCGTACCACCGCGCCAACGGCGAGGACCGCACCGAGATCATCGTGCCGGACGCCGCCCACGGCACCAACCCGGCCAGCGCCGCGCTGTGCGGCTTCCGGGTGGTCGAGGTCCGCTCCGGCCCGGACGGCCGGGTCGACGTGGCGGACCTCGAGGCCAAGCTGTCCAACCGCGTCGCCGCGCTGATGCTGACCAACCCCAACACGCTGGGCCTGTTCGAGCGCGACATCGAGAAGATTGCCGCGGCGCTGCACGGCGTCGGGGGCCTCCTCTACTTCGACGGCGCCAACCTCAACGCCATCCTCGGCAAGGTCCGCCCCGGGGACATGGGCTTCGACATCGTGCACATCAACACCCACAAGACCTTCACGACCCCCCACGGCGGCGGCGGCCCGGGTGCGGGGCCGGTGGCGGTCACCGAGCGCCTGGCGCGCTTTTTGCCGGCGCCCGTCGTCGGAGCTTCTACGGCAACTTCGGCATGCTGGTACGCGCGTTCACGTACATCGTGGCAATGGGCGGCGACGGCCTGACCGAGGCCTCCCGCGACGCCATCCTCGCCGCCAACTACCTGCGCAAGACGCTCGAGGGCATCCTCGACCTGCCCCACGACGGCCCGTGCATGCACGAGTTCGTGGCGTCGGCTCGCAACCTCGGGCCGCAGGGCATCAGGGCGCTGGACGTGGCCAAGGGGCTGCTGGAGCGCGGCTTCTACGCGCCGACCATCTACTTCCCGCTCATCGTCCCCGAGGCCGTGATGATCGAGCCGACGGAGACCGAGAGCAAGGCGACGCTGGATGCCTTCGCGGCCGCGCTGCGGGACATCGCCGAGACCGCCAGGCAGGACCCGGAGGAACTCCACGCCGAGCCGCGGAGCCTGCCCGTGGGGCGGCTGGACGAGGTCGCGGCGGCGCGCAGCCCGGTCCTCCGCTGGCGGCCGGACCAGGGCGCCGAGCCCGAATCCGATCGCGGGGCCACGGGACGCGAACAGAGCTAAGTGAACGCGCGCGCGTACGCGCGTGCGCGCGTTTCCCAATGCGCAAGTTTCGGTACAATTGACTCATCCAGTATCCCAGTAGTCATCGCTCAAGTCCCGTCCCGCTGGGAGGGCACCGGCTCGCGCTTCGGGCTGGCGAGTCTTCGCATCTCGGGAGGAATGTGTGATCCCCGCCAAGCCAGGACTGCCGCCGGCTGGCCGCACGGCCAGGCCTCGTCCTCTCGGCGCTGACGTCGCCTACGACGTCGAGCAGATCCAGATCCTCGAAGGTCTGGATCCGGTCAAGCGTCGGCCGGGCATGTACATCGGCTCCACCGACAGTCGCGGCCTGCACCACCTCCTCTGGGAGCTCGTCAACAACTCGATCGACGAGGCCCTGGCGGGCGAGTGCGACCGGATCGTGGTCACCCTCCACGCAGATGGGAGCGCGTCGGTCGCTGACAACGGCCGCGGCATCCCCGTCGCGATCCACCCGACCGAGGGCCGGTCGGGCGTCGAGGTCGTCATGACGGTGCTGCACGCGGGCGGCAAGTTCGGCGGTGGCGGCTACAAGGTGTCCGGCGGCCTCCATAGGGTCGGCGCG
>VBJR01000031.1 GCA_005880175.1 Chloroflexota bacterium
TCGGCCACGTTCGCCGGGCTGCTGCGCGACGCCCTGCGCCCGCGCCGCGAGACCGTCACGGCGCTGCGCGGGATCGACCTCGACGTCGAGGAGGGCGAGATCATGGCGTACGCCGGCCCCAACGGGGCGGGCAAGAGCACGACGATCAAGATGCTCGCCGGCCTGCTGGCGCCGGACGCGGGGACCGTCCGCGCCCTCGGCGCCGACCCGGTGCGCGACCGGGTCCGCTACGTCGGCCGGATCGGGGTCGTGTTCGGGCAGCGCACCGAGCTGTGGTGGGACCACCCGGTCTCGGCCACGTTCGGCTGGCGGCGGACGGTGTGGGGCATCCCCGACGACGTCTACGAGCGGTCGCTCGCGTTCGCCCGCGACCTGCTCGGCCTCGACCCGTTCTGGAGCGCGTCGGCCCGCGAGCTGAGCCTGGGCCAGCGCATGCGGGCGGACCTGGCCCTGGCGCTGGTCGGCGAGCCGCGGATCCTGTTCCTCGACGAGCCGACGATCGGCCTCGACGCGCTCGTCAAGCAGGAGGTGCTGGAGGCGATCCGCACGCTCAACCGCGAGCGCGCGGTGACCGTGATGATCACCAGCCACGACATGCCCGACCTGGAGCAGCTGCGGGCCCGGATCGTGCTGCTCAACGCGGGCCGCATCGCGTTCGACGGCTCGTTCGACGAGCTGCGCCGGCGGCTGGGCGACCGCCGGCGCCTGGTGCTGGAGACCGACTCGGCGGCGCCGCCGGCGCTGCCCGGCGCCACGCACCTGGGCAGCGAGGGGGGCCGGCACGAGTACGCGTTCGACGCGCTCGGCACCCCCATCCCGCAGCTGCTCGCCGCGGCCGCCTCGCGCGCCCGGCTGCTGGACGTGGAGACGCACCGGGCGCCGATCGAGGACGTGGTCGCGGACCTGTACCGCGACTGGCGCGGGATTGACATGTGACTAAACAGTCACCTATGGTGGAGGCCGTGGACGACGACGACCGCGTGTTCAAGGCGCTGGCCGACCCGACGCGCCGGTTCCTGCTCGACCGGCTCTACGAGCGTGACGGCCGCTCGCTCACGGAGCTCGAGTCGGAGCTGGAGATGACGCGCTTCGGCGTGATGAAGCACCTGCGCGTCCTCGAGGAGGCCGGCCTCGTCGTCACGGCCCGGTCGGGGCGGGAGAAGCTCCACTACCTGAACCCCGTGCCGATCCGGCTGATCCACGACCGGTGCAGCGACTCGAGGAGGACTCGGCATGACGACGACCAAGCAGGCCACGACGCAGGTCTACCGCGTCTACATCAAGGCCTCGCCGCAGGCGGTGTGGGACGCGATCACGCAGGCGGACTGGACGGACCGCTACGGCTACGGTGGCCGGGCCCAGTACGACCTGCGCCCGGGCGGCGCGTACCGCGCGATGGCGACCGAGGCGCACAAGCGGGCGGGCGAGGAGATGGGCTTCCCGACCCCCGACGTCCTGGTGGACGGCGAGGTGGTGGAGGCGGACCCGCCGCGCAGGCTCGTCCAGACGTGGCGCATGTGCATGGACCCGCAGGTCATGTCCGAGGGTTTCTCGCGCGTGACGTACGAGATCGAGGAGAGCCCTGGCGGCGCCCGGCTGACGGTCACGCACGACCTGGAGGGCATGCCCCGGCTGGCGGTGCTGGTCGCCGGCGGCCAGGAGGCCGAGGGCGCCGGCGGCGGCTGGGCGTGGGTGCTCAGCGACCTCAAGTCGGTGCTGGAGACGGGCTCGCGCATGGCGAGCTGACCGAGCCGTCGGGCGCCCGCGCCTCCGCGGCGCGGGCGCCCCGCCCCGCCGGGCTACTCCGGGTCCGGCACCATGGTCAGCTTGTCCGGGTTGCGCACCACGTCGATCGCGACGATCCGGCCGGTGTCCACCGTGAACGCGATGACCGTCAGCACGCCGTACGGGTCGCGCAGCACCAGGCCGGGGCCCCCGCTGACCTCCGCCAGCCGGATGGCGGGGTGGGGCAGGCTCAGGTACCGGAGCAGCTTCCCCGCCACGTTCTCCGCCCCGTGCTCGGTCCGCGGCCACGTGGCCACCTTGCCGCCGCCGTCGCCCCGCCACACGACCTCCGGGTCCAGCAGCGCGACCAGGCCCGGCAGGTCGCCCGCCTGGCAGGCGGCGACGAACGCCTCGACCAGCCGCTGCTGCTCGGCGTGGGTCGCCGGGGTCCGCGGCCGGCCCTCACGGACGTGGTGGCGCGCCCGCGAGGCCAGCTGGCGCACGGCCGCGGGCGAGCGGCCGACCACCCCGGCCACCTCCTCGAACGAGAGCCCGAACACGTCGTGGAGGAGGAAGGCCGTCCGCTCGGCAGGCGTCAGCCGCTCCAGCACGAGGAGCAGCGCCATGCTGACCGACTCGTCGAGCACGGCGGCCTCCGCGGGGTCCTCGTCGCCCAGATCCGTCACCAGCGGCTCGGGGAGCCACTGGCCGACGTAGCGCTCGCGCCGGGCCCGGGCGCTGGTCAGGGCGTCCAGGGCGAGGCGGCTGACCGTCGTCGTCAGCCACGCGGGCAGGTCGCGGATCTCCGTGCGGTCCTCGGCGCGCCGCAGGCGCAGCCATGCCTCCTGGACGCAGTCCTCCGCCTCGGCGACCGAGCCGGTCGTCGCGTACGCCAGCCGCACCAGGCGCGGGCGCTGCGCCTCGAACGCCCGGGTGAGCGCGTCGTCCATCGTCATGTCCAGGGACGACGCGGGCGCCCGTCGTGTGACACGCTCACCGGGCGGCGCCCAGCCGGGGCACCAGCGCGGCGGCCGCGTTGGGCCCGTCGATCCGCTCCCGGACGGCCGCGCCGAGGTGGGCCAGGCCCGGCTGGGGGTCGGAGCCGGCCTCGGGGAGCGCCGCGTACGGCCAGTCGGTGCCGAAGACGACCCGGTCGGCGGGCGAGAGCGTGAGCACGGCGCTCAGGGCCACGTCGCTGTCCGCCTGGGCGGTGTCCAGGTACAGCCGGCGCAGGTAGGCGAGGGCGCCGGCCGGCGCCTGGCCGGTCCGCTCGGGGGCGCGGACCGCGAGCGAGGCGATCCGGTGGGCCAGGAACGGCGCCGTGCCGCCCAGGTGGGCGAACTGCCAGCGGACGTTCGGGAAGCGCTCGAACGCGCCCGAGTAGACCAGGTTCACGATCGCCCGGGTGGACTCGAACGGGTACTCGTACAGCCAGTCGGGGTGGGGGAGGGGCCGGGCGTACGGCGGCGGTCCGGGGTGGACGAAGACGTAGGCGGCGCGGGCGTCGAGCGCCTCCAGCACCGGGTCCCAGGCCGGGTCGTCGGGATACGTGCCGGCCACGTTGGAGAACAGCTCGAAGCCGTCGAGGCCGAGCTCATCGAGGCCGTGGGCGACCTCCCCGATGCTGGCCGGCACGTCGGGCAGCGGCAGCACGCCGAGGGTGGCGAACCGGCCCGGGTGGTCCCGGCGGAGGGCGGCCGCGTGCTCGTTGACCAGCCGGGCGAGCTCGCGAGCCTGGCCGGCGTCGCCGTGGAACACCCCGGGCGGCGAGACCGACACGACGGCGGCGTCGATCGCGAACCGGTCCATCATGGCCAGGAGCGCGTCGGTGGAATGGTCGGGCAGCCGGGCCAGCGCGCCCAGCGCGGCACGGTACCCGTCGGGCAGGAAGTGCGTGTGGGCGTCGATGCGTGGCACACGCCCGACTGTAGGGAACCCCGGGGTCCCTTTTCGGGCCGGGCGTGGGTTCGCGGTCTGGGCGACCGGCCTGAGGGCGCCCCGGTTACGGCGCAGCGGAGCGGGTGTGGGCGTTCGATGAGGGGAGCCTCCGGTGGGCTAGCACTGTGCTGCCCTTGGGTGGCAAATGGTTCACGACAGTGCCTTTGCCGTAGGTCTGCCACCCCTCAGCCCGATCCAGACGTGGCGCTCGTACGGCAAGGCCCGTTCGTGGCATAGTTGACACCCAGAGGTGGCACAGTGTTAGCCCACCGGAGGCTCGCCGGCTACGTCCGGCGCATCGCCAGGCCGATGTCCACCAGGCCGACCCGGACCAGGTCCGGCACCGCGTCCAGCGGGAACCAGCCCGCCATGTCCGTCGTGCCGTCCACCTCGTTGCGCAGCGACCCGCTGACGATGTCCGCCTGGTACAGGATGCGCAGCGCGTGGAGATCCTCCACGCCGTACTCGCGCGGGAACTCCCAGCGCGCCGAGTGGATGCCCAGCAGCCTGACCACCCGGCCCGTGTAGCCCGTCTCCTCGGTCAGCTCGCGCAGGGCGGCGTCGGCGGGGTCCTCGCCGTGCTCGACGCCGCCGCCCGGAAGGGTCCAGTGCGGCGGCACCTCTCCGACGTACCGGGCCAGCAGCACCTCGTCGTCGCGGGTGCAGATCACGTACGCCGAGACGCGCAACCGCTGTCGGATCTCCGGCGTTGGAAGCATGCGCATCATTGTGCCGGCCCGGGGCGTGGGGCCCCGGGCCGGCCGGCCTACCAGGTGACGGGCAGCTCGCGCACGCCGTGCAGGAAGCCGTCGTCGCGGATCGCGACCTGGTCCAGGGGCACCGCCAGCGCCAGGTCCGGGAAGCGCCGCGCCACCGACACGAGCGCGACCTGCAGCTCGACCCTGGCCAGCAGCTGGCCGAGGCACTGGTGGAACCCGTAGCCGAACGCCAGGTGGTGGCGGACGCCCCGGTGGATGTCGAACTCCTCGCCCAGGCCCATCCCGGCGTCGCGGTTGGCGGCCGCGATCAGCACGACCACGCCCTCCCCGGCCCGGATCAGCTGGCCGCCGACCTCGGCGTCCTCGACCGCCACGCGGCGCAGGCCGCCCTGGATCAGCGTCTGGTGACGGAGCAGCTCCTCGACGGTGTTCGCCGCCAGCGACGGGTCGGCGCGCAGCTCGGCCAGTGCCCCGGGGTGCTCCAGGAGCATGACCACGCCCAGCCCGATCATGTTGGCCGTCGTCACGTGGCCGGCGAGCAGCAGCAGCCGGCCCATGTCCACGAGCTCTTCGTGCGTGAGCTCGCCGGCCGCCTCCCACTCGATCATCCGCGAGAGCAGGTCGCCGGCCGGCGCCGCCTGCTTGCGGGCGACCAGGTCCTCCATGTAGAGGCGGAACTCGCGGGCGATCTCCACGAACCGCTCCGGCGAGCCGGGCGCGGTGACCAGGTTGCGGGACATCGTCTCGAACCGGGGTCGCTCGTCCGCCGGCACGCCCAGCACCTCGCAGATCACGAGCGACGGCAGCGGCAGCGCGAACGACCGGACCAGGTCCGCCGGCGGGGTGGCCCGGGCCATCGCGTCCAGCAGCGCGTCCGCGATCTCCCGGATCTGCGGCCGCATGGCCTCGATCCGCTGGATGACGAACTCGGGGCTCATCATCCGCCGGTAGCGGGTGTGCTCCGGCGGGTCCATCCGGATCAGCGTCCGGTTGAACGTCTCGCGCGACTGCAGCCGCCGGAACCGCTCGGTGAGGGGGAAGCCCGGCTTCGTGGCGTCGGAGCTGAAGCGCTTGCTGCCCAGCACCTCCCGCGCCTCCCGGTACCCCGTCACCAGCCACGCCTCGCCGCCGCCGTCGTCGAGTCGAACTCGCGTGACCGGACATTCCTGTCGCAGCGCCGCGTACTCGGCCGGCAGGCCGAACGGGTCCGTGCGCTTCGCGGGGAATACCGGCAGGTCGGTCGTCCGTGCGGACATGAGCCCTTCTCCCAAATCAGCAGCCAGAGGATAACTATTCGACCATTATGAACCATCCTGTGGTCGTAAATAGTTCGCTGGCTACGATCGATGCTCAGTCGTCGAAGAGCTCGGCGAGGCGGCGCCGGATCTCGCTCTCGATCCCGCCCCGCAGCGGCGTGAGCGCGAACGACAGGTCGATGTGCACGTCGACCCGGTTGGGCTCGATACGCAGAGTACCGCTCGCCCCGGCGCGCCGCACCTCGGCCTGGGTCGGCGAGATCCACGTGGGGGTCAGCCCGAACCGCTGCTCCAGCTCCCCCTGGAGCACCTCGAGCCGCTGTCTGGCCTCCTGCGGGGTGGCGGCGGTGCGCTGTGAGATGTCGATGCTGGGCATGCGGTTCCCCGTCTCCCGAGTGGGGGGAGGCCCGGACCGATGCCGGGCATCCCCTTGGAAGGAGAGAGAGGCTGATTCAGTGACAGCTCGCAGGTTACCGAATCACAGAAGATGGCAGCGGCCACCACACGCGACCGCTGCCGAACTACCCCTGCCAGTGGCCGGCGCCCTGTCAGCGCGCAGGCGACCGCGCTCGCGTCAGCGCCTTGCCACGGCTCGACGAGCCCACAGGAACCGTCGTGTCCCGCATTGCTGAACCCCCCGTGACCCGGCAGGTTGTCCTACCCGCCGCCAGTACATGCACGGCCAACGTGGCACAGGGTCCCGGACGTGTCAAGGGCCGTTGGCCTCGCCGGCATCTGTAGTACAGTTTGCGGAGCATGTTGCGTTGCCGCTCGGCGGGCCGGGCGGTACAGTGGGAGTTGCGGGGAATGACGATCGAGAAGTTGCTGTGGCGCTGGCAGTGGCGCGCGCTGGTTGCGGTGGGTGTGGCGGTGGCCGCGAGCACGGGCGCGCAGGCGCTCGGCGCGCTCCCCGCCGCGGCCACCGGTGGTCTGGTGATCTGCGTGCCGCCGCTGATCGTGGTGGTCATCGGTCCGTCCGACCAGCGGTGCGCGGTCCCGAACCTGCCACCGACGCCGAAGCCGCCCCGGCCGACCCCCACCGCGACGCCGACGCCCGTGCCGACGCTCCCGCCCACACCAGTGCCGACGCCGGTCCCGACGCCGCCGCCGACGCCACCGCCGACGGTCGCGCCGCCGAGCCCGCCGCGGCCGGCGCCGCCGGCGCCGATCGCGGTGCGTCTCGCCGCGCAGCCCGAGGCGCTGCCTGCGGCACCGCCGCCGCCTCCCGCGGCCGCGGTCCAGGCCGCACCGCCGCCGCCGGTCCCGCCGCCTACGCGGCCGCCCGGCCTGCCCCAGACGCTCAACCGCCCGGCACCGCTGCTCACCAGCACGCCGCTGGCGCTGCTGCTGGCGATCGCGGTGGCGATCGGTGCGGCGGGCGGGGCGGCCGTGCGCGTCAGGGGCCGCCGGGGGGCGCGCCGGTGAACGGCCTGCTGAACACCATCCCGGCCTGGGAGCTCGCCGTGCTCCTGATCGCCGCGACGTCCCTGTGCAGCGTGGGCAGCGTCGCGCTGGTGCGCCGGCTCGCCGGCAAGAAGGAGCGGGGCGAGCACCACAACGAGGTGCTCGGGATGCTGCTCAGCGCCGGCGGCATCTTCTCCGCGGTCGTCGTCGCGCTCGCCCTGTTCGTCGTCTGGGACCACCTCACGTCGGTGCGTCAGGCGGAGGTGGACGAGGGTGCGTCGCTCGTCGCGCTCTACCAGGACGCCAGCACGCTGCCGCAGCCCGCGCGCACGCAGGTCGAGACGTCGATCCGCGACTACACGGTCTCGATGATCCGGGACGAGTTCCCGAGCCTGACCCGCGGCGAGGGCAGCGACGCGACGGAGCGCAGCCTGAGCCGGATGGACGCTGCCGTGCACGCCCGGCTCAGCAACACGAGCGCGCCCGACCTGGTGACCAGCGTGACGCGCTCCCAGTACCAGCTGGTGCTGGCGAGCGACGAGACCATGCCGCCGCTGCTGTGGATCCTGCTGCTGGGCGGGTGCCTGCTGCTCCTGCTGATGGCCGCGCCGCTGTTCATGGAGAGCGCCCGGTACCACGCCATCGGCTCGGTGCTGCTGGGCTGCGCGCTGGGAGCGGCGCTGTTCCTGATCCTGGTCGCGGACCACCCCTTCGCGGGCCCGCTCCAGGTCCAGCCGAACGACCTCGCCCGGAACCTGCACACGTACCAGGTGATGGACGGGTCCGGGTAGCTACCCGGCGAAGCGGGGCAGCACCTCGCGGCCCAGCAGGCGGATGTGCTCCAGGTCCTCCACGTCGAAGATGTGGAAGTACACCGTCCCCGCGCCCGCCTCGACCATCTCGGCGACCCGGGCCGCGACCAGGTCGGGCGTGCCGCACGCGCCCGCCCGCTGGAGCGGGTGGCCGGCCATCGTCTCCGAGCGGCGCACCGCCTCCGCGTCGTCGGCGCCGCAGAACACCGGCACCGCCCCCGACAGCGTGACGGTGGCCGGGTCGCGGCCGGTCTCCTCGCAGATCCGGCGAAAACGGGCGAACCGCTCGGCCAGGGCCTCGCCGAACCCGGCGTTGTACTCGTCGGCGAACCGGGCGGCGAGCGTCGGCGTGCGGCGTGGGCCGCCGCCCCCGATGATGATCGGCGGCCTCGGCGACTGCGCCGGGCGCGGGAAGTTGCGCGCCTCCCGGAGCTGGAAGTGCCGGCCCTCGAAGCTGTACGGCTCGAGTTCGCGTGCTCCTGCTCGTACCAGGCGGCTCCCATGCCCAGCTCGACCCGGCCGCCGCTCATCGCGTCCACCGTCGCCACCGTGACGGCCAGGACTCCGGGGAGGCGGAACGTCGACGCGGTGACCAGCGCGCCCAGCCGGATGCGGCGCGTCTCCCGGGCCAGGCCGGCGAGCGTGGTCCACGAGTCGGTGGGCTCGAAGCGAGGGTTGTCGCGCTCGACGCCCAGGTAGTGGTCGCCGCGGAAGAACCCGTCGAAGCCGGCCTCCTCCGCGGTCCGGGCCATCGCCAGGATCTGGTCGTAGGTGGCGCCGTGGTGGGGTTCCAGCAGGACTCGGAACTTCATGAACGCGCTGGCATACTAGCATGTCGCTTCTGCCGATTGACACGGACGGCTCTCCACCCTAGATTGGATGGTCAATCGTTTGTTCAACTCGAACCGGGAGGGGATCCATGCGCAGCAGATCCGCGTTGTGGGCGGCGGTGGTCCTGGCGCTCGGCATCTCGGCCTGCGCGGGCTCGAGCAGCTCGGCGGGCGGCACCAACAAGCCGCTCGTGGTCGGGATCTCCGTGTCGCTGAACGGTGACTTCTCGGGCGACGGCAAAGCCCTGGAGCAGGGCTACCAGCTCTGGGCCGACGACGTGAACGGGAAGGGCGGCCTGCTCGGCCGGAAGGTCCAGCTCAAGTTCGTCGACGACTCCAGCAGCACCCAGCAGGTCGTGACGAACTACACGGACCTGATCACGCGGGACAAGGTGGACCTGACGTTCGGCCCGTTCTCCAGCCTGCTGACGATCCCGTCCTCGGCGATCGCCAGCCGCTACGGCTACGCGTTCCCCGAGCCGGCGGGCGGAGGCCCGGACGTGTTCAGCCACGGGCTCAAGAACGTGTTCTTCGTGCAGCCGGCGCCGGTCGTCAGCAACCTGGTCAGCTACACGAAGTGGCTGCTGAGCCTCCCCGCGGCGGAGCGGCCCCAGGGCGCCGCCTACGCGACCGAGGACGACCCGTTCACGCAGCCGCAGGTGGACAAGGCCCGGTCGCTGCTGGAGGCCGCCGGGATCAAGACGGTGTACACGAAGGTCTATCCGGCCGAGACGACGGACTACACGCCGCTGGCGCTGGCCGTCGCCCACTCGGGAGCCGACGCGGTGGTGCTGGGCACGCAGCTGCCCGACGCGATCGCGTTCGTGCAGACGTTCCAGCAGCAGCGGTTCAACCCGAAGTCGATCGTGGAGACGACCGGGCCGGACCAGGGCGCGGACTTCTCGGACAAGGTCGGCAAGGCCGGCACAGAGGGCATCATCGTCCCGGCCGGCTGGTGGCCCAGCGCCAAGACGCAGCAGAACGACCACTTCGTGAAGGCGTTCATCGCCCGGTACGGCGGCGACGCGGCCTCCATCAGCGCCGACGCGGCCGAGGCGTACAGCGTCGGCCAGGTGGTCGAGGAGGCAGCGGACCGGGCGAACAGCGTGGCGAACGCGAAGCTGATCCAGACGCTGCACTCGGGCACGTACCAGACGATCCAGGGCCCGATGGCGTTCGACCAGTCGGGGCAGCCCAACGGCTCGTCGTTCCTCGTCCAGTGGCAGGGCGGCCAGACGGTCCCGGTCTACCCGGCCTCGGTGGCGGTGGCGAAGCCCGAGTACCCGAAGCCGAACTGGCAGTGACGCGACTCGGATACCGCGCATCGGTCCCGAAGTGCGCTTCCCGGGCCTGGGGAACCAGAACGTCTGGGATCGGCGTTTTGGCGCCAGAGCACCCTATCGAGCGCCCGCGAATGGGCGCTTTGGCGCCAAAGCGACACGCCGGGGCACCCGCAGTTCGACGGTTCCGCTCCCCGCGGACTCTTCAGGGGAACCTCGCATCTCACCCAGCTCTGCGCCCCGATCGCCCGGACTCGCCCAGCAGCCCGGTGCCGACCGTCCGCCTTGCGCATCACCGACCGACGCCCCCTGGCGCTGGCGGCTAGATGGATCTCGTCCTCGAATCGGCGGTGCTGGGGGTCCTGACCGGGGGCGTGTACGCGCTCATGGCGTCGGGCCTGACGCTGATCTTCGGCGTCATGCGGATCATCAACGTGGGCCAGGGGGCGCTCGTCGTGCTGGGCGCGTACCTGAGCTTCGCGCTGTTCCGCACCTGGCACATCGACCCGTTCCTCGGCCTCGTCGTCACGATGCCGGTCATGTTCCTGCTCGGCGTGGCGCTCGAGGCCGTGTTCATCCGGCCGCTGCGGACGGACCGCGAGGCCCTGTCCGTGCTCGTCACGTACGCGCTGGCGCTCGGCATCGAGGGCCTGCTCGGCCTCGTCTTCACGACGAACTTCCAGCAGCTCTCGGTCTGGTACCGCACGGCCAGCTTCCCGGTCGGCGGCCTCCGCATCGCCGACGTGTACGTGTACGGCTTCGTGCTCTGCGTCGCGATCCTGGGCGCGCTCGCCCTGCTGCTGTACCGGACGACGTTCGGCGCCGCCATCCGCGCCACGATGCTCAACCGGACCGCCGCGCAGCTGATCGGCATCGACGTCGAGCGCGTCTCCGCGATCGCGTTCGGCATCGGCATGGCGACCGCGGCGGCGGGCGGCGTGGTGTTCGGGATCACCACCGCGTTCAACCCGGGCAGCCACTACGACCTGATCTCGCGGCTGCTGACGATCATCGTGCTGGGCGGCCTCGGCAGCCTCCGCGGCGCCATCGTCGCGGCGCTGCTGATGCTGGTCGTGGAGGACGTCACCGCCGTGCTCGTCACGCCCACCTGGGCGACGTTCACGTTCTTCGTGGTCCTGGTCCTGGCGCTGCTGACGCGGCCCCAGGGCCTGTACGGACTGCGCACGCGGGCCGGGACGTGAGGCCGCGACGCGGCATCCGGTGGCTGGGCCCCGGCGCGGCGGCGGGCCTGGCGCTCCTTGCGCTCGCCGTGCCGCTGGTCGCCGACACGTCCACGGTCAACGTCGGCGTGTTCACGCTCATGTACGTGGGCCTGGCGACCGCGTGGAACGTGATGGGCGGGTACACCGGCTACATCTCGCTCGGCCACGCCGGCTTCTTCGGCATCGGCGCGTACACGCTGGGCCTGTTCGTGAACCACCTGGGCGTGCCCGGCGGCTACGGCCCGTTCCTGGCGGTGCCGGTCGCCGGGCTGGTCACCGCGGCGCTGGCGGTCCCGGTCGGCTGGATCGCGCTGCGCACGCGGGCGGCGACGTTCGTCATCGTCACGATCGCGTTCATGTTCATGCTCCAGATCCTGGCCACCAACTTGCGGGGCCTGACGGGCGGCTCCCAGGGCCTGGGCTTCCCGACCCCGCAGGACTGGTCGCCGGACTTCGTGGACGTGCCGTTCTACTACGCGATGCTCGCGCTGGCCGCGGTCGGGATCGCGGCCTCCTGGTGGATCCGGCACTCCAAGCTGGGGCTGGGCCTGCTCGCGATCCGCGACGACGAGGACCGGGCGCTGTCGCTCGGCGTCCCGACGTGGGCCTTCAAGATGACCGCGTTCGTCGTCTCGGCGGCGCTGGTCGGGATGATCGGCGGCGTGTACGGCTACTACGTGACGTACGTGTACCCGCAGTTCGTCGTGGACCCGCTGGTCGGGCTCTCGATGGTCCTGATGGCGTTCCTCGGCGGCACCGGCACGATCGCCGGGCCCGTGCTCGGCGCCCTGCTGCTGGAGCCCACCCAGCTCGAGCTGGCGTACTTCGCCGGCTCGGCGCGGCTGTACCTGGTGCTGTACGCGGCGGTGTTCCTGGCCGTGATCCTGTTCCTGCCCCGGGGCGTGATCCCGTCGATCGCGGAGCGGCTCGAGGCGAGGCGGGCGGCGGCGTGAGCCTGCTGGAGGTGAGCGACCTCGGCAAGCGGTTCGGCGGCGTGGTCGCGGTCGACGGCTGCTCGCTGGCCGTCGCTCCCGGCAGCATCACCGGGCTGATCGGGCCCAACGGCTCGGGCAAGACGACGCTGTTCGACCTGGTCACCGGGTTCCTCCAGCCGGACGCCGGCGAGGTGCGGTTCGAGTCGCGGCCGATCACCGGCCTGCCGCCCGACCAGGTGCACCGGCGGGGCATCGGCCGCACGTTCCAGCTCGCCCGCGTCTTCCCCCGCCTGACCGTGCTCGAGAACGTGCTGGTGCCGGTGCGCCGGGCCGGCCTGCTCGGCCTGCTGTCCGGCGCGACCACGCGCGGCGAGGTGCGGCGGGGCCAAGAGATGCTGGAGTTCCTGGGCCTGACCCACCTGGCCGGCCAGCCGGCGGGCCGGCTCTCCTACGGGCAGCGCAAGCTGCTGGAATTGGGCACGGTGATGATGTCGCGGCCGCGGCTGGTGCTCCTCGACGAGCCGGCCGGAGGCGTGAACCCGGGCCTGCTGGAGTCCATCGCGGCGCGCATCCGGGACCTGAACGCGGCCGGCACGACGTTCCTCATCGTGGAGCACGACATGGGCTTCGTCATGGGACTGTGCGGCACGGTGCTGGTGCTGGACCGGGGCCGGACGATCGCCGGCGGGACGCCCGCCGAGGTGCGGGCCGACCCGGCCGTCCTGGACGCGTACCTCGGGGCATGAGCGCGCTGCTCGAGCTGACGGGCGTCACCGCGGGGTACGGCGGGGGAGACGTGCTGCGCGACCTGACGCTGCGCGTCGAGCCGCGCAGCGTCACGTGCGTCGTCGGGCCCAACGGCGCCGGCAAGTCGACGGTCCTGCGCGTGGTCAGCGGCCTGCTCCGGCCCCGGCTGGGCGAGGTCCGGTTCGACGGTCGCGCCATCGGCGGCCGCAGCCCGCGCGCCGTGCTCGGACTGGGCGTCGTCCAGGTGCCCCAGGAGCGCAGCCTGTTTGCGACGATGACGGTGGAGGAGAACGTCCGCCTGGGTGCGTACAGCCTGCGCGACCGGTCGCTGGTGGGGCGCCGGCTGCGGGAGGTGTCGGAGGCGTTCCCGATCGTGCGGGAGCGCGCCCGCGAGCTGGCCGCGTCGCTGTCCGGTGGCCAGCAGCGGCTGGTGGAGTTCGCCCGCGCGATGATGCTGGACCCCCGTCTGCTGCTGCTCGACGAACCGTCGATGGGCCTCGACCCCCGGAGCCGGGCCCTGGTCTTCGACACCATCCGCCTGCTCAACGGCGAGGGGCTGACCGTCCTGCTGGTCGAGCAGAACGCGCGCGCCGGCCTCGGCCTGGCCAGCCACGGGATCGTGATGGAGGCGGGCCGCGTGCGACTGGAGGGGTCGGGCCGCGACGTGCTCGAGCACCCCGAGATCGCGGACCTGTACCTGGGACGGGCGGGGTGACCGACGTGCCCACCAGGACCACGCTGAAGAACCTCGCCGCCCGGGCGGGCGTCCACCCGTCCACGATCTCGCGCGTCGTCAACAACGACCCGCTGCTCCGCGTCTCGGCCGAGACCCGGGCCCGGATCGAGGCGCTGCTCCAGGAGACCGGCTACCGGCCCGACGTGGTCGCCCGCTCGCTGAAGCTGCGCCAGACGTTCGTGCTGGCCATGGTGATCCCCGACATCACGAACCCGCTGTTCGCCAACATCTTCCTGGGCATCGAGGACGCGGCGAGCGAGCGCGGCTACAGCGTGCTGCTGGCCAACACGGGCGGCTCGCCGGAGCGCGAGCGCGACCACCTGCGGACCGTCCAGGCCCGGCGGGTGGACGGCCTGATCCTGGCCAGCGCCATGCTCCGCGACCCGTCGGTGAGCTGGCTGCGCGAGCAGAACATGGCGCACGTGCTGGTCAACCGGTACAGCGACGAGCGCGACCTCTTCGTCGGGGCCGACGACTTCGCGGGGGCGCGGACGGCCACGGAGCACCTGCTCTCGCTGGGGCACCGGCGCATCGCGCACCTGGCCGGCGGCCACGGCATCAGCACGGCGGTCGAGCGCCGCCGCGGCTACCTGACTGCGCTGCGGGAGGCGGGAGCTGCCCGAACCGCCGACCGCGGTGGTGGCGGTCAACGACATGGCGGCGATCGGGGCGCACGGGGCGCTGCTCGACCGCGGCATCCGCATCCCGGGCGACGTGGCGCTGGTCGGCTACAACGACGTCCCGCTGGCCAGCCGGCTGGAGCCGGCGCTGACCACGCTGCGGGTGCCGGTCAAGGACTTCGGCCGCATCTCGGCCGAGATGCTGATCGAGCGCATCCAGACCGGGCGGGCCACGCGCCAGCGGGTGATCCTGCAGCCGGAGCTGATCGTCCGCGGCTCGACGGTGTAGCTCGCGCGCGCATTCGTACAGGAGTCGTTGAGGCTTCGTTGAGTCGGCCGGCGGTAGCGTGCCTGGCGTGGACCGCATCGCGCTGGTCTTCGAGCCGCCGGGGCCGCCGCCGGCCCCGGTCCTGGACATGGCGATCGAGCTCGGCCGGGGCCTCGGGGCGGAGGTGCTGGTGGAGTGCGCGGTCGAGTGGCACCCACGCTACGGCGGCCCGGCGCCGGGACCGGCCGAGCGCGCGGTCGCGGAGGTCGTGGACCGGCTCCGGGCCCGGGGCGTCGCCGCCCGCGGCCAGGTGGCCAGGGTGCTCG
>VBJR01000287.1 GCA_005880175.1 Chloroflexota bacterium
CTTCGGGACGCGCTCCCTGCGCGCGTAACCCTTCCTGGTACCACGTGGTGCGTCCGACCATCGTCGGACGCACCAATTCCGATGTGATCGGGAGACAATCACATCGTGGCGCAGGAGGGTGACGATTGGAGCAGGAACGGCCCGGACAGCTGGGACACAGGCCAGCTGAGGTCGTAGAGCTGCCCGCCTCCACGGCTCCGCCCGTGGACGTCGCCCTTGAGGAGCTCGAGTTCGTCTACGCGTACATCTTCGCGCGCGTCGGCAACCGCGCCGACGCCGAGGACCTCACCCAGCAGGTCGCGCTGAAAGCCATCCCGCGGCTGCGCGAGGGCGCCAGCCAGGGGGCCATCCGCTCCTATCTCTTCGCGACTGCCCGGTCGGCCCTCGCGTCGTTCTGGTCCGCGCGGTTCGGGCTGCCCGAGGAGGAGCTGCGCGAGGACACCTGGGTGGACAGCAACCAGCCCGAGCCGGCCGGCGAGTCGGTCGAGCGGGTGGAACGGATCCTGAGCCAGCTCCCCAGCAACTACCGCAAGCTGCTGGAGCTCCGCTTCCTGCGCGGCTACTCCCTGAAGGAGGTGGCGGCGGAGCTGGGCACGACGCTGGGCGGTATCAAGGTGATGCAGCTGCGCGCCCTGCGCGCGGCGGCCAGGGTGGCGGGCAATGGGTGAGCGGGACGAGCGGAAGGCGGCCGAGCGCCTCGACCGGCTCGTCGGCGACGCCCTGGCCGGCCGCCACCTGAAGGCGACGCCGTCCGACGCCGCCGACCGCGAGGCGATCCAGGTCGCGGCCCGGCTGGCGGGCGTCCGGGACGGCTACCCGCGCATGACGTCCGCGTTCCGGCGCCGGCTGACCGGCCTGCTGGAGCGGGGCGAGCCGCCGCGCGTGCTCAACCGGCGCGCCGCGCTGGCCGCCGGCCTGGGCCTGGCCGCCGGCGCGGTCGGGGACGCCGTGGCGTCACCGCTGTCCGGTCAGCTGGAGGGCCTGGTGGCCGCCAGACGGGCGCCCGCGCCGGCGCCCTCGCCGCACGTCCAGTCCACGCCGAAACGGCCCACCATCGAGCCGCGTCCCGAGCTGAGCCGCTGGTGGGACACCGGGCTGCACGTCGCCGACCTCGCCGACGGCATCCCTCACCGGGTGACCGCGGGCGCGATCGGCGCCTTCCTGGTGCGTCGCGGCGACACGGTGACCGGGATGTCGTCGGTCTGCACGCACTACCCGTGCGAGCTCATCTGGCAGGAGGACAAGAAGCTGCTCAACTGCCCGTGTCACAACCTCGCCTTCGACGTGGACGGACAGTCCACGAAGGAGAACTACGCGCTCCCCGCGCTGCCGTACGTCAGGGTCCGGGTGAGCGCCGACGGCCGGGTAGAGGTGCTGGGCACGTGATGAGTACACGGGGCGGCGTCGACCGGACCCGGATGCGAGCGCTCGACCGGTGCCTCCAGCTGCTCGAGGACGCGCTGGCCGACGGCAAGGTCCGGGTGGACGGACCGCTGGCGTTCCGCCTCCGGCACCTCCTCGGCGCGGGCGGCCTGATCCCCGACCACCGCCTGGAGGGCCGGCGGATCGACCGGGTGCTGGACGACATCTTCACCCTGCAGGCCCGGTTACTCGGCCAGGACGAAGAATCCGAGGTCGCCGGCTAACGAGGCAGCCCTGGAGACCGGCGCGATGAAGGCCCGTCAGAGGCAGCTGACCGGCCGGGGCTCCGCCCGCCGCGTGCTTCCAGGCTCCGCCCCCAGAGCCCGTCCCGGCTTGCCATGAGGAGGGGGTGGCTGACACCGCGGCCACCCACCACCCGCTCGCAGAGCTCGCGGGCGCCGGGCCCCGGGCCGCTGGCGTCGGGATGTAGGCCGGGGAGTGAACCGGGTCATGTGATGGTCGCAGGTGTGCCGCTGCCGGCCCGGATGCGTCCGGGGTCAGGTTGAAGTTTCGGAACTTCAACGTATCCCCACCTCTGGAGACGTTGAAGTATCGACACTTCAACCTTTCCCTCCTCGGGGTGGCAGGGGAATCGCGCCGCGCTGTCCCCCGGCGTGCCGGGGTGCCAGCGGCCCGCCTACCTCATGGCAAGCCGGGACGGGTGATGAGGGCGGAGCCTGGAAGCACGGCGCGGGCGGAGCCCCGGCCGGCCAGTTGCCTCTGAACCGCCTTCTTCCCGCCCGCTTCCTGGTCCGAAGTGCCAGCTCACCGGCATTGCTGCTAGCCCCGCCACTGCCAGCGCGTCGCCGGGGACGAGCCGGACAGCGTGTTGCCCGGGTCCTCGAACTTGTCGTACGCGGAGTGCACGGACACGCGGCCGGGGCCGGTCAGGCGCAGCCAGACGAACCGCTCGCCCCAGGAGCGCCAGGACCGCCACGTGCCGGCCGGGTGCTCGAAGTGCAGGTGCATCTGGACCGTGGAGTCCTTGAACAGCAGGGCCGTCGGCTTGACCAGCAGCGTCTCGCCGGGCGCCAGCTGGCGGATGAACGCGTTGCCGTGGGCGTGCAGCAGGAGCAGGCCCGGCGCCCCCGGCGCCGAGAACCGGTCCATATACATGCCGAGCGGGTAGTGCGTCTCCGTCTCGTCGCCATCCCGGGTCTGGAACCACACGCCGGTGTTGAACCAGTCGTACCGCACCTGGTTCGTCGCGACCATGAAGATGTGCTCGCGGACGTCGATCGACATCCCCGCCTGGAGCGGAACCGGCACCAGCTCGCCCGGCGCGTCGCGAGAGAACGCCACGTGGCCCTGTCCGTACGCCTGGGTCATGAGCAGCGGCAGGCCCGCGAACAGCCGGCTCCAGCCGCCGCGCAGCGCCATCGGGGCGATCGCGATGGCCGGGTCCTTCCAGAGCAGCAGGTGATGCGTGAAGTAGACGCCGTCCTCGCCGGACAGGTTGAAGTCCGCCACGGGCACGTACGTGCCCTCGATCTGGCAGTAGGAACGGCCGAACTGCAGCCTGGCCATGTCCGGGATGGCGGGCAGCTCGTACCAGCCGGACTCGCTGACGCGGTCGCGGACGTCCACCGGCGCGCCGCAGGTGGGGCAGCTGATCAGGTTGGGGGCGTCGGTGCTCATCCGGCACCAGCGGCAGGTGTACGTGCCCGACATGACGCTAATCGTCCGTGTGGTGGTGGACGTACATCGACTGGATGCCGATGCGTCCCGGCCCCGTCATCTTGGCCAGGTTCATCCCGGTCCCGCCGAACAGGCCGCTGGACAGGCGCTGTGTCTCGACCTGCATGGTGACGGTCGCGTCCTTGTAGAGGAACGCGCCGGGCTCGAGCAGGATGCTCTCGCCAGGCTGCAGCATCCGCTCGAACACGTTGCCGTAGCCGTGCAGGACCAGCAGGCCCTGCTCGTTGCCGGCCACGAAGCGGTCCATGAACATGCCCTGGCCGCCGAACAGGATGTTCTTCAGGCCCTTGATGCGGACGTAGGAGTAGCCGATGCTGTGCGAGGCGAGCAGGAACGCGTGCTCGCGCACGTCCAGCTCGACGCCGGGGTGCAGGGGCAGCACGACGAGCTCGCCGGTCGCGTCGCGCGAGAAGGCGATCCGGCCCGGCCCCTGGGCGACCGTGATGATGAACGGCATGCCGGCGAACGCCCGCTTGATGCCGCCGCCGAGCGGCATCACGGACATCGCCGCCGACTCGTCCTTCCAGAGCATCACGTGGTGCTCGAAGTACACCCAGTCGCCGGCCCCGAGCGCGATCTCCGCGACCGGGACGATCTCGCCCTCCACCTGGCAGGTGCTGCCGCCGAAGTGGATCTCGGTCATGTCGCGCAGGCGCGGCGCCTCGCGCCAGCCCGAGTCGCTGACCAGGTTCCTGACGTCGAGGGGAGCGCCGCACGTGTAGCAGCTCCTCGCGTCAGGCGAGTTCTGACTCCGGCACCACTGACATTCGACCCGCGTCCCCGTATCCACCTGTTCCTCCTCAGTCCTGGTTGGCCCCGCGTTGCCGGATCGCCCGCCACAACTTCTCCGGTGTCAGCGGCATATCGACGTGCTCCACGCCGAGGTGGCCGAGCGCGTCGATCACCGCGTTGTGGACCGCGGGGGTCGAGCCGATCGTCCCGGACTCGCCGATCCCCTTCACGCCCAACGCGTTGAGGTGCGTCGGGGTGACGGTCCGGTCCGTTTCGAACTTCGGCAGCTCGTTCGCGGTGGGGAACGCGTAGTCGAGGAGGCTCGCCGTCCGCGGGTTGCCGTCCGCGTCGTAGACCATCTCCTCGAACAGCGCCTGGGCCACGCCCTGGGCGATGCCCCCGTGCTGCTGCCCCTCGGCCAGGAGCGGGTTGAGCACATTGCCGCAGTCGTCCACCGCCACGTGGCGGACGAGGCGCGCGTCGCCGGTCTCCGCGTCCACCTCGACCACCGCGACGTGGGCGCCGAACGGGAACGTCCGGCCCACCTGCTTGAAGTCGATCGCGGCCGTCAGCCGGGCCTCCCCCGCCCGCTCCGCGAGGTCGGCCCAGGAGAGCGCCGACGCGGGCACGCCGCGCACCCGGACGCCGCCGTCCGCCACCTCCAGGTCGCCGGGGTCCGCCTCCAGCTGCTCGGCCGCGAGCGTCCGGGCCTGGACCAGCACGTCGCGGCAGGCCAGCTCGATCGCCGCTCCGCCCATCTGCATCGAGCGCGACCCGACTGTCCCCTCGCCGCGCGGCACCCGGGCCGTGTCCGAGTGGACGACCTCGACCTGCTCCATCGGCACCTGGAAGCGCTCGGCCACGAGCTGCGCGTACGTCGTCTCGTGGCCCTGGCCATGGGAGGACGTCCCGGCCAGCACGAGCAGCCGACCGTCCGGCCGCACCTCGACCGACCCGAACTCGACCGGGCTGCCGCCGCCGGTCACCTCGACGTAGACCGACACGCCGATGCCGAGGAGGCGCCGGTCGCCGCCGGCGCGGCGCTCGGCCTGCTCGCGCCGCAGCGCTTCGTAGTCGGCGAGCTCCAGCGCCCGGTCCAGCGACTTCGCGTACTCGCCGCTGTCGTAGTCGGCGCCGGCGCTCGTCTTCAGCGGGAACGCGTCCGGCGGGATGAGGTTGCGCCGGCGCAGCTCGACGGGGTCCATGCCCAGCCGGCGCGCCAGCAGGTCCATCGCGCGCTCGATCAGCGACGCCGCCTCCGGTCGGCCGGCGCCGCGGTACGCGGAGATCGGGGTCGTGTTCGTCACCACGCTGTCGGCCTGGTAGTCGATGCGCGGGATGGCGTAGACGCCGGACAGCATCATGCCGGTGAACGTGGGCAGCCAGGCCCCGAGGCCCGGGTAGGCGCCGGCGTCGGCCAGCAGACGCACGCGCAGGCCGGTCAGCTTGCCGTCGGCCCCGGCCGCCAGCTCCAGCTCCTGGACCTGGCCCCGGCCCTGGACCATGTTCACGATGTTCTCGCTGCGGGTCTCCGCCCAGCGGACGGGCCGGCGCAGGCGCGAGGCCAGCAGGCCCACGATCACCTGCTCGGGGTACACGTGCATCTTCGCCCCGAAGCCGCCGCCCACGTCGGGGGCGATCACCCGGACCTGGGAGCGCTCCAGCCCGGCCGCCGCCGCGACGGCGTCGCGGACCCGGAACGGCCCCTGGCTGGACGCCCACACCTGGAGCCCGCCGGTCTCCTCGTCGGGCGCCGCCACCAGCGCGTTGGGCTCCATCGGCACCGGCGCCAGGCGCTGGTTGACGAACCGGAGCCGCACCACGTGGTCGGCGCCGTCCAGCGCGTCACCGGCGCCGTACGCGACGCGGTAGCAGCGGTTGGTGCCGGCGTCCGGGTACAGGAGGACGGAGTCGCGGGCCGCGGCGTCGAGGTCCACCACCGCGTCCAGCGGCTCGTAGTCCACGAGCACCGCCTCGGCCCCGTCGGCCGCCTGGCCGCGCGTCTCCGCGACCACCACCGCCACCGCCTCGCCGACGTAGCGCACGACGTCGCGAGCCAGGTACGGGCGCACGAACGGGTCGGGGACGCCGGGGAAGCCCTTGACCGGCCGGAGGCCGAGGTCCGCGTCCGTGAACACGCCGGCGACGCCGGGCACGGCCGCGGCCGCGCTCGTGTCGATGCCCGCGATCCGGGCGTGCGCGAACGGCGAGCGCACGAAGACCGCGACCAGGCCGCCCTCGGTGGGCACGTCGTCCACGTAGCGGCCGTGGCCGCTGACCAGCCGCGGGTCCTCGCGCCGGCGCACCGGGTTGCCGAGGACCGAGCCCCGGCCGAGGCCCATGGCGCTGCTCACGACGCGACCGGGGGAAAGTCGCCGGCGCGGGTGACCATGGCCGGCAGCTCTTTGCCCAGCCGCTCACCCAGCCACCGCGACGCCGTCATCAGCGCCTCGAGGTCGATGCCGGTGCGGATGCCCATCCCGTGCAGCATGTAGACGAGGTCCTCCGTCGGAACGTTGCCGGTGGCGCGGGGGGCGAACGGGCAGCCGCCCGTGCCGCCCAGGGAGGCGTCGAGCAGGGTGGCGCCCGCCTCGAGGGCCGCGGCCGCGTTGGCCAGGCCGGTGTTGCGCGTGTTGTGCAGGTGCGCGCCCGTGGCCACGCCGAGCGCGACCACGCCGCGCACCAGCTCCCGGGCCTGCGTGGGCACGCCGACGCCGATCGTGTCGGCGACGCTCAGGACGTCCGGCGGCTCGGCCATCACCTGCTCGGCCACCCGCAGGACGTGGGCCGGCTCGACGCGGCCCTCGAACGGGCAGCCGAACGCGACGATCAGGCCGACGTTGACCGGCACCCCGGCCTGGCGCGCCTTCCTGACGATCGCGTGGGAGACCTCGATGCCGCCGGCCACCGTGGTGTTCTGGTTGCGCTGGGCGAACGTGTCCGTGACGGGGAACGCGTAGTGCACCTCGTCCACGCCCGCGGCCAGCGCCCGGTCGAGGCCGCGCTCGTTCAGCACCAGGCCCGACAGGACGGCGCCCGGCGTCCGCCGGACCGCCGCCACGACCTCCTCCGCGCCGGCCATCTGCGGCACCACGCGTGGGTTCACGAAGCTCGCGGCCTCGATGGCGGTGACGCCGGCGGCGAGCAGGCGGTCGCACAGCTCGGCCCGGACCTCCGGGGCCAGGGTCACGCTCTCGTTCTGCAGCCCGTCGCGCGGGCCGACGTCGCAGATCGTGAGGGTCATCACATCACGCGTAACTGTAGAGTGGCCCGGCTCGCCCCATCACCGGCCGCGGCCGAGCAGGCGAGCGAGGCCGCGGGGGGAGCCGGACGGTGGCGCGGCGGCCACGCCCAGCGCCGCGGCGACCGCGGCCACCAGGCGACCGGCGCTGGCGGGACGCCGGTCGGGGCGGCGCGCCAGCCCGGCCGCCAGCACCCCGTCCACCGCCGCCGGCAGATACGGGTTGACCGAGCTGGCGGGCGGCGACCCGGCCTCGCTGCCATGGTCGCGTGGCGTGCGCCCGGTCAGCATCTCGTACACGACGACGGCCAGAGCGTACACGTCGGTGCTGGCGCCGGCGCGCTGGCCCAGCCGCTGCTCGGGCGCCATGTACGCCGGGGTGCCGAGGCCGGCCCAGGGCTCGCCGCCGTCCGGCTCCGCGGCGGCCTGGGCGATGCCGAAGTCCGCGAGCTGGACGGTGCCGTCGTTCCCGAGCAGGACATTGGCCGGCTTCACGTCGCGGTGCACGATGCCGACCTGGTGGGCGTGGTCGAGCGCCGCCGCGATCCGCTCGGCGACGTGGAGCGTCTCGGCCGGCCGCGGCACCCCGTCGCGCAGGCGGTCGGCCAGGCTGCGGCCGGCGACGTACTCCATGACGATGAACGGCGTCCCGTCCGGGGCCACGCCGCAGTCGAGGACGCCGACGACGTTCGGGTGGCGCAGCCGGGCGGCCACCCGCGCCTCGCGCAGCAGCTGGTCGCGCGGCGAGGCCGCGCGGGGCCGCAGCACCTTGATCGCCCGCTCGACGTCCATGACCTCGTGCCGGGCCCGGTAGACGGCGGCGTACGCGCCGGCGCCCACCCGCTCCAGGAGCCGGTAGGGGCCGAGCAGCGGGGCCGCCTCCCCGCCGCCGATGCCTTCGATCGCCGAGAGCGAGACCGTGTGGAGCGCCATGCCGGCCACCGTAGCCGCGCGAGACAGACAAAAAACGGACAATGCGGCCGGCGGCGGCCGGGGCCGTTCCCGGATGATTACCCGGATGCGGCAGGCGGCCCTGCGCACCCTGCTCGTGGTGTCCGAGCGACCGCACCCCTGGGCATTCCTGCGCGACCGCCTGGACGCCGACCTGGTCACGGTGTCCTGGGCTCGGCCCGCCGACGCCGGGCGGGCGCGCGCGCCGTGGATGCTGGCCGGCGCGGGCGCGCAGGCCGGCGCGCTGGCGGCGTTCCGCGACCGCCTGCTGTGCTGGCGCTGGGTGGGCGCCGCCCCGGCGGACCTCCCCGCCCCGCCGCTGCCCTGCGCCGACTGGCACGAGCTGGCGGCGGCCGTCGAGCGGGCGCTGGCCGTGCGGCTGGCCGGGATCAGCCTGGCCCCGGGCCGCGGGCTGGTCCTTCCCGACGGCACGTACCTGGCGGGCGCGGCCGGCCTGGAGGCGCTCCTGGGCGCCCACCCCGAGGGCCTGCCGGTGGCCCGGCCGACCGCGCGTCTGCGCGCCGCGGCCGCCCACGCCGGCGAGCTGCTCCGGCGCCGCGGGCTGCCGCTCCGCGTGGACTGGGCGGGCGGACGGCTCACGCTGGCCGAGGAGGCGGGAGGCGGTGGTCGCGCCGCCTGAGGTGCTGCTGCTCGAGGACGACCTCCAGGAGCTGCGCGCTCTGGAGGAGGTGGTGCGCGGCGCCAGCCTGGAGCCGGTCGCCGCGTCCGGGCCGGCGCAGGCGCTGACCCGCCTGGAGCACCACGACCCGCTGCTGGCCGTGATCGACCTGGACATGTCGCGGGCGCCGGCCTCCGAGCGCCGCGCCGGTGTCCACGACGTGCTCCGGCGGCTCCACCTCCACCACCTCAACTGCATCCCGCTGGTCTACTCCGCCGGCGTCGAGACGATCGACGACCAGGCCCGCGTGTACGAGAGCCACCCGCACGCCCTCTTCCAGTCCAAGCGCCACGGCCTGCCCCGGCTGCTCCAGCGCATCGAGGGCCTGCTCGGCGGCCGCGTCGGCGACCTGGCCCTCCGGCGGGGCGTCGTGGTCCACGTGCCCAGCGGCCGGACGACCAACCATCGCGTGGCCGTGACCCTGCTGGCCGCCCGCCGCGCCAACCGCGGCGTCGTGCTGCGCGAGAGCGACGCCCGGGCCGCCCGCCGGCTGAACGACTGGCTGGACGAGGTCGGCTCGAACGTCCTGGTGCGAGCCCTCGGCGGCCGCCACTACCAGCTCGCGACCCGCGACCCGCGGGCGGAGCCGTGAGGCTCGAGCCGTCGGAGGTGCCGGGGCTCCCGCTCCCGGCGGCCCTGGTGGACGGCGACGGCGGCACCGTGGCGGCCACGCCGGAGTGGGCCGGCCGCTGCCCGGGCACGCTCGCGTACCGGGCCGGCGCCTGGCACCTGCTGGTGGCGCCCGACGCGCCGGCGCCCGAGCTCGACGCGCTGATGGGCCGCCTGCTGGACGAGCTCGCGGCGGCGGCCGCGGTCTCGACCGGCGACGCCGCCCTCCAGACGACGGTCCTCGCCGCCGGCCTGGCCCTGGTCGCCGGCCGACCCGCCGACGCCGACCCGCCGGGCACCGCCGGGGACGTGATCGCGCTCACGGCCGCCGCCGTCCGCGCCCGCACGCAGGGCCTGGCGGTCCAGGTCGTCGGGCCGCTGCCGGCGCAGGCCGTCCCGGCGCCGGCGGCGATCGCGCTGGCGCTGGTCCAGCTGGCCGTCAACGCGCGCCAGCACGAGGCGGCGGAGCGCGTGCTCCTGCGGGTGGGCGCCGGGCCGACGTTCGCGGTCGAGTGGCCAGGCGCGCCGCGGCCGGCGGCCGCGGTCCGCTCCGCGCGGCACGCGCTGCGGCGGGAGCGGTGGGGCTGGGGCTACGTGCGGATGGTCGCGGACGCGCTCGGCGGCGCGGCCCTGCCGCCCGGGCCGGCCGGGCACGGGCTGACCGGCGCCTGCCTCGGCCTCGGGCCGGCGCGGCTGGGCCTGCCGGTCGCGTGCCTCCGCGACGGCCGCGTGGAGCGCGCCTCCCAGGCCTGGGAGGAGGAGCCCGGCACGCCCGCCCAGGGCGAGCCGGTGGACGGCCAGCTCACCGCTCTCGCCGCCGCCGCCGGCGGGCAGCCGGGCCTCACCGTGTTCCAGGGCGAGCACCGGGCGCGGCTCCGGCGCGAGCGGACCTGGGTGGCGCTGGCGCCGGAGAGCGGGTCCACGCGGGCGCGCGACCTCCTCCGTGGCCTCCACCACGAGCGGGCGCTGTGGAGCGCCCCCGAGCCGCACGCGACGCGCGTGTCCGCCCTGACCACGCTGCTCCAGGTGGCGATGGGCGAGCCCTGGCCGAGCGTGCCGCCCAGCGTCTGGGCGGAGACCCTGCCGGCGGCCTGTGCCGCCCTCGGCGTCGCGCCGCCCGAGCGGCTCGACTCCGTCGCGGCCCCCGAGCCGCGGGCGGTGGCCCTGCTCCTGGCGGAGGCCGGCGGCCGGCTGGTGCGGCGCGGGGACGAGGTCTGGCTGGCCGGCGCCGACCCCGCCAGCCCGCTGCTGCGAGCGCTGGGCGGAGACGCCGCCGGCTGGCTCCGGGTCACCGGCTGAGCCGGTTACCCAAAAGTAGTACGGCAACGTACTCGACCGTTGACATCGGGTACGCACAAGTACCAGACTCGACGGCGACGAAGGCGTCGCCGACCTGGAGGCGCCCGACGGGTGAGAGTGGCCCGTTTCACGAGAGAGGGGAGCGGGTTGCGGATGATCTAGGGAGGTTTGCCGATGGCTGACGGAAACCCGCCCATGGACGAGGGCAGGATCCGCTGGCGGCGTGCGGGAGCGATGCTCGCAGCCGCCGCGGCCGCGGGCGCGGTGCTGGTGGTGCTCACCGCGCAGGGTATTCTCGCGGCCCAGTTCGCGATCTCCGGGGTTCCCTTCACGGTCACGTCGACGCGGCTGGACGGCACCGGCTTCGAGCAGTTCGGCTTCTTCGACAGCATGACGCCCAACAGCCCCAACGCGTCCAACTGCCTGGGTGCCGCGACGGCGAACCAGGGCAACTGCGGCGGGACGGTCCTGGTGGCGGTCTCCGCGATCAAGTCCGCGACGCTGTCCGACCTGTGCCAGAGCGTCAACCTGGGCGGCACCAACCTCAAGATCACCGCCGGCGGCGGCGGGCGGCCGGTCCAGGCGACCACGCTCGTGGTGGACTCGGACCTGCTGACGGGTGACGCCACGTTCAACAACATCGCCATCGGCCAGGACGCGAGCACGTTCACGGAGGTCCCCGGGGTGACGGGGCCGCCCGGCGACTTCGGCCAGCAGGCCGACTCGGTGACGATCACCAACCTGCGCCAGGACAACTTCGCGACCACGGCGGCGGCGTTCTCGCTGCCCGGACTGACGCTGACCTTCAGCGACACGGGCTGCTGATCGGATTGGCAGTGGACCTCGAGATTCCGCCGGGCCCCGCCCGGCGGGGTCTCACGCCATGATGGGGCGCGCCTGGCGGGCCTGGAGCCACTGGCGGCGCAGCCGGCCGTTCTGGGGCGGCCTGCTGGTCCTCGTCGGCGCGGCCGAGATCCTGGTCACCGAGGTGGTCCCGCTGCGGGTGATCCTGCACCTGGGCCCGGAGGGCATCGCCGGCTACCTGCTGCCCATCGTCATGCTGGTCTGCGGGTTCCTGCTCTGGTTCAACCCGGAGCAGCGCCTCTTCTACTCGATCCTCTCCGTCCTGCTCAGCCTGGGCACCTGGGTCACGTCGAACCTGGGCGGGTTCATCCTGGGGATGGTGCTCGGCGTGGTGGGCAGCTCGCTGGCCTTCGGGTGGCAGGTACCCAAACGTACTACCGAGAAGTCAGTTCCCCATTGACTTCGGTACTCGCAAGTACCAGACTTCCGGGAGGCTCCCCGTGGGGGGCGTGTGACGGGTGGCGGTCCCCCGGGGACCGCGAAGAAGAGAGAGGGGAGGTTTGTCCATGATGGACGAAACTGCCGAGCCTGTCGTCGGCCGGACCCGATGGCGGACGTTCCTGCTCGTGCTGGCGCCGACGTACGCGGCGATCGCGGGCCTGCTGTTCCTGGCCGCGTCGGGGACGCTGGCGGTCTCGTTCGCGGTCTCGGGGACCGCGCTGACGATCACGGCCGACAGCCTCTCCACCGGCGCCGCGGACGGCAACGGCGTCGGGCTGTACCAGTTCGGCGTCGCGGACTTCGCCGGCAACGGGTCGCCGGTGCCCCAGGTCGAGACGGTCATCCCGAACGCCGAGCTGGTCAACCTGTGCCAGTCGGTGTCCGTCGGACCCGTGACGCTGCGCACCACCGCCGGCACGGCCTCGGGGAGCCCGGTGACCGCGACCGGCCTGGTGGTGGACGCGACGTCGATCGCCGCCACGAGCGCGACGTTCACCAACATCGACATCGGCCAGGACATGGGGCAGTTCACGAGCCCCGCGCTGACCGCGCCGGCGGGCCGTGGCAGTGGGCCCAACGTGGCGACCGGCCCCGTCCCGGCGGGGACGTTCGGCCAGACGGCCACGAAGGCCACGCTCGGCGGCCTGCGCCAAGTCGCCAGCGGGCAGACGGCGGCGTCCCTGACGCTGCCCGGTCTCAACGTCGGTTTCGGAGCGCCGTGCTGACGATCGACGTCACGGGCTTCCGCACGTGGCAGCGAGCTCGCCCCTTCTGGGGCGGCCTCTGCTGCGTGCTCGGAGGCGCCGCGATGGCGTACGGGCCGACCACCGCGGTCAAGGTGATCCTCATCTCGGGCACCACGGTGTGGGCCGGCATCCTGGTCGGCGTGCTCGTCGCGATGATGGGCCTGTTCCTGTGGTTCACGCCCCACCTGCGGCACCTGGTGGGGCTGCTGGCCGTCCTGTTCTCGGTCGTCTCACTGCTGACATCGGACTACGGTGGCTTCGGCATCGGGCTGATCCTGGGAACGGTGGGGGGAGCCCTGGGCTTCGCCTGGACCCCGGTCCGCGCGGGGGCGAAGTAGCCCGCTGCTCTGGCGCCTGCTCCGCGACGGCGCCCTGGCGCTGGCCGCCGCCACGGCCGTGGCGGCGGTCGCGCTCGCCGCGCTGACCGCCCGGGTCGAGGGCCCGAGCATGTCGCCGACGCTGCGCGACGGCGACCTCCTCCTGGTGGACCGGCTGGGTCCGCGCCTGGCGCCGCCGGCCCGCGGCGACGTCGTCGTCATCGCCCTGAACCCCAGCGGCGTGCCCGGGGTCAAGCGCGTGGTGGCGGTGCCGGGCGACACGGTGGCGATCGACGGGACGCACGTGGACGGCCCGGGCGGCCGGCCGCACCCCGTGGTCCTGCTCCGGCCCGGCGGCGCCGGCCCGTGGCGGCAGCTCGACGAGCCGTACCTGGCGGGCGACTGGGGCCGGCCGGAGTTCTGCTGCGACGCCGGCGGCCGGGCGGGCGGCCCGGCGGCCCGGCCGCTCACCGTGCCGGCCGGGGAGTTCTTCGTGCTCGGCGACAACCGGGGGGTGTCGATCGACTCCCGGACGTTCGGGCTGGTCCCGCGCGACCGCATCCTCGGCCGGGTCCTGACGCGCTACTGGCCGGCCGGCCGGGCCGGCGGCCTCGGGCCGGAGGCCTCGCTGGCTCGCTCCCACACCGACCTTGACGGCTCCACTACTGGCCGGTAATATCCACCAGGTCGGTACCGATACGTACTAGTACTCGGATCTGCGGGCCCGCTCAGCCGGACGGAGAGATGCATCCTGCTGCGACCCATACCCATACAGGAGGGGTACTGATCCCATGCGCAGGTACTGGTTCCTCGGGATCGCGGGCGCGATCGCGGCGGCGCTTGCCGCCCTGCCGCTGAGCGCGTCCGCGGCGAGCGCGATCCTGACGGTCGGGAGCTCCAGCGGCCCGGCCGTGGCCTCCGGCGACTCGCTGAGCGGCGCGCTCAGCGGCAGCGCCACGTTCGTCAACAGCTCGAGCAGCAGCCAGAAGGTCACGTGCACGAGCTCTGGCCTCGCGGCGACGGCCGTCTCCAACCCGCCGCCGACCGGACAGGCGACGGAGACGAACTCGGCCCAGACGTTCGGCGGCTGCAGCATCAGCGGCGTCTTCGGCGCCACTGGCATCAACAGCATCATCACCAACGCCAGCTCGTCCTGCCCCTGGAACGTCAAGGTCGACGACACGACCAGCCCGGCCAGGGCGACGATCTCGCCCGCGACGGCCACCGGGTGCGCGACGAGCATCGTGGCCACCGTGAACGTCCAGACGATCTTCGGCGCGCAGAACTGCGTCTACAACCCGACCGGCGGGAGCATCGGCGGCACCGCCACGACCACGCTGAACTTCAGCAACGTCTCGTTCACCAAGTCGAGCGGGCCCGGGACGTGCTTCGGCACGGCCAACTTCAGCGCCACGTACAGCATCACCGACACGACCCAGGGCGGCGGCGCGGTCGTCGTCAACTGACACTCGCGACGCTGGTGGGGATCTGGGGGCCGGCGCCGGGCGCTGGTCCCCGCCCGACGCCGGCGGCACCTAGGATGTGGGCCATGCCCCGGAAGCACCGGACCATGTGCCCCATGAACTGCCATCCCACGTACTGCGGGATGGAGGTCGAGATCGAGGACGACCGCGTCGTCGCCGTCCACGGCGACCGCGAGAACCCCGACAGCCGCGGCTTCCTGTGCGTGCGCGGGCGAGCGACCGGCGAGATCGTGGACAACCCGGACCGGCTGCTCGCGCCGCGGATGCGCGACCGGCGCGGCGCCGGCGGCTGGCGGGACGCGTCCTGGGACCAGGCGCTCGACCGGATCGCGGACGCCATCCGGACGGCGGGGCCGGCGGCCACCGCCGTGTGGATCGGCCACGGGGTCGCCGTCAACAGCGTGCTCAAGCAGCTGTCGCAGCGGTTCGCCCACCTGGTGGGCACGCAGTGGTGGCAGCCCGCGATCGTCTGCTGGGGTCTCGGCGGCCTCGGGTTCAACCTGACGGGCGTGACCGAGGTCAACGCGATGGACGACCTGGCCGACCACGCCGACCTGGTCGTGCTCTGGGGCGCCAACCTGGCCAGCCAGCCCAACACGGCCCCCCGCCTGGTCGCGGCGCGCCGGCGCGGCGCCCGGGTGATCGCGATCGACGTGCGCGACACCGAGGCGTTCGCCCACGCCGACGAGACGTTCCGGGTGCGGCCCGGCACCGACGCGGCCCTGGCGCTGGCGCTGATGCACGTGATCATCGGCGAGGACCGCCACGACGCCGAGTTCGTCGCGCGCCACGCGACCGGCTTCGACGATCTGGCGGCGCACGTGCGCGGCTGCACGCCGGAGTGGGCCGAGGCCGAGACCGGCATCCCGGCCGAACGGATCCGCGGCCTGGCCAGGGCGTACGCCGGCACCCGGCGGGCGATGATCCTGGCCGGCGGCAGCTCGATGCACAAGAGCGGCAACGGCTGGCACGCCGCCCGGGCGATCTCGTGCCTGCCCGCGCTGACCGGCAGCCTCGGCTTCGCCGGGGCCGGGATGGGGCCGCGCCACGCCGCGCAGTCGCACGGCATGGGCATGGCCAGCGTGGTGCCGCCGCGGGCCGTGCCGCTGGGCGAGCGCGAGGTGGTCAGCGAGATGAGCACGATCGCGGCCGCCCTCGCCCGCCGCGACGTCCGGGTCCTCCTGCTGCTCGGCACGAACATGCTCTCCTCGTTCGCGAACAGCGCCGAGGTGGAGCGGTCGCTGGGCGGGCTCGACCTGGTGGTCAGCTTCGACCTGTTCATGCAGGAGACGGCGCGCCGGTGCGCCGACGTCGTCCTGCCGGGCACGTCCTGGCTGGAGGAGACCGGGTTCAAGACGACGAACAGCCACCTGTACCTGATGGACCGGGCGCTGACGCCGCGCGGCGAGGCCCGGCCCGGCTGGTGGCTGCTGGACCAGCTCGGCCGGCGGCTGGGCGTCGAGGACGTCTTCCCCTGGGCGTCGATCGACGACGCGATGGACGCGATCTTCGACCACCGCGCCACCCGCCACGCCAGTGTCGCGGACCTGCGCGCCGGGGTGCCCCGCGTGGCGCTGGACGTCTCGCCGGTCGGCCACCCGGACCTCCGGTTCGCGACCCCGTCGGGCCAGGTCGAGTTCGTGTCCGGCCGCGCCGTCGAGATGGGCCTGCCGGCGCTGCCGGTGTACGAGCCGCGCGGCGAGAGCCACGCCGGGTCCGAGAAGGCCGCGAGCTACCCCCTGGTGCTCACCCAGGGCCGGATGCTGACCCACTTCCACGCCTTCTACGACCACGGGCGGGCGCTGCCCTCGCTGGCCAGGGCGGACCCGGGCCCGCGCCTGTGGATCAGCCCGGCCGACGCCGCCGCCCGGGGCCTGGCCGACGGCGACCCGATCCGCGTCGCCAACGACCGCGGCGAGCTGTGCGCGTGCGCCCACGTCACGGACCGGGTGCCGGCCGGGGTGGTCTGGATGCGCGACGGCTGGGAGGGCCTGAACCGGCTGACGAGCGGCGCCCGCACGGTCCCGGACGCGGCGGCGGTCGCGTTCCCGTCCGGCTCGGCGGCCTACGAGGCCCGGGTGGAGGTCACCTCCGACTCGTCCACGATCTCGTAGCGGTAGCCCTGCTCGGCCAGGAACAGCTGCCGGTGCATCGCGTACTCCTGGTCGTTCGTCTCCCGGCTGACCAGGGTGTAGAACCGCGCCTGGCCGCCGTCCGCCTTGGGCCGCAGGATGCGGCCCAGCCGCTGCGCCTCCTCCTGCCGCGAGCCGAACGTGCCCGACAGCTGGATCGCCACGTTCGCCTCCGGCAGGTCGATCGAGAAGTTGGCCACCTTCGACACGACCAGGAGCCGCAGGTCGCCCGTCCGGAACCGCTCGTACAGCTGCTCGCGCTCGGCGGTCGGCGTGCGCCCCGTGATCAGCGGCGCGCCCAGCCGCTCGGCCATCACGTCCAGCTGCTCCAGGTACTGGGCGATGACCAGCACGCGGTCGCCGCGGTGGCGCGCGCACAGCGCCTCCAGCACCGGCAGCTTGGCCGGGCTGCACGCCGCGATGCGGTAGCGGTCCTTCGACTCCGCCACCGCGTACGCCATCCGCAGGTCCGGCGCCATCGCCACCCGGACCTCCGTGCACACCGCCGGCGCGATCCAGCCCTGCGACTCCAGGTCCCGCCACGGCGCGTCGTACCGCTTGGGCCCGATCAGGCTGAACACGTCGTCCTCGCGGTGGTCCTCCCTGACCAGCGTGGCCGTCAGCCCGAGCCGGCGCTTGGACTGGATCTCCGCGGTCATCCGGAACACCGGCGCCGGCAGCAGGTGGACCTCGTCGTACACGATCAGGCCCCAGTCCTGGCGGCTGAGCAGCGCCAGGTGCGGGAACTCCTCGGAGCCGCGCTTGCGGTACGTCAGCACGTTGTACGTGGCGATCGTGACCGGCGCCACGGTCTTCTCCTCGCCCGAGTACTCCCCCACCTCGTCCGCCGTCAGCTCGGTCAGGCGGAGCAGCTCGTCACGCCACTGCCGCGCCGCCACGATGCTCGTGACCAGGACCAGCGTGCGCGTGGCAGCCCGCGCCATCGACGCGATCCCGATCACCGTCTTCCCCGCGCCACAGGGCAGCACCAGCACGCCGCTGCCGCCGCCCAGGCCGCCGCCGGCCCAGAACGCGTCGGCCGCCTCCCCCTGGTACGCGCGCAGGGCGAACGGCCGGCCGCCGTCGATCGCCGTCCGCAGCGAGACCGCGAGCGGCGCGCCCTCGGCGTAGCCGGCCAGGTCCTCGGCCGGCCAGCCGAGCTTGATCAGCGCCTGCTTCAGCCGGCCCCGGGCCAGCGCCGGCACCGCGAACGCGTCCGCGGCCAGGCGCTCCCCGAGCAGGCCGGCGACCGGCCGCGCCCGCGCCACCTCCTCCAGGATCGCCGGTTCCGCCGCCACCAGGCGCAGCCCGGACCCGGCCCGCTCCAGCCGCAGCCGGCCGTAGCGGTTGGCCTGGTCCACCATGTCGGCCTCGATCGCGGGCGGGAGCGGGTACCGGGAGAACTCGCGCAGCGCGCCCACCATGTCCCCGGCGCTCATGCCCGCCGCGCGCGCGTTCCAGATCGAGAGCGGGGTGATCCGGTACGTGTGGATGTGCTCGGGGCTCCGCTCCAGCTCCGCGAACCGGGCCAGCTGGGCCCGGCACGCCTCGGCGCGTGGGTGACCTGCCTCCAGCAGGACCGTCCGGTCCGACTGGACGATCAGCGGGTTGTCGCTGGCGGTGATCACGAGCCGTCCACGCCCAGGCCGACCTCCCCGTGCTGGACCACCTCGCCGGTCGCCCGGGCCCAGCGCACGCCCGCGAACGCGAACGAGCGGTCGTCCTGGCGCAGCCGGCAGAAGCCGACCACCCCGCGGTCGCCGGCCAGGCGCGGCTCGACGGCCCGCCGTGTGACCGACCCCGACTGGCCATTCTGGTACTCGATCTCGACGACCAGGCCCCGGTCCACCGCCACCCGCAGCAGCCGCTCGACGTCGGCCGGCCTGGTCACGGTGACGCCGGTGCGGAGCGCGCCGTCGTCGATCGCCCGCGCAGGCGGGCGCGTGGACGGGCGCCGGCCGGCGAGCAGGCGGTCGGCGAGCCCGCGCAGGTCCGGCCCGGCGGGCTCGGCGGCGGGCGCCGGCGCGGGACGCCGGGCGGCCGCGCGCCGGGCCGGCGGCGGGGCCTCCGCCTCGGCCGCCGGCATGTAGCCGGCGCGGCGCAGCGCGTCCAGCGTCTGGCGCTCGTCCGCGCCCTCGACCACCGCGACCGTCGGCGCCAGCACCCGCACCTGGAGGCCGCGCAGCCGGCGGTCGGCGGCCACCTCGGCCACCAGCGCCGGGTCCTCCGCCTGCAGGTAGACGGCCGCCCGGCCGACCCGGAGCCGGCCGTGGCGGCGCCCGACGTCCTCGATCAGCGCGGCGACGTTCTGGGGCAGGCCGGTCGGGCAACGGGCGCGGAGGAAGTCGGCCATCTCCCCCGCGCTCATGCCGCCGTCCAGCGCCCGCCGCAGCGAGGATGCGCTGACCCGGTAGATGCGGGCCGGGGCCGCCGCCTCCAGGTCGGCAAGGGCCGCCAGCGTCCGCGCCAGCTCGGGCTCGGGCGGGCCGGCGACCACGATCCGCAGGTCGGCGGTGACCGTGCAGGCGGCCTCCAGCGGCGGGAAGAGGGGCGCCAGCCGGTCGGGGCGGGCGCCGCGCAGCGCGGCCCGGCCCAGGTCGCCGACGCCGGCGACCGGCCCCGAGGCGCCGCCCCCGACGCCCAGGCGGTGGAGCGTGGCCACCGCCGACTCGATCGCCGGCATCGCGACGTCGGCGCGGGGGAAGACGACCGGGTGCCGCCAGGTCAGGCGCCGGGCCAGGCTGGCCGGGGTGGCGCCCTGGCCGGCGGGCAGCGCCGCCAGCTCGTCGATCACGCACGCCATCTCCGCCTCGGTCTCGCGCAGCCCCCGCCGCCATGGCTCCACCAGCGCCGCCCAGCGCGCGACGACGCCGCCGGCGCGCCAGCCGGCGGCGGCCTCCTCCTGCAGGACCAGGCGGCCCGGCGGCGGCTTGGCCGCCCGGCGGGAGGTCCGGGCCCGCGGCGGCCGCGGCTGCTGGACCGCCAGCAGCCCGGCCGCGATCGCCAGGCTGGCCAGGAAGCGCACGGCGCCCTCCGGCACGCCGAGCGCGGTGGCCACACGATGGCAGTCGCGCACGCCCAGGTCGCCGCTCTGGAGCAGGGTCACCGGCTCGCGCCAGCGGTCGAGCAGCCCGTCCACCTCCATCACCAGGTCGGCCGGGTGACGGTCCGACGCCGGCGGCGCCAGCTCCAGGGCCGGCGGATCGGGCTCCCACGTCGCGAACAGCCGGCCCCGCAGCGCCAGCTCGACCTCGGCCGGCACGTGCATCATGTGGCTCCAGTTGACGCAGACGACCAGGCCGCGCGCCCGGAGCCAGCCGATCCCGTCGTCCGCCGGAAGCAGCGGCCCGTGCCAGATGCTGCGCTCCGAGGACACGCCCGGCACCTCGTAGATCAGCTCGTACCAGTGCCGCCGGCCGCCGGCGTCGCGGAGCGTCCGCAGCACCCGGCGAGCGGTCTCCGGCGCACCTGCGACGAGCTCGCGGACGACCTCTCCGTCGCGGAGGTGCTCCACGACCAGCGCGACCAGGCCCTCCTTGCGGGCCCCCATGCGCGTCACGCCGAGGACGTTCGCGATCGTGCGCAGGCTCCCGAGCGGCTGCTCCTCGAGCAGTGGGCCCAGCCGGACGCCGGCGCCGCTCTGGTCGTCGATCACCGTGAGCACGGCGTGCGGCACCCAGAGGCCTCCGGCTCCGTCGGGGAAGGCCAGGCCCCAGCGGCTCAGCTCGGCCGCGGCGTCGGGCAGCAGGCCCGGGTCCAGCCCCTGCTCGACCGCGAACGCGGGATCGAGGCAGCCTCCCGCGACGCTGGCCAGCTCCAGGACCTGGCTGTGGAACCGGTCCAGGGACGCGACGGCCTGGACGATGCCGTGCGGCAGCGCCAGCAGGCCGGCCAGGTCGTCGTAGTCGGCAGTACCGCGGCCGGCGAGAGCGGCTGTCTCGGGACGGTGGACGAGGAGCTGCTCCAGGTCCGGCCGGACGAGGGTGCGCAGTCGTTCGGCGTACTCCACTGGACTCGCGAAACGTGGAGTCTACTGAACGACCCCGATGTTCCGGGCGACTGGACGATTGATTGCGATACGACGCGCTGGCGAGCACGGGCCAGGCTGGAACGGGTTGGCGTGCGCGGTGCAGCCGCGTCGCCTTCTTCTCGGAGGCAACCCCGCGTGGTCTTCCGAGGTCGTTGGCGACCATCTCGCCGAGCCCTTCGTGCGTCTCCGTGCGCTTCGTGCCTTCGTGCTTCAGCTCACTCAGGACAGATCACCGGCGCCATGTCGGTCTCCGGATCCCGACCTTCGGGCGCTACGTGGCCGTCTCCACCCGGCCGGGCCGCGGGGCGAGGCGCGGCGGCGCCAGGCGAGGCCGGTCGGTCGGGTTGGGCCGGTGCGGCGGCCGCTGCCGGATCAGCTCCAGCGCCACCGCGATCGCGCGCTCCAACTGCGGGTCGGTGCCCTCCCGGTAGTTGTGCGGCGCGTTGTCCACCTCGATGTCCGGGTCCGTGCCGTAGTTCTCGACCCGCCAGCCGACGTCGTCGAAGAAGAACGAGAACTCCGGCTGCGTCGTCACCGTGCCGTCCGCCAGCCGGTGCCGCCACTGGATGCCGATGACGCCGCCCCACGTCCGTTTCCCGACCAGCGGTCCCAGGCCGAGCAGCTTGAACGTGTGGCTGAAGATGTCCCCGTCCGAACCCGCCGCCTCGTTCGTCAGCGCCACCAGCGGCCCGGCAGGCGACTCCTGCGGGTACGGCCGCGGCCCGCGCCAGCGCCCGAAGCTGTAGCCGACCCGGCGCCGGGCCAGCTTCTCCAGCAGCAGGCCGGACACGTTGCCGCCGCGGTTGGAGCGGACGTCGACGATCATCGCGTCGTAGTCGTACTCGACCAGGAAGCCGCGGTGGAACTCGGCGAACCCGTCCGGGCCCATGTCGGGCACGTGCACGTAGCCGACCCGGCCGTCCGTGGTCCGGTGCACCTGCTCGCGCTTGCCCTCGACCCAGTCGCGGTACCGCGCCGGCGTCTCGCTGCCCAACGCCTTCACGGTGACGGTCCGCGTCTCCTCCTCGCCGGCCCGGCGGACCACCAGCGCGACCTCGTTGCCGGCCTGGTTGACCAGCCGCTCGCCGGGCGTGACGCGGGCGCCCAGCGACTGCCCGTTGACCGCGAGCACCAGGTCGCCCGGCTGCACGCCGGCGCCGGGCCGCAGCAGCGGCGAGGTCGCCTCCACGTCCCAGGGGTCGCCCCGGACGAGGCGGCGGACCCGGTAGCCGTCCGCCTCGGCGTCGTACTCCCAGTCCACGCCGAGGTAGCCCTGCTCGTAGTAGGGGCTGGACCGGTACTCGCCGCCGAACTCGTACGCGTGGGACGTGCCCAGCTCGCCCTGCAGCTCCCAGAGCAGGTCCGAGAACTCGGCCCGGGTCGTGATCCGGTCCACCAGCGGCAGGTAGCGGCGGTGCACCTCGTCCCAGTCCACGCCGGACAGGTCCTCGACCCAGAAGTGCTCGCGCTGCAGGCGCCACGCCTCCAGGAACATCTGCCGCCACTCGGCGTCCGGCGCGACCGACACCTTGACGCGATCGAGGTCGACCCAGCCGCTCTCCCGGCCCGGCGCATCGCCGTTGGCGGCGGCGCCGCGGGACTCGGGCGCCTTCTCGCCCGCCTTGAGCACGCGCAGGGAGCCGCCCGAGCGATACAGCAGCGTCTTCGCGTCGCGGCCGACCCAGAAGTCGGACAGCCGGTCGGCCAGCCGGTCCTGCTTCTGCGTCTCCAGGTCGTACGACTCCAGCGTGCCGCTGGGTCCGGGCCGCTCGCCGCGCGCCCGCCGGCCCTCGACCGGGTACGCGGAGAACAGGACCTTGCCCTTGATGCCCTGCACCGAACCGTAGCGGCCCGGCGGCACCGGGAACGCCATGGCGCGGTCCGCGATCCCGTCCAGGTCGATCTCGACGGCCGCGGCCGTGTCCGGCTCCTCCTCGGACTCGGCCTTCTTCATCGCGGCCGCCTCCTTGCTCTCCGGCGGCTTGGGTCGGGGCACGAACGGGTCGGGCACGTCGCGGCGGAGGGCCACGGCGTACGGCCGGGCGGCGCGCGGGAAGTTCAGATCGAAGTGCACGCTGTCGTACACGGGGTCGAAGTCGCGGATGCCGATGAAGTACAGGTACCTGCCGTCGGGGTCGAACGCGGGGGCGTAGTCGAAGTGCACCTGGCTGCTGGCGGCCGTTGTGGCGCCGGACTCGACCCGGCAGAGCTTGATGATCCCGGTGCGGTTGGTGTCGCGGAACCCGTAGGCGACCCAGCGGCCGTCGGGGGACCACGCGATCCCGCCGATCTCGCCGTAGTCGCTGCGGTCGAGCCGCCGCATCGACGGCTCGTCGCCGGTGAGGTCCACCAGCAGCAGCTCGTTGCGGTGGTTGGACAGCGCCACGACGTCGGCCGCCGGCGCCACCTCCAGCTCCAGCACGCGGCCGACGTCCAGGTCGAGCGGCCGCGGCGGCGCCGACGCGTCCGCCTGGAGCACGGTCAGCAGCTCGCGGGGGCTGTCGTCGCTGGCCGCCGCGACCAGCCGCTCGCGGTCGTTGAGCCAGGTGAGGAGCCGGTAGCGGACCCCGTCCGGGGCGCCGTGCTGGGCGACCGCCCCCTCCCAGTTGGCGAAGCTGAACGCCTTGCCCCGGGTGGTGACCGCCAGTCCCGCGCCGTCCGGGCTCAGGGTGACCGTGTCCAGGTAGCGGGAGGCGGAGACGAAGCGCCGGTTGCGCTGGGTCCGCGAGCTGGGGAGCTCGACCGCGATCCGCCGCGGCTCGTCCTGGTCGGGGTCGAGCAGGTACAGGTCGCCGCCGGCGTGGTAGACGAGGCGCCGGCCGTCGCCGCTCATGTTGCGGGCGTAGAAGTCCTCGTGGTCGCTGTGCCGGCGCAGGTCCTCGCCGGCCGGGGTGCACGAGTACACGTTGCCGACGCCTTCGTGGTCCGACAGGAAGTAGACGCGCTCGCCGATCCAGCACGGGCTGCTGAGGTTGCCGTCGAGGCCGATCAGCGGGCGGAACTTGCCGGCGCCGTCAGGGTCCACCCACAGCGTGCCGGCGCGGCCGCCGCGGTAGCGCTTCCAGTGCGCGGGCTCGCGCAGGCTGAGGCGGCTGAGCACCCCGGCGCCATCGGGCCCGTACGCGAGACCGATGGCCGGGCCCAGGTTCAGGGGCTCCGACAGGCCGCCCTCGGGGCTGACCAGCCGCAGGTTGGGCTCGCCGGCGAACGCCGCGTCAGCGCTCGACGCGTAGAGGATGCGCGAGCCGTCCGGGCTCCAGCCGACGACGCGGCAGAACGAGCCCTCGAACGTGAGCCGGCGGGCGGTCCCGCCGAGCGCGTCCATGACGTAGACCTCACCCCTGCCGTCAGCCGGTACGCGCGCCCGCCGTCGGCGCTGGCCAGCCAGAGGTCGTCCTCGCTGACGAACACGACGTCCGACCCGTGGACGGTCGGGAACCGCAGGTAGCCACCCCCAGTCGAACCCATCTGGCAAGGGTACGGCACCGGTGGCCGCCTCCCGACCCGTGATGGCCGCGGCTCAGCGCAGGTGGCTGGTCACCAGGAACCCCGACGTCTGGAAGGCGATCGCCAGGAAGGCGACGGCCAGAGCGGCGCACGCCAGGGCCGAGACCCCGGGCCGAAGCTGGCGCCGGAACAGGATGGCGCCGGCGATCAGGCCCCCGACCAGGCCGCCCAGGTGGCCGCCGATCGAGATGCCGGGCACGACCACCGTGAAGATCAGGTTGATCACGACCCAGCCGATGATGCCGCTCCGCCACGGGTTGATCCCCATCGCCCGCTGGCCCATGATCGTCGCGCCCATCAGGCCGAAGATCGCGCCGGAGGCGCCGACCGTGAGCGCGGTCGGGCTGAGGACGAGCGCGCCCAGCGACGCGGCCGTGAGGCCCGCGGCGTACAGGGCGAGATAGCGGAGCCGGCCGAGGGCCGCCTCCAGGCTGGGCCCGAGGATGTAGAGCACGAACATGTTCAGGCCCAGGTGGATGATCCCGCTGTGCAGGAACCCGGACGTGATGAGGCGCCACCACTCCCCGGCCGCCACGGAGGGACCGTACAGGCCGAACGCCGGGGCCAGGGGGCTGCCGCTCAGGAGCGCGCCGGGGCCGGCGAGCACGCCCAGCAGCCAGACGACGACGTTGACGCCGATGATCGAGTAGGTGACGAACGGGCCACCGGTGACCCGCCGCAGCGACTGGGCCGGGGTGGCGCGGACTCGGCCCTACCGCTGGCAGCGCACGCCGGTCTCGCGGTCGGGGTGCCGGTAGCAGGTCGTGAGCTGGCTGGTCACGTGTGTTTGCGACTGAGAACGCTACCGCACTGCGCTTAACCAACCGTGAGAGGCGCGCTACGCGGGCTCCGCGCGGTGGATCGCCAGCACCGCGTCGATCGTGTCCGCCTCCTCGGCCCGCTTGTCGGGGCGGTACCGGAGGACGCGCGCGAACCGCAGGGCCACGCCGCCCGGGTAGCGCGGGCTCGCCTGCACCCCGTCGAACGCGACCTCGACCACCTGCTCCGGGCGGACCCGCACCGTCCACTCGTCGCGCCGCTCCTCCAGCTCGAGGAAGCGCCGCGTCTGCCAGGCCAGCATCTCGTCGGTCAGGCCCTTGAACGTCTTGCCCAGCATCACGAAGCCGCCGGAGGCGGGGTCCAGCGCGCCCAGGTGCAGGTTGGACAGGTAGCCCCGGCGGCGGCCGTGGCCCCATTCCGCCGCCAGCACCACCAGGTCGAGCGTGTGCCGGGGCTTGACCTTGATCCAGCCCGCCCCCCGCCGCCCCGCCTCGTACGGCGCGTCGAGCGACTTCACCAGGACGCCCTCGTGGCCGCGCTCCAGCGTCCGGGCCAGGAAGTCCGCCGCCACCGCCTCCTCCGAGGTGACGACGCGCGGCATGCGGAGCGGCTCCGGCACCGCCGCCGCCAGCGCCTCGTGCCGCTCGGCGCCCGTGCGGTCGAGCAGGTCCTCGCCGTCCAGGTGGAGGACTTCGAAGACGAACGGCGTCAGCGGCAAGGAGGCGCGCAGGCGCGCGACCTCCAGCCTGCTGCCGAGCCGGCCCCCCGTGACCTGGAACGGGTGGGGCCGGCCGTCCGGGCGGAGCGCGATCGCCTCGCCGTCCAGGACCGCCGACCGGACCGGGAGCGCGAGCGCCGTCTCGACCAGCTCCGGGACGCGCGCCGTGACGTCGTCCAGGCTCCGGGTGAAGACGCGCACCTCGTCGCCCGAGCGGTGGATCTGCGTCCGGACCCCGTCCAGCTTCCACTCCACCGCGGCCGGGCTGATGCGCGCCAGCGCCGCCGCGATGCTGTCCGCCGTCTGGGCCAGCATCGGCTGGACGGCCCGGCCCACGGTCAGGTGGAACCCGCGCAGGCCCGGGACGCCGTCGCGCAGCGCGACCTCGGCCACCGGCCCCAGGTTGCCGCGCAGCATCAGCGCGCGCCGAACCTCGGCCGCTGGCACGCCGGCCGCCTTCGCGACCGCCTCGACCACGACCCCCTCCAGCGCGCCCTGGCGCAGGTCGCCCAGCAGCAGGCGCCAGAGGAACTGCTGCTCGGCGGCGGTCGCCCGGACCATCAGCTCGGCCAGCAGGCGGCGCCGCTCGCGCTGAGAGCCCGCGCCAGCCCGCGCCCCGATGGCCGCGAACGTGGCGTCCACCTCGGTCAGGGTCAGCGAGGCGGCCTCGGCGGGCGGCTCTGGATCGCGCAGGGACGCGTAGCCGACCCCGATCTGGCGCTGCCGCAGCTCGCCGGACAGGAACGCGGCCGCGATGCCGATCTCGTCGGGCCCACAGCGGCGCAGGGGCTCGGCCAGGCGCTCGACCTTGGCGAGGCGGGCGCTGGCGCCGGCGACCGCGGCCGACGTCTCGGCGATCTCCGCGAGCAGCACGAGCCCTAGAGCGCGGCCCCCACCGCCGCCACGGCGGCATCGTAGTCCGGCTCCCGCATCTGGTCGGCCACGTACTCGGCGTGCACGACCCGGTCCCCGGCGTCGATCACGAACACCGCCCGCTGGAGCATCCGCCACTCCCTGATCAGCACCCCGTAGTCGCGGCCGAACCGCTCGTCGCGGTGGCTCGACAGGAGCTGGTGCGTGACCCCCTCCGCGGCCCGCCAGCGGGCGAGCGCGAACGGCAGGTCCATGCTGACCGTGTACACGCGGGCCGGGCCGCTCGCCAGCCGCTCCTCCCACCGCCGCGACTCGACGTGGCAGACGGGCGTGTCGATCGAGTTGATCACGTTCAGCAGCCGCACGTGGCCCCGCGAGTCCGCCAGCCCGACCGGTCGGAGCGCTCCGTCGGGCGCGTCCAGGCAGTCCAGCTCGAACGGCGGCGCCGGCTCGCCGGGCCGCAGCTGCCGGCCGATCACCGTGAGCCGCTCGCCCAGCTCGAACGCCTCGCCCGTCCGCTCCCGCACATCCTGCACGTCGCTCATCGCGATGGCCACCGTAGCACGGCTGAGTAGCATCGCCTCCGTGGTGATCACCAGCACGCAGAACCCCCGCGTCAAGGGCCTGCTGGCGCTCCGGCGACGGCCCGACCGCGACCGGGAAGGGCTGCTGCTGGTCGAGGGCCACGACGAGCTCGCAGTCGCCCTGGCCAGCGGCGCCCGGCCGGTCGAGCTGTACCACTGTCCCGCGCTCACCCGCCAGCCGGACGCGCCCGAGCTGCTGGCGCGGACCGCCGCCGCGGGCGCGCACCTGGTCGAGGTCAGCCAGCCGGTGTTCGAGCGGGTCGCCTACCGGCAGGCGCCGGACGGCTGGCTGGCCGTGCTCCCCGCCGTCCCGACCGGCCTGGACCATCTCCGCGTGCCGCCCGGCGGCGCCGTCCTGGTCTGCGAGTCCGTCGAGAAGCCCGGCAACCTCGGCGCCATGCTGCGGACCGCGGACGCCGCCGGCCTGGACGCGGTGATCGCGTGCCCCGCGGCCACGGACTGGGGCAACCCCAACGTGGTCCGCGCCAGCAAGGGCGCGCTGTTCACGGTCCCGGTGGCCGAGGCCGGCCACGACGAGCTGGTGGCCTGGCTCCGCGAGCGCGACCTGGCCGTCGTCATCGCCCGGCCCGACGCCGCGACGCCGTTCACCGCCGCCGACCTCACCGGCGGCGTGGCGCTCGTGGTGGGCGCGGAGCACCAGGGCCTCAGCGCCGCCTGGTCGCGCGCGGCCGACGCCGAGGTCCGCATCCCGATGTTCGGCTCCGTCAACTCCCTGAACGTCGCCGCCAGCGCCGCCCTGCTCGTCTACGAGCTGCTCCGCCAGCGCGGCCGCCTGGGCTGACCGCCCCGACCTTGACAGTCTCCGCGGGCTGCGGTGTACTGAGCGAACGTTCGCCGACGAACGTTCGCCCAGGGGGAAGGAGGGGAATGTGGTCCGCGGCACACTGACACGCCGGAGGTTCCTGGCGGGGTGCGCGACCGCCGGCGGCGCGCTCGCCGCCTCGGCCTGCGGCTGGCCGGCCCAGGGGTTCGGCCTGGCGGCGCCGAGCGGCGGCGTCCTGACGTACTGGAACCTGTTCGGAGGCGGCGACGGCGTGCGCATGGTCGCCATGCAGGACGCGTTCGGGCGCCAGCGGCCGGACATCTCGCTCGACGCGACGACGCTGACCTGGGGCAACCCGTACTACACGAAGCTCTCGATGGCCACCCTCGGGGGCGCCCCGCCGGACGTCGCGATCATGCACCTGGCCCGGATGCCCCAGCTCGCCCCCGCCGGCCTGCTCCGGCCGCTGAGCGACGACGAGCTGGCCCGCCACGGCATGAGCGCGCAGGACTTCGCGCCCAACCCGTGGCAGCAGTCGCACTCCAACGGCCGGCTCTACGCGATCCCGCTGGACACGCACCCGTTCACGCTGTACTACAACACCGACGTCGGCCGGAAGGCCGGCCTGCTGGCGGACGACGGGTCGCTCCTGCCGCTGACCAGCCCGGGCGCCCTGCTCGCCGCGTTCGACGCCGCCAGGCGCGTGACCGGCCAGTTCGGGCTCGCGATCTCGACGGCCAACGACCCGGCCACGCCCTGGCGCGCGTTCCTGACGTTCTACACGCAGCTCGGCGGAGAGATGCTGCGCGACAACGGGGCGGGCGTGGTCTTCGACCGGGCCCACGCGCTCACGGTGCTGGAGTTCCTGCGCGAGCTGACCATCGGCCGGTCGCTGGCCCCGTCGAACTTCGACTACGGCAGCACGGTGGCGCTCTTCGCCAGCCAGGGTGCCGGCTTCTACTGGGAGGGCGAGTGGGAGGTCACCACCTTCCAGACGGCCAGGATCCCGTTCGACATGGCGCCGTTCCCCGCGGTCTTCGGCCGTGCCGCGATCCAGGCCGACTCGCACAGCTTCGTCATCCCGCGGCTGGAGCACGACGACCCCGAGCGGCTCGACCGCGCCCTGATCTTCATCCGCTCGATGCTGGACCAGAGCCAGACGTGGGCGGAGGGCGGCCACATCCCCGCCTGGCGGCCGACGCTGGACAGCGCGGCCTACCGCGCCTTGAAGCCGCAGGCCCACTACGCCAGCGCCGCCGACAGCGTCGTCTACGACCCGCCGGCGTGGTACAGCGGGTCCGGCTCGGATTTCGAGGTGGCGATGGGCTCCGCGATCGCCGCCGTCATGAATGGCACGCTCGGGCCGGCCGCGGGCGCGGACCAGATGCTGGCCGCGCTGGAGCGGCTGGCCGGCACCGCGTCGCCGGTCTGACCGGGGAGGGAGAGAGGCCATGCCAGGAAACGTGCTGACGCTGTCCCGGGCGGGCGGCGCGCCTGCCCGGAGCGTGGTCGCCACGGGGATGCTGCTCCCGTTCGGGGTGCTGTACGCCCTGTTCCTCGTGCTGCCCAGCCTGTACGCGCTCGTGATGAGCTTCTTCCAGACCAGCCTCGTCCGGCCCGGGCTGTCGGACTTCGCCGGCCTGGACAACTACCGGCAGGTGCTGACGTCGGGCGACTTCTGGGCGTCGGTCGGGCACACGGTCCTGTTCACCGTCCTCACCACGCCGCCGCTGGTCGCGATCGCGCTGCTGCTCGCGCTCCTGGCGGACCGGCTGCGGCACGGCCGCTGGGTGTACCGCCTGGTCTTCTGCGCGCCGTACGTGCTGCCCTCGACGGTGGTCTTCCTGATCTTCTCCTGGATGTACACGCCGGGCATCGGCCTGATCGACGGCTACCTGGCCCGGGTCGGCGGCGGCCCCATCTCGTGGCTGACCGACCCCCGCCTGGCCATGGCCGCGGTCGTGCTCATGACCGTGTGGTGGACGCTCGGGTTCAACTTCGTCCTGTACCTGGCCGGGCTGCAGGACATCCCGCGCGAGCTGTACGACGCCGCGGAGGTGGACGGCGCCCGCCGGTGGCACCAGATCTGGAGCATCACTGTCCCGCTGCTGGGCCGGACGACGACGCTGGTGGCGGTGCTCCAGGTCATCGCCTCGCTGAAGGTGTTCGACCAGATCTACCTGCTGCTCGGCGGCGGCCCCAACTACGCCACCCGGCCGGCGATCGAGTACATCTACGACGTCGGGTTCACCAGCTACCGCGTCGGCTACGCGTCCGCCGTCGCGGTGGTGTTCTTCCTGATCGTCCTGGCCATCTCGGCGGTCTGGTTCCGCATCGTCCGCCGGCAGGAGCGGGAGGCATAGCGCGATGGCGGTGATCGAACGCACGCAGCAGGCGGCCGCGCCGGCGCGGGCCGGCGCCGACTGGGCCACCCGGCTCTTCGACCTGGCCTGCATCGCGGTCGTGACCGTGCTGGCCCTGGTCTGGATCGTGCCCCTGGCCTGGGCGGTGGACACGTCCATCAAGCCGGAGGCGGCGACGACCGTGCTGCCGACCACGTGGTTCTCGGCGACCTACACGCTGGACGCGTACTGGCAGGTGCTGTCGGGCAGCGCCATCGCCCACTGGTACGTGAACAGCGCGATCACCTCGGCGCTGATCACGGTCTCGACCGTGCTGTTCGCCAGCATGGCCGGCTACGCGCTCTCTCGGGTGCCGTTCCGGGGCCGCGGCGTCGTGCTCTGGGTGATCCTGGCCGGGATCATGGTGCCCGGCCAGATCCTGATCGTCCCGCTGTTCCTCGAGGTGGACGCGCTGCACCTGGTGAACACGTACTGGGCCGTCATCCTGCCCCAGGTGGCCACGCCGATCGCCGTGTTCATCTTCAAGCAGTTCTTCGACGGCATCCCGCGCGAGCTGGAGGACGCGGCTCGCATCGACGGCGCCAGCTGGTTCCGGGTCTACCGCAGCGTCTGGCTGCCGCTCGCCCGGCCGGCGGTCTCGGCGGTCGCCATCTTCGCGTTCGTGTGGTCGTGGAACAACTTCCTGTGGCCGCTGGTCACCGTCACGTCCACGTCGATGATGACGATCCCGGTCGGGCTGGGGACCGTGCAGGGCGCGTATGGCATCCACTACGCGGAGGTCATGGGCTCGGCGGTGCTCGGCGGCCTGCCCCTGCTGCTCGTCTTCCTGCTCTTCCAGCGCCAGATCGTCGCCGGGATCGCCACCACGGGCCTGAAGTAGGTGCCGTTCGTCTCGCTCAAGGACGTCGCCGCGCGCACGGGCGTCAGCTTCCAGACGGTCAGCAAGATCCTGAAGGGGACGCCGGTCAACGTGGCGGAGGCGACGCGGGCGCGCGTCCTGGCGGCGGCCCGCGAGCTCGGCTACGTGCCCAACGCGGTCGCCCGCGGCCTGGCCACGCAGAGCACGAGCGCGCTCGGCATCGTGGCCGGCGACCTGGCCGACTGGGCGCTCTCGCAGTTCGTGGTCGGCGCCGAGCGCGAGGCGCGCCGGCGCGGCCACGCGGTGCTGATCACCAGCGCGCGCGGCGAGCCCGACGACACGGCCGCCTGCCTGCGGGCGCTGATCGAGCGCCGCGTCGACGGCATCGTGGCGGCGGCGCCCCAGCTGGAGCACGACCGGACGCTGTCGCGCCTGCTCGGCGCCGTGCCGACGGTCAGCATCCACCACGTGCCCGGCGGCGGGGTGTCGCTGGTCGGGTCCGACCACCGGGCGACCGGCCGCCTGGCCACGGACCACCTCGTCCGTCTGGGCCACCGGCGCGTGGCCACGATCACGGGGCCGCGGGACCGGCGCGTCGTGTCCAGCCGGGTCCACGGCTACCGCGAGGCGCTGGACGCGGCCGGCGTGCCGTTCGACCCGGGGCTGGTCGAGCCCGCGGACTGGACGCCGGAGGGCGGCCACCGGGCCGCGCTGCGGGTGCTGGAGCGGGCGCCGGACGTCACGGCGCTGTTCGCGCAGAACGACCTGATGGCGATGGGCGTCCTGAGCGCGCTCCACCGCCTCGGCCGCGCCGTCCCGGACGACGTCGCCGTCGTCGGCTGCGACGACCTGCCGATGGTCGTGCACACGGTGCCGCCGCTGACGACGGTGCACGTGCCGTTCGCGGAGACCGGCGCGGAGGCGGTGTCGCTGCTGCTGAAGCAGATCGAGGCGGGCCGGGCCCGCCCCGAGCGGGTGCTGCTGCCCGTGCGCCTGGTGGTGCGGGCCTCGTGCGGAGGAGGGTCGGTGGATGGCTGAGCAGGCGCGCGTGGGGATCGACCTGGAGCGCACGCGGGGCCGCGTGGACCGGCGCGTGTTCGGGGCGTTCATCGAGCACCTGGGCCGGTGCATCTACGGCGGCGTGTACGAGCCCGGCTCGCCCCGCAGCGACGAGCGCGGGTTCCGGCGCGACGTGCTGGACGCGGCCCGGGCGCTCCAGGTGCCGCTGCTGCGCTGGCCGGGCGGCAACTTCGTCAGCGGCTACCACTGGACGGACGGCGTGGGGCCGCCGGAGCGGCGGCCGCGGCGGCTGGAGATCGCGTGGCACGCGGAGGAGCCGAACACGTTCGGGACGGACGAGTTCATCGCGTACTGCCGCGCGCTGGGGGCCGAGCCGTACATCTGCCTGAACATGGGGACGGGCACGATCGACGAGGCGCGGTCGTGGGTCGAGTACTGCAACGGCGCCGGCGACACGCACTGGGCCAACCTGCGCCGGGCGAACGGGCACGCCGAGCCGTACGGCGTCCGCTACTGGGGCCTGGGCAACGAGATGTACGGCGAGTGGCAGATCGGCAGCCTGACCGCGGACGAGTACGTGCGCGAGGCGCGCCGGTGGGTGAACGCGCTCCGCCGCACCGACCCGGCGATCGAGCTGGTCAGCTGCGGCAAGGACGGCTGGAGCGAGTGGGACCGCACGGTGATCGACGGCCTGGTGCGGCACGTGGACCACCACTCGATCCACATCTACACGGGGTCGCCGGACTACTGGAGCAACGTGCTGGCGCCGCACCAGGCGGAGCGGGCGCTGCGCACGTGCCGGACGCTGATCGACCGCGCCCGCTACCTGCAGCGGGTGGAGCGCGAGGTCGGCATCGCGTACGACGAGTGGAACGTCTGGTACCGCCAGCGGGACGAGCGGAGCGGGCTCGAGGAGCGGTACACGCTGGCCGACGCGCTCGCGGTCGGGACGTACCTGAACGTGTTCGTGCGCGAGTGCGCGGCGCTCCGGATGGCCAACCTGGCCCAGATGGTCAACGTGATCGCGCCGATCGTCACGTCGCCGGACGGGCTGCTGCTGCAGAGCATCTACCACCCCCTCCGGCTGTGCGCCGAGCACGCCCGCGAGGTGGCGCTGGACCCGCTGGTGCGGTGCCAGTCGGTCGCGCACGCGGACCCGGCGGGGGCGCCGTGGCCGCACCGGGTCGGCGACCTGGGCCCGTTCGGCGAGCTGGACGTGGCGGCGACGCGGGACGAGGCCGGCACGCGGCTGACGCTGACGGTGGTGAACCGGGCTCTGACGCCGGTCCCGGCGGCCTTCGAGGTCGGCCGCCCGGTGGGCGCGGCGGGGGTGGTGTGGCACCTGGTGCACGGCGAGTCGCCGGAGGCGGTGAACACGTTCGAGGCACCGGACCGGGTGTCGGTCACGACGTGCCCGGTGGCCGCGGCCGGCGCGCGGTTCGAGCTGACGCTGCCGCCCCACTCGTACAGCTGCCTCGAGGTCCCGCTCGGGTAGGCCGGGCTCGGGGTCGCTTGCCGTACCTCCGCCACCCATGACAGCGGCCGAGGGGTGGCGCCCGAACGGCAAGAGCAGGTCGGGTGGCCCGAGGAGGGCCGGCGCCGGCCGGCCCCTCCCGGGGTGGGCTCAGCAGCCCGCGTAGCAGACGTCGATCGTGTTGATGTGGTTGTTGCTCGTGCCGTCCTGGTCTGCGAACGCCGGGAACGTGTCCGAGCTGTTGTCCAGGCTGCTCGTGAACGAGTAGTCGCCGATGAAGGCGAGCGTGCCCGGGTCGCTCGCCGCCGAGTCGATGTTGAACGTGATGTACGAGGCCGCCTCCAGCGCCGCGAGGCTGCTGGCCTCCGTCATCCACTCGTTGTAGCTGGTCCCGTTCTGGTTGCTCGAGGTGGCGCTGACGTTGCGGTTGGAGTACCCGATGTTCAGGCGTCCGTCCGCCGCGAAGGCCGCCGCCGGGAAGAACTTGTCCCCGGCGTCCGAGAAGTCGATGTGGAAGAAGCTGAACCCGGTCGGGCCGCCCCAGCTGCCGCCGGCGTTGAGGGAGATCAGGCCCCGGCCCTGAGCCAGGGTGTCCTCGTCGGCCCAGACCACCACGAACGCGGTCCCACCCTCGTCGGAGGGATTGGGGTCGCCGGCCAGGCTCGGGAAGCTGTTGCAGCGGAACGCCGTGCCGCCGGCGTTCAGCGAGCACGCGCCGTCGGGATCGCCGATCTGGTTGATGTTCGTGACGACCGTGTCGGCCGGCTGCACCCAGGAGGCGCCGCCGTCCGTGGACAGCTCCTCCTTGAGCTGGCGCGGAGAGGTGTCGCAGCTCCACCACGCGGCCATCAGGTCGCCGTTCGCGTCGAAGGCCGGGCTGGTGCCGTTGCCGCACCGGTTGGCGATGTTGATGCTGTCGGCGCCGCCCGTCCAGCTCGCGCCGCCGCTGTCCGTGAACGCGTTGAAGAAGTTCTGGCCGGAGGGGCCGAAGTCGGTCCACGTGACCACCACCCGCCCGAAGTGCGGGCTGGACGGGTTCTGGTCCACGGTGATCATGTCCTTGTCGATGAAGTCGGTCGAGCTGGAGCTGGCCAGCGTCGTGTCCTCGCCCCAGTTGAAGCCGTCCGCCGAGGTCTCGACCCCGACCCGGCCCGGAGCCACCGCGTTGCCGAACGCGTCCCGCGTGAACTCCAGGAAGGCGTACACGAAGACGTCCCGCACGGGATCGAAGGTGATGGCGACGTCACCGGAGGCGGCGTCCTGGAGGCCCGGCAGCAGCGTGGCCGACCAGGTCAGACCGAAGTCCTGCGAGGTGAAGGCCCAGGCGTGCGAGTCGGCGCACCCCGAGTTGTCCTGGTACTCCTGCCCCGCCACGACGACCAGGTTGGGGCTGATCGTGCTCTCGGCCACGGCGGGCTCGTTGGCGCCGAAGCCGCAGCCGATCGAGTTGTCCGCCTGCACGGACGGGAAGATCGTCGTCGGGAACTGCGGCGACAGCCGCGAGGGCCGCCTGTTCGAGGCGGGGATGGCGAGCGGCTTCAGCCGCGTGGCGGCCGCGTTGGCCGCGGCGACCTTCGGCGCGCCCCTGTGCGCCCGCGGCGTGGACGGCGCCGGCGCGTTCAGGACGCCGTGCGCCGGCAGCTCGACGGCCGGGGTGGACGGCCTCGCCGCCGCCGCCCGGATGCCGGCCAGCCGGGCCGGGCTGAGGATGGCGGGCGACCGGCCCAGGGCGGGCATGGCGCCCGGCCGGGTGTGGGCGGCGCCGGGCGAAACCGGCGCCTGGGCGAACGCGGGCGTGGCGCCGGGCGTCTGCAGCAGCAGCGCCGCGGCCCCGGCCGTGAGGAGTCCCGCGAGGCGGAATCCTGACGAACGATGTCGCATGTTCAATCCCCTCGTGCGCGGAGGGAGACCACACCCGGTGCGCACCCGGGACCTCCCCCCTCTGACAGCCGTTCTGCCGGCAGCGACGGGAGCGATTCTCGGCCCTGGGCCCGGCGCGGCGAATCCGTATCCGCCCGGATCTTCGCGCCGGCCGTCTACGTGTGCCGCACCACCCAGGTCATGATCGCGAGGCGGGAGGCGAGGCCGAGCTTGCTCCGGACGTGCTCGACGTGGGACTCGACGGTGCGCTTCGAGATGGACAGCTGGTCCGCGATCTCGCCGTTGCCGAGCCCGTCCGCGACGAGGCGGGCGATCTCCCACTCCCGCCGGGTCAGCGGCGCCGCGCCCGGCCGGTCCGGCTCGGCGCCGCCGCGCCACAGCCGCATCCCGAGGGCCCGGGCGGTCGCCTCGGCCCGCTCGAGCTGCTCCCGCGCTCGCGCCCGGTCGCCGGTGCCCCGCCCCGCCCGCAGGGCCCGCGCGAGCTGGAACCGGCTGTTGGCGACGAACGGCACCGCCCCGATGCGGGCGTTCGCCTCGACCGCCCGCTCGAGGTGGGCCACCGCCTCGTCCCACCGCCCCATCGCGCAGCAGAGCAGGCCGACGAAGTACCGGACCGAGCCGAGGCAGCCGGCGCCGGTCTGGCCCACCTGCACGAAGTAGTCGGCGCGCGGCGCCAGCAGCCGGTGGAGGAGCGCCGCGCGGCCGGCGTCGCCCACGGCGTCGCTGGCCACGGCCAGCAGCCCCAGCGTGTGGAGCCGGGGCAGGTGGGGGGCCAGGATCGCGAAGTCCTCGGCCGCGACCAGCTCGAACTGCTGGCGCGCCTCGTCGAGGCGCCCGGCGTCGCTGAGCGCCAGGACCAGCGTGCACCGCCACTCGGGCGCGGTCGGATACCGCTCCGCGCTGCGCCGGAGGACGTCCTCGAGCTCCGGCAGCCGGCCCTGGAGGAAGCGGACCAGGCCGATGATCGAGCCGTGGAAGACCGCCAGGCCGGGGTGCTGCGTGGGCGCGCCCCGGCGCAGGCCGTCCTCGGCCAGGCGCTCGGCCTCCTCCAGCCGGCCGGACAGCGCGGCCAGCCCGGCCCGCACCATCGGCAGGTGCCACTCCCGATCGCCGCGCCGGAGCTCCCCGGTCATCGCCTCGCAGATCTCCAGCTCGACGCGCACGGCGTCCATGTCCCCCACCTCGAGCAGGCTGCCGACGCGCAGGCGCCGGGCCCGCAGCTCGAGATGGCGGTCGCCCCGCGCCGTCGCCAGGCGGACCACCTCGCCGGACATGGCGAGCAGCTCCTCGGCCGGCTCGTGGATGCCGATGGCCACGTGGCGGTCCACCAGGGCGACCGCGATGGCGGCCGGGTCGCCGGCGCGCCGCGCCATCGCGATCGCCTGGTCGCTGAGCACGCGCCGCCGGTCCACCGAGGCGATGTCGTGGAGGGCCATCGCGAGGCGGGCGAGGAGCCGGCTCCGGAGCACGCTGTCGGCCTCGCCCACGGCGCCGAGCGCCTGCTCCAGGAGCTCGATCTCGAGGCGGTCGACGATGCCCATCGTCGTCGCCAGGCCGACGCCGAGGGCCGCCCGCGCCAGCGGCTCCGCGGCGCCCGCGGTCCGGGCCAGGTCGGCCGCGCGGCGGTACGCCTCGCGGGCCGCCACGATCTGCGCGGACGCCATCCGGGCCTCGGCCACGGCCAGCAGGAGGCGGCAGCGCGCCAGCGGGTCGCCGCCCCCGGCCTGCTCGTGCATCTCCAGCGCCCGCTCGAAGTGGACGGCGGCGTCCTCGTACGCGAGCATGCCCAGCGCGCGCCGGCCCGCCCGCGTCGCGTACTCGATCGCCCTCCCCCACTCGCCCGCCAGCCGGAAGTGGTGCGCGATCTGCGTCAGCCAGGGCTCGACGTCGACCGCGTGCAGCTCCTCCAGGGCCAGCGCGGCGCGGAGGCTGAGCTCGCGGCGGCGGACGGCGCTCAGCCCGCCCCACAGCACCTCGACCACGAGCGCGTGCGGCTCGCCGGCCAGCCCGCTGGTCGCCTCGAGCAGGCCGAGCCGGAAGCGCTGGCCCAGCACGGACGCCGTGAGGAGCAGCGACCGGCAGGGCGGCGACAGCCGGTCGAGGCGCCGCCCGATCACCTCGCGGAGGCCGTCCGGCACGCGCAGCTCCGCGCCCTCGGCGGCGTCGCCCATCAGCCGCACCAGCTCCCGCACGAACAGCGGGTTGCCGTTGGTCCGGCGGTGGAGCGCGGCCGCCCGCGCGGCCGGCGGGTCCACGCCGGTCAGGGAGCCGACCAGGCCGGCGACCTCCGACTGGCTCAGGCCCTCCAGCGCGATGTGCTCGCACAGCCCGGCGGTCGTGGCCAGGAGCTCGCGCAGCGGCTCGCCGGTCTCGACGTCGCGATACGTGCCGGCCACGAGCAGGCGCGAGCCGCGCAGGTGGCGGGCGACGAACCGGAGCAGCAGCAGCGACGCCGTGTCCGCCCACTGGAGGTCGTCGATGACGAGCAGCAGGGGCTGGTCGCGGGCGGTGCGGCGGAGCAGGGCGGTCACGTCCTCGAAGAGCCGGAACCGATCCTCCTCGGCCCCGGCGGCCGTCTCGCCGCGATGCCACGCGAACTCGGGCGCGAGGCGCGTCCACGGCCAGAGAGCGGGCACGCCGTCGCCCTCCCAGCAGGTCGCCCAGAGGACCCGGAGGCCCCGGTCCGCGGCCTCGCGCGCCGCCTGCTCCACGAGCCGCGACTTGCCGATGCCCGGCTCCCCGCTCACGAGGACGAACGACCCCTCGCCCGCGGCGGCCGCGTCCGCGGCCGCCAGCAGCCCTCGCATGTGCTGCGAACGGCCCACGAAGGGGTGCGTCGCCTGCCCTCTCGACGCCACCGCCCGGGAGCCTACGGGACGGATGCCTCTGTCAGCAATGGGAAACAGCGGCACCGCCGTGGGCGGGTTCGGTCACTTCACCGCGCCGCTCAGCAGGCCTCCGACGTAGTACTTCTGGAGCAGGAGGAACAGCACCACGCACGGGGCCGCCGACAGCACGACCCCGGCCTCCAGCACGCCCCAGTCGATCGTGCCGAACTGGCCGGTCTGCAGGACCGACAGGACCACCGGCAGCGTGAAGTTGCCCTGGTCCGTGATCAGGATCAGCGCAGCGAAGAACTCGTTCCACGACGTGAAGAACGAGAACAGCGCCGTCGTCACGACGCCCGGCACCGCCAGCGGCAGCATCACCCGCCACAGCGTGCCGGCCAGCGAGCAGCCGTCGAGCTGCGCCGACTCCTCCAGGTCCGACGGCAGCGCCGCGAACGAGTTGCGCATCAGGAACAGCCCGAACGGGAGCTGGAACGTGATGTACACCAGGGTCAGGCCGATCAGCGAGTTCGACAGGCCCAGCGTGTGCAGCACCACGTACAGCGGCGTGATGATCGCCTGAAACGGGATCATGAACGCGGCCAGCATCGCCAGGAACAGCAGGCCGGCGCCCGGGAACCGCAGCCGAGCGAACCCGTAGCCGGCCAGCGTCGCCAGCACGACCGTGCCGGCGCTCGTGCCCAGGGCCACCAGCAGGCTGTTGAGCAGGTGCACGGGCATGTCGATGCTGCCCGCCTGTCCGTTCAGGTTCAGGTAGTTCTGGATCGAGAGCTGGTGCGGGAACAGCGTCGGCGGCGAGGCCGCCGCCTCGGCGGACGTCTTCAGCGACTGTCCGACCGTCAGGTACAGCGGGAAGACGAAGAGGGCGGCGAACGCCAGGCACGCGCCCCACCAGGCCGCCCGCGGCGCGCGCGCGATCACGACATCTCCGTCGACTGGCTGACCAGCAGCAGCTGCACCGCGCTCACCGCGGCCAGCACCAGCATCGTCAGGATCGACATCGCCGCCCCGTAGCCGAGGTGGAAGCTGACGAACGACGTCCGGTAGATCGTGTACACGGCGGTCAGCGTCGAGTTGGAGGGGCCGCCGGCCGTGATGATGTAGAACTGGTCGAACGCCAGCAGCGAGCCGGCGACCGAGAACACCAGCACCAGCGCCAGCGTCGGCCGCAGCAGCGGCAGGGTGATGAACAGGAAGCGACGCCACCAGCCGGCCCCGTCCACGGTGGCCGCCTCGTGCATCGCCTCCGGGATCGACTGCATGCCCGCCATCAGCAGGATCATCTGCAGCCCCGTCACCTTCCACACCACCATGCCCACCACGACCAGCAGCGCCGGGATCGTCGCGGCCAGCCACACCGGCGGCTGATGGACGACGCCGGTCAGCTGGAGCACCCGGCCGATCGGCCCCACGTTGGGCTGCACCAGCCACACGAACAGGTAGCTGGCCGAGGCGAGGCCGACCGGCACCGGCAGGAAGTACAGCGTCCGGAAGAACCGCGAGGCGCGGTCCGTCCCCTGCGTCAGCAGCGCGAGCACGAACGCCAGGACCAGCAGGGCCGGCGTGATGATGACGGTGTAGAGCACCGTCACCCCCACGCTGCCGAGAAAGGCGGAGTCGTGCACCGCCTCGGCGTAGTTCTGGAGCCCGACGAACTCGTGGTCGCCGAGCAGCGGCCACTGGTTGAGCGACATCCACACGTCCAGGCCGAGCGGGACGAAGAAGAAGATGGTCGTGCAGACGAGCGCGGGCAGCACGCAGAGCGATCGCGGCCCGCCGCTCACTCAACGCGTCCTACCCGGCCCGCGGTTCACTCAACGCGTCCTACCCGGCCGCCACGATCGCCTGCGCTTTGGTCTGCGCGGTGTCCTGGGTGGCCTTGATGTTCCCGTTGAAGATCGCGTCGTGGATCATCGTGGCCCACGGCCCGTTGTTGTCGTTGATCAGCGCGTTCTCGACCGTCGAGTCCACGGTGTGGCCCTGCTGCAGCGCCTGGATGAAGATGGAGTAGGCGGGGTTGAGCGGCGTGTAGATCGTCGGCGCCAGGTCCAGCCGGACCGGCATCACCCCCAGCTTGGCCATCGTCTGCTGCGCGGTCATGTCCGTCGCCCACTGCACGAACGTCCACGCGGCGTCCGGGTTCTTCGTGTCGCTGCCGACCGAGATCTCGTCCCCGCCCGCGAACGAGCTGTACCCGCCGGTCTTGCCCGGGATCGGGAACACGCCCCAGTCGAACGTCTTCGAGCTCTCCAGCTGCGGGATGAAGAACGCGCCGGCGGGACACATCCCGACGGTCCCGCCCTGGAACGCGGTCAGCGAGTTGGACGTGGTGTCGGTGCTGGCGGACGGCGGGATCACTCCCTCCTGCGCCATGCTGTGCATGAACGTCAGCATGTCGGTCACGGCCGGGCTGTTGAACATGGGCACAGACTGGCCCGGCGTCCCGCCGACGACCTCGCCGCCGCTGGCCCAGACGAACGGGGCCAGCTCGAAGATGCTGGCGCCGCCGTTGGCGCCCGGCCACACGTACCCGTACGTGTTACCACCCAGCGCCCGGATCTTGACCGCCGCCGCCTCCAGCTCGGCCCATGTGGTGGGTGGCTTCGCGGGATCGAGCCCCGCCCGCTGGAACAGCGTCTTGTTGTAGAAGACGACCGACGACTCGGCCGTGAACGGCAGCGCGTACATCTTGCCGTTGTAGTTGGCGAGCCGCATGTGGGCGGAGTCGAAGCCGGACAGGTAGGACAGGGCCTTCGCCTTGCTCGTGATGTCCCTCAGCGCTCCGGTCTTGGCGAAGTAGGGCACGAAGACCAGGTCGATCGACACGACGTCGGGACCTGACCCGTTGGCGGTCGCCGTTCCCAGCTTCTGCACGAACGGGTCGTTGGCCGGGATGATCGTCACGTTCACGTGGATGTTCTTGTGGGACTGGTTGAACTGGTCCACGATCTGCCCGATGAACGTCTTCTCGCTGTCACGCGCCCACAGCGTCAGCGTCGTGGTCCCGGACGAGCCGCCGCCGCTGCCGCTGCATGCCCCCGCCAGCAGCACCGCTGCCAGCATCGCTCCCAGACTCCTGGCCTTCATCGCTCTCTCCCTCACGTAGACGCAGCTGGGGCGCCGGGGATCCACACGCGCATCGGTCCCGGCACCCGGTTGGCCCAGGCGAAGTAGGGAACGGCCACCAGCTCGACCGGCACGCGGGGCCGCGCGCCGTCCGCGTGGCTCACGTCCCGGTAGGGCCAACCCTCCCACTCCCCCGTGCTTCCGCTCACCCCGGCAGCCCGCACCGCGACCACCCCGCCCAGCAGGCCCGGCTCGAAGCCGTCGCCCAGCCCGCCGCCCGGCGCCAGCGCGACGTCGGACAGCTCGACACCGGCCGGCAGGTCCACCTGCTCCAGGCAGTAGACCAGCGGCCCGCGCTCGATCGCGACGCAGCCGCGCACGGCGTCCACCAGCGGGTGCGGCGCGGTCAGCCGGGCGGCGACCGGCAGCTCGAGCACGACCCGGTCGCCGGGCCGCCACGCGCGGGTGACGGTGGCGTACGCGCCGGGCGCCACGTCGCGGCGCCCCTCGCCCGCCACCGCCAGCGACGCGCCCCGGGCCCAGGCCGGCACTCGCAGCGCCAGCGTCCACGCTTCCTCCCTCGTGGCGGACACGGTCACGTCGACGCGGCCGGACCACGGGTACTCCGTGGCGACCTCCAGCTCGGCGTCCGGCGTGCGCACACGCCCCGGCGCGTACTGGTGGATCTGCACGGCCCAGTCGCCGGCGGTCGCCACGTACTGCTCCAGCGACGAGAGCAGGCGCATCACGTTGGGCGGGCAGCACGCGCACTTGTACCAGCCGGCCCGCTCGGCCGAGCCGCGCTTGTTCCACGGCCGCTGGTGCGCCGCCCGCAGCTGGAGCGGGTTCACGTAGAAGAACGACCGGCCGTCGAGCGACACCCCGGACAGGAAGCCGTTGTACAGCGTCCGCTCGATCAGGTCGGCGTAGCGCGCGTCGCCGGTCGCGAGCAGCAGGCGCCAGCTCCACATGATGCTGGCGATGGCCGCGCACGTCTCGCAGTACGCGCGGTCCGGCGGCAGCTCGTACGCGTCGCCGAACGACTCGTCGCGGTGGCGCGAGCCGACGCCGCCGGTGAGGTACGTCCGCGTCGCGACCATGTCCTCCCACTGCGCGACGGACGCATCGAGCAGCGCCTGCTCCCCGGTCTCGAGGTACGCGTCCACGACGCCGCTGGCCAGGTACAGAGCGCGCACGGCGTGCCCGGTCACGGTCTGCGCCTCGCGCACCGGCCGGTCGTCCTGGTAGTACGCCGGGCCGTACGTGCCCGGCCCCAGCAGCCCGTGGCCGCGGCGGTCGAGGAAGCATCGGGCGAGCGCCAGGTGCCGCTCCTCGCCGGTGAGCCGGTACAGCTCGACCAGCGCCATCTCGATCTCGGGGTGGCCGCAGACGCCGGGCCGGGCCGCCGGCCCCAGCGCCGCCTCGACGTTGTCCACCACCCGGGTCGCGATCGTCAGCAGGTCGGTCCGGCCGGTCACCCGGGCGTGGGCGACCGCGGCCTGGATCAGGTGGCCGGCGCAGTACAGCTCGTGGCCCATCGGCAGCTCGACGTAGCGCGCGCCCGGCTTCAGCACCTGGTAGTACGAGTCCAGGTAGCCGTCCTCGGCCTGGGCCGCCGCCACCAGGCCGATCGCCCGGTCGGCCTCGGCCTCCAGCGCCGGGAAGGGCGCGCGGCCCAGCTCCCAGCTCGCCGCCTCCAG
>VBJR01000032.1 GCA_005880175.1 Chloroflexota bacterium
GTTGCGCACCGCCTCCAGGTCCTTGTCCCGGGCCTCCTTGGTCAGGCGCTCCCACGGCACCAGGTCGGGGTGGAACCGGTCCTCGCGGACGGGCCCGTACTCGTAGCCCATCGCGATGCGCTCCTGCATCCAGCGCTCGTGCTCCAGCCGCGCCAGGTGGAGCACCTCGGCCTCGTCGCGGTACGCGAACGTGAGCGTCGGGTCGAACGTCGGGACCATGATGCAGCCCAGCTCCGCCAGCTTCTCGCCGACGTGCCTGGCCTGGGCCCGGTTCGCGTCCTTCAGCTCCTCCGGCAGCTCCTCCCACGTGCGCAGGCTCACCCGGGTCCCCGCCGACTCGCCGCGGTCCGCCGACGCCTCCAGGTACGCCTCGTGGATCGCGCGCGCGTACGTGTCGTGGATGGCCCGCGCCAGCCGCTCGGTGATCTGGTAGTGCGTGTAATCGCACAGGCTGCTGATGATCCGGTCCTGCGCGCTCAGCCGGGCCTTCATCCGCTGGCACTCGTACAGGATCGCCACGGCGTCCAGGAACGTCTGCTCCGAGCGCCGGTCCGCGGCGAGCTGGAGCACGTCCTGGCCGACCATGATCACGATCATCAGGACGAGCTGGGCCAGGGCCGAGAGGTACGTCATGAACAGGAACGGGAACGGGTCGAAGCGCTGGGCCAGGGCGATCCAGAGCACCTGCGAGGCGGCCGCGGCGTAGACCGCCCACATGCTCCCCAGGCGCCGCGTCAGCCACGCCGCGATCCGGCCGTTGACGCTGACCGCCTGGTCCCGGGCCTGCGGCGGCGTCTTGACGTGGTGCTGCTCGATCCAGGGGTGCGGGCTCGACTCCAGCATGCTGATCCCGCGGCTGAGCTGGCTGTCGTGGCGGTCCAGGTGCCTCTGCAGGTCGCTCACCTGGGCGAAGATCGCCTCCGCGTTCTCGTACGTCTGCAGCGCTCTGCGGTCCGCCGCCATGCTGAGCACTCGCTGCCCGACCAGGATCACCAGGCACAGCAGCAGCTGCACCACGTTGTTCACGAACAGCATGAACGTGAACGGATAGGCGTCGAAGGAGTGGAGCGGCCCCCACGTCGCCAGTGCCATCCAGCCGGTGACGATCGCCAGGGCGGCGTACAGCGCCCACATCGAGCCGACCCGGCGGGTCAGGGTCGCCGCGATGGCCCCGTTCAGGCCGACCTGCTGCTCCGCGGCCTTCACCGGCGGCGGCGGCTGCGGCTCGAGGTGGACGGATTGCCCGTTGGTGCTCAGAAGACCTCCTCCTCTCCCAGGCGGCGGATGGCCGGCAGGTAGGGGTCCAGCTCCCCGACCTCGAACCGGCACCTGCCGATCACGTACCAGAACCGGCCCGCCGGGTCCCCCTCGACCTTGTAGCGGCCGTCCTCCGCCAGCGCCGCCCACCCGTCGGGCAGGCCCAGCAGGATCGCGCGCAGGCCCGGCTCGGGCGCCGTCGCCGCCGCCGAGATCCCGCCCACGTTCCACATCCGCACCGTCCCGTCGCTGCTCGCCGTCGCCAGGATCCGGCCGTCCGGGCTGAACGCCACCGACCAGACCTGGTCCGTATGGCCGGTGAGCGTGTGCAGGCCCCGCCCCGTCGCCACGTCCCAGATCCGCACCGTGTGGTCGGCGCCGGCCGTGGCCACGAGGTCGCCCACGGGGTTGAACGCCGCGGTCCAGATCCGCGCGCCGTGGCCGGACAGCACGCGCAGCTCGGCGCCGGTCCCGGCGTCCCACAGCCGGGCGGTGCCGTCGCTGCTGCCCGTCGCCAGCCGGGTGCCGGACGGCTGGAACGCCACGGCGTAGACGCGGTCGGCGTGCCCGGTCAGCGTGCGCACGTGGGCGCCGGTGGCGCGGTCCCACAGCCGCACCGTCCGGTCGTCGCACCCGGTGGCGACCAGCGCGCCGGCCTGGTCGAACGCGATCGAGCGGACGCGTCCGCGGTGGCCGCTCAGCCCGCCCTGCTCCCGGCCCGTGGCGGTGTCCCAGAAGCGGACGGAGTCGTCGTCGTTGGCGGTCGCGAGCAGCCGCCCGTCCGCGCTGAACGCCAGCGCCCAGGCTGCCGGTCGTCGCGATCAGGCCGCCGTCCGGGCTGATCACGAGCATCCGCTGCTGGGCCGCCTCGACCCGCAGCCGCGTCGGCCGCCCCGTGGCCGGGTTCCACAGGCGGACCGTGTCGCTGCCGCTGCTCGCGAGCAGGTCGCCCGCCGGGCTGAACGCCACGGCCCACACCCGCGTGTTGTGGCCGCGGAGCGTGTGGTGGCTCCCGCCGCGCTCCACGTCCCAGAGCCGCAGCGTGTCGTCGCTGCCCGTGCTGGCGAGCAGCCCGCCGTCGGGCCGGAACGCGAGCGACCAGATCGGCCCGCTGTGGCCGCTCAGGGAGTGGACCTGCTCGCCGTCCGCGGCGTCCCACAGCCGGATCGTGCGGTCGTTGCCGGCGGTGGCCAGCCGGGTGCCGTCCGGGCTGAACACGGCCGCCCACACCTCGTCGGTGTGGCCGGCGAGCGTGCGCACGGGTTCGGCGGCGGCCGCGTCCCAGAGCAGCACGTTGTGGTCGGCGCCGGCGGTGACCAGCCCGCCGCCGGCCGGCTGGAACTGGACCGTCCACACCGTGCCGGTGTGGGCGACCTGGCGGCTCCGGAGCGCGCCCGTCCCCGTGTCCCACAGCCGGAGCGAGCCGTCGTCGCCGGCCGCCGCGACCGTCCCGCCGTCGGGGCTGAACGCGACCGACCAGACCGCCGGACCCGCCGCCGCCAGCCGGTGCCGGAGCCGCGAGCGCGCCGCGTCCCACAGGTGCACGGCCCCGTCGCTGCCGCCCGTGGCCAGCAGGGCGCTGCGCGGGTCGAACGTCATCGACCACACCCAGCCCTGGTGGCCGGTCAGCGTGCGCAGCTCGCGGGCCGCGGTCCTCGCCGCCGGCCGCCAGGACGCGGCCGTCGGGCGACACCGCGGCCGGCCACAGCGGCGTCCCGGGCCGCGAGATCGTCTGCCGCAGCCGGCCGGCGGCCGGGTCCCACAGGCGCACCGTGGAGTCGTCGCCGGTCGTCACCAGGAGGTCGCCGGCACCGGCGAACGCCAGCGACCAGACGCGCCCGGTGTGGCCCGAGAGCCGGCGCAGCGGCAGGCCCGAGCGGCCGTCGCAGAGGACCACGCCGCCGTCCTCGCCGCCCACGGCCACCGTCTCGCCGTCGGGACTGAACGCGACCAGGTCGGCGACCAGCGCGCCCCGCTCGAAGCTGTGCGACACGCCCACGCTGGCGGGCGCCAGCTCCAGGCTCCTGGCCTCCCCGGGCGCGATGGCGGCGCCCTGCCGCTCGCCGACGGCGAGCAGGTCCACCCCGGCCCGCACGCCGACCAGCGCGGCCCGCCGCCACGTGCTGCCCGTCACCGTGGCGCCCCGCAGGTCGGCGCCGAGGAGGCTGGCCCGGGTCAGGTCGGCCCCGCTCAGGTCGGCGTCCACCAGGCGGGCCCGGTCCAGGCGGGCGTCCACCAACCGCGTCCCCCGCAGCGTGGCGCCGGTGAGGTCGGTCCCGACCAGGGAGGCCTCGGTCAGGTCCGCGTCGGTCAGGTCGGCGCCGCGCAGGTCCTGGTTGGAGAAGTCCGTCCCGCGCAGCGTGCGGCCGCGCAGGTCGGCCCGCACCCCGGCCGACGCGCGGACCCGGTCGGCGATCCGGAGCGCGTTCTGCTTGGCCGCGTCGCCCGCGTCCGGGTCCGCGAGCACGGCGTCCGCCCAGGCCCGGCACGCCGCCGGCTGGGCCAGGTCGCACAGGAAATCGACCATCAGCGGCGACATCGGCCGGAGCCGCAGCGGCGCCGGGCTGGGGTCGCCCGCGTCGAACCGGCGGGCGGCGTCCGCGGCGACGAGCCACTCCATCACCGACGCGTGCACGAACGCGAACCGGCCGTCGCCCGTGCGGGTCAGCAGCGTGCCCGAGCCGACGACGTGGGCGGCCTGGTCCTGCGTCATCTGCATGTCGGCGAGGTCGGACAGCGCCGTGGCGGCGACGTCGTGCAGGTCGCCGAGCTCGATCGCGCCCTCGTGGCTCTGCCACAGGCGCAGGGCCAGGGCGGTGACGGCGTCCCAGCGCTGAACCTTGTCCAGCGTGGCCGGCGACCCCGCCACCTCCAGCCGGTTCACCTCGTACGTCAGCCAGCGGTCCAGGATCTGCCGGTACAGGTCGGCCGCGGAGATCTCGCCGGTCCGCGCCTGCGCCGCCCGCAGCTGCTCCTCGTCGAGGTCCGCGATGAACCACAGCATCCGCGGGTTGCGCGAGAGGCCGAGCAGGTCGCGCACGGTTCGCAGCGTCTCCAGCCGCGCCTCGGCCCGGGCCCCGTCGCCGTAGCGGTTGCCCAGGAACGCGCGGATCTGGTCCTCGGTGAAGTCCTCGATCTCCAGCAGCCGCCGGTTGGGCAGCAGGCCCACCCGCTCGCCGAGGGCGGTCAGCGCTTGGGCGTGGGAGACGAAGTGCTGGGTCCGGCTGGTGGCCACGATCTTGGCCTGGCCCTCGGCGGCCTGGACCAGCGTCTCCAGGTGCATCGCCGCCCGGTCGTACGTCATGCGCAGCGCGAGCTCGTCGAAGCCGTCGAACAGCAGCGCGATCCCGCCCGTGCGGAGCATGTACCGGAACGCGGCCAGGTCGATGCGGTCCTCGCCGTGGGCGGCCAGGTGCTGGGCCACCAGCTCCTCGACGGTGTGCGCCTTCTCCAGCGCCCGCAGCTCGATCAGCACGGGCGTCAGGTGCGGCAGCTGCTCCGGGATCCGGCGGGCCAGCTCGCGGAGCAGGAACGTCTTGCCGCGGCCGAAGTCGCCGAGCAGGAGGATGAACCGGCCCTGGTCGGACGCGAGCAGGCGGAGGACCGCGCCGGGCAGGTCGTCCGTGACGGGGGCGTTGAGCACGTCGAGCGGGCGGTAGCGCTGGGGCACGTACAGCTCGGGCGGGTACAGCCCGTCGCCGGCCAGGCGCCGCCGCTGCCGGGCCACGTAGCCGCGCAGGTCGAGCAGGCCGCGGTACTCGGCGAAGCTGAGCAGCCGCACGCCCCGGCTCAGCGCCTGGTAGGCCAGCTCCAGCTCGGGCGGCTCGCCCTGGTAGACGAGGACGGACCCCGGCTCGGGGTCGATCGCGTGGACCCGGGCGATGAACGTCTCGACGCTGGCCGGGGTCGGGGTCCCCGCGTGGGCGCCGACCCGGAGCTGGCGGACGAACCCCTCCTCCTGGTACGTGACCAGCAGGTGGGGCAGGTCGCCGTCGATCCGCTTGACGATGCCGCCGGCGTGCCGGAGCGCGCACACCTCGGCGACGCGGGACAGCAGGCCGTCGCCGGGGTCGGCCGCGACCTCCCACGGCGGCGAGGTCTCCGTCTCGACCGGCGCGGGCGTGGCCACCGGCTCCACCGGCTCGGGCTCCGCCTCCGGGAGCGCGGCGCGCGCCGCCCGCCAGCGCCGCGGGAGCCGGCGCGGGGACTCGGGCGCCCACCGTCCCGACCGGGGGTCCAGGTGGCGGGGCCAGCGCAGCATCCCGTCCGCCCCCAACCGCACCAGCTCGTAGCGGCGGACCGCGCCGGCCGCCGAGCCGGTGCCGGCCAGCGCCAGCCCGGAGGCCAGCTCGGCGGCCGGCGGGTCCATGCGGTCGTGGCCGTGCAGCAGCAGGTGCAGGTGCTCGCCGAGCACCCGGTCGGCGGCCTCGGCGTCGCGCAGCCCGTCGCCGGCATCGCCGGCCAGCGGGTTGTGGTGCACGGCGCCGACGCGCAGCCAGCCCGCCTCGCGGTACGGGGCCAGGCGCTCGGCGAACCAGCGCGCCTGCTCCTCGCCGATCCAGCCGTAGTGGTCCTCGGGCCGGTGGCTCTCGGCCGTCGTCGAGTTGAGTCCGGCCACGACCACCCGCAGCTCGGGGACCTCGAACAGCGACCACGGCTGGACCGCGTCGAACGTGACGTCGGGGACCTCGCGGTACAGCTCCTCGACCATCCGCGAGAAGTGCCGCCACTTCGGCCAGTACGGCGGCGCCGGCGCCAGCTCGTCCGCCTCGCACGTGTTGAAGTAGGCGAGGCTGGCCGACCGGCTGACGTCGTGGTCGCCCGGCACCACGACCAGGCGCTCGCGGGGCAGGCCGAGCCGGTCCGCCAGGCCCGCCAGGAACGCGCGCGCCTGGGCCAGCTCGCTGGGCCGGCCGGCCTCCGCCAGGTCGCCCGTGACGACGAGCAGGTCCGGGCGGGCGCCGGCCTCGGCCGCCAGCCCCTCGACGTCGGCGGCCAGCTCGGCGAGCGACGCCTCCGGCCCGGCGCCCGCGAACCGCGTCTCGGAGAGGTGGAGCAGGGTGAGCGCCGACGCGTCGCGGGGCGCGCCGTCCGGCGCCGTGCCCGGGAACCGGGGCCGCGTCGCGACCGCCCGGGCGGCCGGGAACGCGGGCTTGGTCTCGGGCTTGCCCCGGCCGGTGACGCTCCGGCGCACCGAGTCCAGCAGCGTCCGGCGCGCGGCCGCCTCGTCGTCGATGCCGACCAGGTCGATGTAGACGATGACCGCCAGCAGCCCGTCCGTCTCGCACGGTGCGACGCGCACCGGCAGCAGGCGGCGCCGCAGCCCGTCGGGGTCGGAGCGGTACGCGGCCTGGAGCTCCAGCTTGGTGTAGACGGACGTCAGGTACTCCGGCGACAGGACGGCGATCGTGCGCCCCGCCTCGTGGATGGCGCGGTCCATCCGCTCGACGAAGTTCGCCCCCGGGACGATGTCCCACGCCTGGATCAGGACGTGGTACCCGGCCTCCTCGAGCTGCCAGCCGATCCACTCCGCCCACCGGCGATCGGCGGATGTATAGCTGATGAAGAAGTCGACTGGCTTTCCCGGGCCATCGTCCCCCAAGGCCACCGCTCCCATATCCTACAGGCGCGCGTCAACCCGCCCCGAGGGCCACCGGCATACGGATATCCTAGCCCCAGGCGTGAGGGAGAACCGTGTGGGGGAACCGGGTCGACCGCTCGCCGGCATCGACCCGCTGGACTGGGTCGCCATCGCTCTGCTGGTCGCCGGCGCCGCGTTCGTCGTGACCGGCGCGCTGCCCACCGCCGTCGCGCTCAGCACCCTGCAGCGCATCCTGCCACTGCTGGTGTTCCTCGGCGCTGTCATCGTGCTGGCGGAGCTGACGGCGGAGGCGCAGGTGTTCGAGGTGATCGCGGCGCGCATCGCGATCGCCGGTCGCGGCAACTACCTGGCGCTGTTCCTGCTCTGCGTCCTGTTCGCGTCACTGACGACGGCGACGCTGAACCTGGACACGACCGCGGTGCTCCTCACGCCCGTGATGCTGGCGACGGCGCGCCGCGCGGGCATCACGGCGCTGTCCCTGGCGATGGCGACGGTCTGGCTCGCCAACACGGCCAGCCTGCTGCTGCCGGTGTCCAACCTGACGAACCTGCTGGCCGCCAACCGGGTGGCGCTGGCGCCGGCGGGGTTCGCGGCGCGCATGGTGCTGCCAGAGGTGGCCTCGGTCGCGGCGACGATGTGCTTCCTGTGGCTGTTCTACTGGCGCCGCGGCCGCCGCGACGCCGACCGCTACGTGCCGCCGCCGCCGCACCAGCCGCGGGACCGCCTGCTGTTCGGGGTCGCCGGCGCCGCCTGCGCGGTCTTCGTGGCGGGGGTGGTCGCCGGCGTGCCTCTCCAGGTCACGTCGCCGGTCTGCGCCGCCGTCGTCGCGCTGGCGTTCCTCTTCCGCGCCCGCCAGGCGCTCCGGCCGCGCCTGGTGCCGTGGCGGCTGCTGGTGTTCGTGACCGGGCTGTTCCTGGTGGTGCAGACCGTCAGCCGGCACGGCCTGGACACGGTGCTGGTCGGCCTGGTCGGCACGGGCGGCGACGCGGCGGGCGTGTTCCGGGCCGCCGGCGCGGGCGCGCTGCTGTCCAACCTGCTCAACAACCTGCCGACGTACGTGGCCGGCGAGGCGGTGGTGCCGGTGGCGAACCACCAGCAGCTGCTCGGTCTGCTGGTGGGGACGAACGTCGGGCCCATCGTGACGCCCTGGGCCTCGCTGGCGACGCTGCTGTGGTACGAGCGCTGCCGCGCGAACGGCCTCCGGATCGCGTGGCGGCGGTTCATCCTGACCGGAGCGGTGACATCGCTGGGGGTCCTGGTGGCGACCACCGCTATGCTGGTGGCGACCGCCGGACTCGGGCGGCAGGTGTGAGTCGTGTTGGCTGAAGTGCGGGGGAGGACGGAGTGGAACAGGGCACGCGCGCCGAAGCGGCAATAGACATCCAGCTCGTGCTGTACGTGCTGGATCCTGCCGTGATCGCGACGACGCTCGCCGGCGAGCGGTTCGCGATCGCGGAGGACGTCTGGCTGCGCCTGCTCGGGACGGAGCGCTCGGCGGGGCGGAACGGGCCGTTCGTGCAGACCCTGGGGCTGGAGTTCGCGGTGGAGCTGCCCGCGATCGCGATCGGCGAGGCGCTGTGGAGCTTCCTGCGGCCGCGCCGCGGCGGGCGCGGCGTGGTCACCGCCCGGATGGTGCGCCGGCGCGAGGATCGCACGGAGGAGCCCGGCGGGACCCCGGTGGTGGAGCGGCACGAGCTGTGGTTCGCCATCCCGCTGCGCTCGAACCGCGGCGCCCGGCGCCAGATCGACGCGTTCCTCGAGGAAGTGCTGGAACCCTGACGCGGAGGCATCGGCAGGGTCGGTCGGGCTCGCCCGGTCCCCGGCGGCGCTACGCTCACGTCCGGACCATGTCGAGCGAGCAGCGGCGCGAGACCCTCGTTCGCGATGCTTACTCGGCGGCGGCGCGCGATCCCGGTGGCGAGCACCCGTTCGCCGTGGGCCGGGAGCTGGCGCTGGGCGTCGGCTACCCCGCGGAGCTCCTCGACCGGCTGCCCGAGTCGGCGGTGGCGGGGTTCGCCGGCGTGGCGGCGGTGTCCGTGAACGCCCCGCTGGAGCCCGGCCAGCGCGTGCTCGACCTGGGCTGCGGCGCCGGCCTGGACAGCCTGGTCGCGGCGGAGCTGGTGGGCCCGACCGGCCAGGTCGCCGGCGTGGACTTCAGCGCCGACATGCTGGCCCGCGCCGCGTCGAGCGGCGCCGGTGGCGTCGCCTGGTGCCGGGCCTCGGCGGAGGCGCTGCCGCTGGCGGACGCCTCGGTGGACGTCGCGCTGGTCAACGGCATCTTCAACCTCAACCCGGGCCGCGACGCGATCTTCGGCGAGCTGGCCCGCGTGGTCCGGCCCGGGGGCCTGGTGTACGCGGCCGAGCTGGTCCTGCGCGGGCCGCTGCCGGAGGCCGAGCGCACCGACGACAACTGGTTCGCCTGAATCAGCGGCGCCAGGGAGGCGGTCGCCTTCCGGGCCGAGTTCGAGGCGGTGGGCTTCGGGCGCGTCGAGGTCGTGCGGGCGGTGCGCAACGGGCGGACCAGGAACCCGCACGTGCTCGCGGCCGAGGTGGCCGCTCAGCGCTGAGCGGCGTCCGCGATGGCGCCCAGCACCTGCAGGATCCGGGCCGCGGCGCCCTCCCGGTCGGGCTGGCCCGCGTCGAGCCACGCGATGACCGCGTCCACCGCCACGGTGGGCGTCAGCTGCGTGGCCCACGCCGCCCAGGCCCGGTCCGGGATCACCTCGTCGTAGTAGCGGCGGGCGATCTCCACCGAGCCGGCCCGCAGCGCGTCCACCTCGGCCCGGAACTCGGGCTCGCGGACCGCGTGGTGGAACAGCAGGCGGAAGCCGTCCGGGTCCGCCGCCGCGGCCTCGAGCAGCGCGTCCACGCTGCCGGGGGTGTAGTCGTCCCTGCCCACGGCCGCGGCCAGGCGGCTGCACGCGTGGTCGAGCACGGCGCGGTAGAGGTCGCTCTTGGACTCGAAGTGCCGGTACAGGATCACGCGGCTGACGCCGGCCTCCGCGGCCACGTCGTCGAGGCCCGTCGCCGCGAACCCGGACCGGGCGAAGGCGCGGGTGGCGGCGGCGAGGATCTGGTCGTGGCGCTCGGCCCGGCGCATGCGCATGGTTCGCTCGAGATTGTATACTCCTACATGTTTACTTTTGAATGCGCGGGTGCTGGAGCTGCAGGCCGAGTGCCCGGTCGCCCGCATCCGCACCCTGACGGGCGACGAGGCGTGGATGGTCACCCGGTACGCCGAGCTGAAGCAGCTGTTCGCCGAGCGCCGGCTCGGCCGCTCCCACCCTGATCCGGCGCGTGCCGCCCGGATCAGCGACTCGATCCTGTTCGGCGGCCCGGCCGACAACTACGAGACCGAGCAGGCCGACGACGCCCGGCTGCGCTCGCTGCTGACGCCGTTCTTCTCGGCCCGGCGCATGGAGGCGCTGCGCCCGCGCGTCGAGGCGCTGGCCGACCAGCTGCTGGACGCGCTCGCGGCCGCCCCGCGCCCGGCCGACCTGCACGAGGCGCTGTCGTTCCCGCTGCCCGTCCTGGTGATCTGCGAGCTGCTGGGGGTGCCGGCCGAGGACCGCGAGCAGTTCCGCGTCTGGACCGAGGGCATGGCCGACCTGCACGACCGCGACCGGGCGAGCGCCGCGCTCGGCAGCCTGTTCGGGTACATGGGCGAGCTCGTGACCCGGAAGCGGGCGCGGCCGGCCGACGACGTGATCTCGGGCCTGTGCGCCGCCGGCGGCGGCGAGTTCGGCGACGACTACGTCGCGTTCATGGCCGCCGTCCTGCTCCTGCCCACCGCGGTCGAGGAGATCCTGCGCCTCTCGGACACGGGCGGTGGCGGCGTGCCCCGCTACGCGCGCGAGGACGTCGAGGTGGCGGGCGTGACCATCCACGCGGGCGACGCGGTGGTCCTGAACGGAGGCGCCGGCAACCACGACACGCGAGCGTTCGCCGACCCGGAGCGCTTCGACGTGGCGCGCCACCCGAACCCGCACCTGACGTTCGGCCACGGGCCCCGGTTCTGCATCGGCGCGCCGCTGGCGCGCATCGAGCTGCAGACGGTCTTCGGGCGCCTGTTCCGGCGCTTCCCTGCGCTCCGGCTGGCGGCGCCGGTCGGGGACCTGACCGTTCGCGCCGACCTGCTGACCGGCGGCCTCCGCGCGCTCCCGGTCACGTGGTGAGTAGCGCCTGCCGGAGTCGTGCGCGATTGACGTGCCCGGGGCGCGCCTCACGTGCTTGAATGTCGGGCACTTGATCTCTTCGATGCGCACACGATGTCTCGCGGCCGCCGCAACGGCGGTGGTCGCGGGGGCGGTCTTCTCGATCGGCGCGGCGGCGAGCGGCGCTCCGGCGGCGGCGGCGGTACGCGGACCGGGCCTGTCCCGGCACGCGCAGGTGTTCCGGCCGGTCGGCTGGCGCAAGACCCACCCTCCGGTGGTCAGGCGGGCGGCGTTCGATCCCGGCGACGTCAACCTGCAGTACAACGGCGGCGGCGTGCTCACCAGCCCGGGCGCCTTCGCGATCTTCTGGGGCCCGGACTGGGCGAACGGCTTCAGCGCCGGCGGGTTCACCAGCGACCAGGCCCGGGACTACATGACCACGTTCCTGGGCGGGGTGGGCGGCAGCCCCTGGATCGGCAGCCAGACCCAGTACTGCCAGGGCACGGCGCTGTACGGCGAGTCGTGCGCCGGCGACCTGAACGCCCGGTTCATCGCGAACCCGGCCCAGCAGCTGCTCGGCGCCTGGGTGGACGACAGCCCGATCCCGGACAGCCCGACCGACGCGGACGTGCAGGCCGAGGCGCAGCGGGCGGCCGCCT